>JAQICJ010000290.1 GCA_027858615.1 Deltaproteobacteria bacterium
CTCAGATGCGCGGAGCAACTTCGCAGATATAGCCACAACTATTTCAAGAAGTTATGACAAAGCAGATGAGGTAAAATTCCGCATTCAGACGATGACCTTCCTTTTTGGGATGGGAACTAACTTATCCCCAAAAGGGAAAATCAATGTATGAATTTGAAAAACCACTCGGTTATAAAAAGTTGGAAAGTCTTAGGTGTAAAAGGTGTGGTAAGATGGTGTCTGAAAATGACAAGATTTGCCCATACTGTGGTCAGATATATCCCTCTCAAGAAAAGAGCTCTTCGAGAGTGCTGATATATATTTTTTCCATAATAGTAATTCTAATTGGAGGATATTATTATTTGGAATCCAGCGATGATTCAGGAAAGAGAAAGGCAATCAGAATTGTCAGGAATAAGATTAAAAAATCAAATAGGGGTAGTTATCGTTTTGCTGTTGATAAAATAAAAGGAGGATATTTGGTTGATTTTAACAATGGTTTGGCCAAATACAGAGTTATTAAAGGCAAAGTTTGTGCAATAAACATTAAAGCCAAAAAAATTGCTCCTTCGGTTAAAATGTGTTCCCGCTGAATTTTAGTTATAGGGGCATAAGGATCAGGGGTTGAAAATTCCTATCAAAGCTTTTTGTCGAGCAGGTTTTGGATTGATTTTACAAATCCTCCAATATCGGAAAGATTAGAGGGAATAATTGTTGTATTGGTGGTTTGGGCCAGTTTGCCAAATTCTTCCACATATTGTTCCGCTATTCTCAAATTGACTGCTTCTTTGCCACCTGCTTGCTCAATGGCATTGCCGATTTTTTTGAGGCTTTCTGCAGTAGCTGTAGCTATAAGTTCAATTTCTCTGGCTTTCCCTTCAGCTTCGTTGATTCTTTTTTGTCTTTCACCTTCTGATTCCTGAATTGATTGTTGTTTTACACCTTCCGCCCGGTTGATATTGGCTTGGCGATCTCCCTCGGATTTTGCAATTTCGGCCCTTTTCTGACGTTCGGCCCGCATCTGTTTTTCCATGGCGTCTTTAATACTTTGAGGCGGGACAATGTTTTTTACTTCATATCGGGAAACTTTTACTCCCCAGGGGTCACTGGCTTCATCCACTGCTCTGACGATAGTGCCGTTGATTTTGTCTCTTTCCTCAAAGGTTTTGTCCAGTTCCATTTTGCCGATAATACTTCTCATGGTGGTTTGTGCCAATTGAGTTGAAGCAAAGTCATAGTGGTCAATTCCATAGGAGGCTTTGGCTGCATCAAAAACCTGCATGTACAAGATTCCGTCAACTTCTACTGAAATATTGTCTTGGGTGATACAGACCTGAGGAGGCACATCAATAGCTTGTTCTTTGAGTGTATGTCTGTAGGCGATTCTATCCAGAAAAGGTAACAGTATGTGGAAGCCGGCTTCAAGAGTTTTTGAGTATTTCCCCAGGCGTTCTACGATGAAAGCGTGTTTTTGGGGTACTATATAGATGGTTTTGTAAAGCACAACTATGGCTACAATCAAAATTCCAATTAATATAAATGTTCCGGTTGTCATGGTGTTTTCTCCTTAGTGAAATTTATTCAACGATGAAGGTAATACTTTCTTTGTCGATAATTTTGGCCCAGGTTCCCTTTTTTAGATCTTTTTCAGATCTGGCGTCCCATTCGGCTCCCCGAAATTTTACCTTGCCTCGTCCCTGGTGAAAATCTTCTGTTACCATAACCTCCTTGCCCATGATATCTTCCATGTTTTCCCCGGGTTTCAAGTTTACTTCTTCCTGACCATGAAATATATTTTTCAGCCATTTTCTCAAAACCAGCAAAAGAATCAACGAAGTTGAAATAAAGATAAAAAGTTGTAGATTTATGCCAAAGCCGAAAAGCCAGAGTAAAATGGTGGTGATCCAGGCACCTATTCCAAAAAAGATTATGATAACGCCGGGAATTACAAATTCCGCCAGGATAAGAAAAAGTCCTGCAAGAAACCAGATAAGAATGGGATCTAAAAAATTTGGCATTAAAACCTCCTGAGTGTTATGGAATTTTTATGTTATTCCCCTTGCCCCGACTTTACAAATTATTTCTCAAAAACTCCCAATTATCTGTATGGTGAGCAAACAGCAAACGTTAACTGGTGTGACAAGTGGACATCATGCTAATTTGCAATATTAAATTATTTTTGTTAAAGCTTTTATAAATTCTTGAAGAGAAGAAAGGAAAAATTATGGACTGGTATCTTAAAGTTTTGAATAAATATGCTGTTTTTGAAGGCAGGGCACGCAGAAAAGAATATTGGATGTTTGTTCTGTTTAATATTATTATCTCTTTTGTGATCAGTTTGCTTGAACAGATGGCTGGAATGCAGATTTCAGTATTAAGTTTGCTTTATTCGATCTTCATTCTTATTCCGGGATTGGCCGTATCTGTACGCAGGTTGCACGATACCAATAAAAGCGGCTGGTTCATATTGCTGAGTTTAATTCCAATAGCCGGATTTATTATTTTACTGATATTTTTTGCGGAAGAAGGCAATTCCGGCCCCAATAGATTTGGCCCAAGCCCAAAATAGTTCCTATCCCAGAATGGGGGTTTTTGGATGGTGAAGAAGTTTGCCTCAGATGCAAGGAGAAACTTCGCAGACATAGTTGTCACTATTTCAAGAAGTTACGACAAAGCAGATCAAATCAAATTCCGTGCTTAGGCGATGACCTTCCTTTTTGGGATGGGAACTATTTATGAACTCTGGTTTGGAATTTTTTTAGATGTTTTTTGTATTCCTGATCATGGCGGTAAGGCCACTTCTTTTTAGAATAGGGATAGGTTTTCATACCGTGGAAGGGAAGGGGATTGATAGAATCTGTCAATTTGCCGTAGGGATGGTATTTTAAGGTATAAAATACATCAGCTCCCATAAAAACCCATCTTGATTTTCCCGGTACCGGTTTGGGGGCTTTGAATTCGAGGTATATTTCATCTCCGTGGGCCATGATTACAAATTTGTCATCGCTTTTCTGCAGTAAAGATTTCACTTTACCAAATCTGGTAAATTTCCCTTTCATGTATGCTTCAGGAATAAGAGGAAGTTTTTCGTCCTTTGCTCGGATTGGGTTTTTGAGGGAACTGGGTTTTACCTTGGTTGCTCCCCCGAAACGCAATTTTGCAATTTCGGGATAAACTTTTGTAATCTTGATTTTGACCGGTTTGGAGTCATCAAGAGCAACTTTGTCGATGACATCAAGAACTGATGGTAAATGAGCCATGGTAATTCTCATGCGGGAGCTGGATTTGGGGATTTTATTGCTCAGATCAATCGCCCAGGTTTTGCTGTCCCCGGCACTTTTGCCGGCAGTGGTTACAACTTTCCAGCCACCTTTGCCGTCTGGTATTTCAATTGTTGTGCCTGCACTATAAGGAGGAGTTTGCTTAGTGCGTAAATTGCCGTAAAAACCCCAGGAAGTAATAATCAATTTGGTATGCTCGGGATTCTTCAAAGGCCCAAAATCAACTACCACCCGACTTAAATCACTTTTATCCACTGGCATGGGAATTCCATCTTTTTGGGAAATTTCCTTCAGCACATTTTTACCCTTTGCGGAAACAGCCGAAACCGGTGCACGCAAATTCTTAACAGTAACAAAATCCTTTCTTGGTTTTCGGTTCAGTTGGGAAGTGAAGCTCCAGAGGTTGAAAACTTTGTATCCCTTCGGAAGATCAACAACATAAAGCAGTACTTTGTCAAAAAATGACGATTCATAGATAACTTCCCGCAGTTTCATTGTATATCGGCCTTTTACAGCTTTGTATTTGCCGAGTTCGTAGATGTTTTCGCCATAATATTGGGGTTTAAGAAATTTAAGTCCGTATCCAAGTACACTCCCTGACAAATCTCCATAATAATAGTGTTTTTGTCCGTTCCACAAATAAATATAGGGACAGCTTCCCCGGCCGCGACGATAGATTTGTCGGCGTTTCACACAACCGGAATAATCGTATTTGCAATTTTTCCGGCAATTCAGGCAACCACCCTGATAGCCTAACTTTTTACATGTATGTTTGAGGGGAAGACCCGGCTCGCAATGTTCTCCAATTTCAGGGGAGATAATTTTATCTCCACAAAAGAGCTTTTTCTTTTTGTTTTTAATGTTTTCTTTATCTTCTGATTTACTTTTATTCTTTTTTTTTGGTGGGGATTTCTTGTCAGGATAATCAAAATTGTCGGTTTCAAATTTTTTATCCGACAAATCTGGTTCAGTAACTTTGTTGTCCTTCTGGTCATTGTTGTTTTTGTTTTGATTTTCATTTACTTTGAACTGATTATCGTTATCTTCATGTTTTATCTGATGCCCATTGCCAGTGGTATTGTCAGATTTGATACAACCGCACAAAAGCAGACCAAAAACAACTGAAGACCAGAAATAAGTTTTTCTCCACTTTATAAAAAATAATTTAACGAACTTTTTGCCAGAGTTGATTGGGTTAAATTCCATAAAAACACTATAACTCATCTGTTAACTAGGAGCAATAAAATCCAAGCCAGTTACCTGCGTGATCAATTAATTCCTCACTTCCTGAAATTTACCCAAAAGACAAAAATCATGATTCTGCAAGTATTTGGAACTAATTTTTCTTATGTTATATTAAAGCCATGAAGGTAATTAACACTCAATCAATTCCCATAAAACTCTGGCTCAACAAAATCGACTCCGGGGCAATGGCCCAGGCCAGGAATCTGGCTGATTTCCCCTTTGCTTTTCATCATGTGGCTATTATGCCTGATGCTCACAAGGGATACGGTATGCCCATTGGCGGAGTTTTAGCTACCCGGGATGTTGTTATTCCCAATGCAGTGGGAGTAGATATCGGTTGCGGAATGGTGGCTGTCCAGACTACGGTTAGAAATCTGCAAAAAGCTGTTGTAAAACAAATTCTTGATAAATTACGCCAAGTTGTTCCTGTGGGGTTTAATCACCACAAAGAAGCCCAAGCTGTCCACCAAATGCCTTGGATCTCCCAAAAATTAGATATTGTTCAGCAAGAATTCGAAAATGCCCGTAAACAACTGGGCACTTTGGGTGGAGGCAACCATTTTATTGAGATTCAGAAGGGTGATGACGGTTATATCTGGTTGATGGTACATTCAGGTTCTCGTAATCTCGGTTACAAAACTGCCAAATATTACAATACTTTGGCCAAAAAGAAGAAGAAAGAATACAAAAACCAAATTCCGGCAGCCTGGCAGTTGGATTATTTTCCGCTTCATTCCCAGGAAGCAGAAAATTACTTGGCCGAAATGAACTATTGTATTGACTTTGCTCTGGCCAACCGTCGCCTGATGATGGAAAGATTCATGGACATATTTGCCGAATTCTGTGAAGCTCCGCGAGTAGATTTTTCCACACCAATCAATATCGCCCACAATTATGCCGCCAGAGAACACCATTTTGGCAAAAAAGTTGTTGTTCACCGCAAAGGTGCCACCTCGGCGAAAAAGGGAGAAATGGGTATTATTCCCGGATCTCAAGGAGATTTCAGTTATATAGTGGAAGGGAAAGGCAATCCTGAGAGTTTTAAATCCTGTTCCCACGGAGCCGGCAGAAAGATGGGACGAAAAGCTGCCAGACGCCGGCTTAACTATTCAGATGAAGTTTACAAATTAAAAATAAGGGGAATCGTTCATTCTTTGCACCACAAAAAAGATTTGGATGAGGCAAGTGGAGCCTACAAAGATATTGATACAGTCATGAAAAATCAGCAGAATCTGGTAAAAATTAAAGTAAAACTGACTCCCCTGGGCGTAATAAAAGGCTGAAACTTCCTGTAAAAATTATCATCTCAGAAGGGAACTATTTATTTGCATTCTGCTAAATTCAGTATATACAGTTAAAGTAGCAAAAAATTAAAGGAGTCTTATAGTGTCTATCTTACTATTTTTTCTGATTATCTTGTTTTCTGGTTGTGATTCCCAATCTTGCCCTGAATCTGATTGCTCTCCTAACTATTGCAGTGGCCATGGTTCCTGCCATGTTACCAACAGAGGCGATTCATACTGTGTTTGTGATAAGAATTACAGATCCAGAGCAGAGTTTATCTGTGCTTATGTTCCTGATACAAATAATACCAAACCGATTATTTATCTTTATCCCCAAGAAAAATCCTGGATCCAGGTAGCTTTTTCCGAACCGGAAAATATTGAGCTTACCCACACCTATCCAGTTTATCCCGAAGGTGGCTGGGAAGTTATTGCTTCACCCGATGGAACACTTGAGGATCCTCTCACCAAAAGAATGTATTATGCTCTCTATTGGGAAGGAATCACCAATCTCAAAATCTTTGTCGATACCGGCTTTGTTGTGAAAGGTGAAGATATTATAGGATTTCTGGAAGAAAAATTGGAAAAACTCGGACTTAATTCAATCGAAGCCAATGAATTCATTATTTACTGGCTTCCCATTCTCGAAGCCAACCCATACAACCTCATCCATTTTGCAACCAGTGAGTGGGAAGAGGTGGCAAAATTGCGAGTTACTCCTGAGCCGGATACGGTTATCCGCTTCTCCATGCTTTATAAAGAAGTGGACGAAAAATTTGAAATCACTGAGCAACAATTAAGCCCAAGGCCGGAAAGAACAGGTTTCGTCCTGGTAGAGTGGGGAGGAAGAGAACTTCCCGATGAACTGGCGGGAGGAAACTAATGAAAAATCTATTTGGAACTATATTGTTAGCAATTATCTTTTTAATCTCCTCCTGCGATTCCGAACGAAAATGTCTTGTGCTAGAATTGTGTGGTAATGGGAAAATGGATAATTATGAAGAATGTGACTCCAATAGTTTTGCTCCAATGTACAGCAGGTATTGTACCGAATGGGGATATGCTAAAGGCTATGTTAAATGCACAGAGTTTTGTGCTTTAGACTTCAGTGAATGCACAGAATACCAAGTTTGTGAAGTTGATGACGAATGCGACCACACAAATTCTCAAAACCTTGAATGCAAGGATATCGGAAAATGGGGGAGTTCACTCCAGTGCAGTTTCGATTGCCAATTCAACGATGAATATTGTGATGATGTTTATTTTATTTCTCAGGGTTTTCCCGGGGATTACAGATTTGATACAGTCAGCGATCTCACCACAGACGCTTCGGGTAATCTCTATGTTTTAGGTTATACTGGTTCGGCTCTGGAAGGTTTCGAGAATAGTGATCAAGAGTGTACTACCCACGATTATTATGTTGAAATCATACATGGTTGCGATGAAAAAGAAGAAAAATTCTATCCCTGTTGGGATAACTTCTTATATAAACTTTCTCCGGACGGAACTATTCTCTGGAAAAAACAATGGGGCACAATACAAAATGATCGGGGCTTTGCAATTTTTGACACAGGGACAACAATCGGAATTATAGTTTTTAATGATATACTTTTTCCAATAGAAAATTTTGATCCTTTTTTTTACTATTATCTTGATATAAATCAAGCAACACTCTTATCTTTTGACTATGCGGGAAATCAATTGAATTCAAAAACCATCCCGATATATGTGACCCATCCCAGAAAGATTGTACCATTTGGCGACAAGTTATTAGTGTCCGGCAACAATGGATTCATTGAGCCCGAACAAGCACTAGACCTCATCGATCCCGAAACAAGCACTGAAACATCTATCTTGCCTGATGCAACCCAGCTCTCCGGAATTGTTCTTGACAATGCAGTTCTTGACAGCACCTGGTTGGCAACCCTTGTACATGATGAAGAAGAAATGCAACTGAGCAAAATCAATATTCACGATGGCAGCAGAATCATCCTTAATTCAAGTCCAGACAATCATACTGTTACCATTACGTCACAATGGGATTACAATATCTACAAAACTCCTCCATCTTTGCTGTTAAAGCACAATAACTCCGATCTGTATTACATAACCCAGGAAAAATTATCTGATTCAACCTGCATATCAACTTTGTTCAGAGTAACTGCAGATGGTTCCAAATTAGCTGAATATGTTTTTCCAGACTACGATACTTCATTTTCCAACTATAATCTAGCTCAGACCGATAATGGAAATCTTGTCATTACCAGAACTTTTATTAAGCCGAACAATATTGATTCTCCGGATATACCCCCGGACTATTATGCTGAAATAATTGAAGCAACAATAATTGATGAAAATTTGTCTACTCCTGAAATCCATTACAAAAACATTGATAATCATCTTATTGAAGCAGGCAATAATACTGACCAGGTGGCAGGAATAGAATGCTTTGGCGATTATGTTTATATATTTGGAAGAAAAGGGGTTGAAAAAGTACGAGGCTTCATCTGGCGCCTGGGACTGAATGATAAGTAGTTCCCATCTTTTTTTGCTTTTAATTGGGGCAGTGGCAAATTTTTCCATAAGGTGAGCTGGAACATCCATGAACCGGCTGGAAATCTTGGATTGAAAGGAATGTAAGTTAAGGGGAATTGATTGATGTGGGGGGATTGTTGGTGAATCTAAAGAAAGAGTTCCTGCATATCTATTAAGAATTTCACCGGCAAAGATTTATTTTCAGTGGTGCCATCGCCCAATTGCCCACTGTAATTGTATCCCCAGCACCAGACCGTGCCATCGGTTTTTACTGCACAATTGTGATAGCCATTTGAAGAGATGGAATCAACGGAACTCAGACCTTCGACTTGTATCGGGGTATGTTTTTCGCTGTTGGTTCCATCACCTAATTCGCCATTGCTGTTGTGACCCCAGCACCAGAGGGTGTTATCGGCTTTGACTGCGCAAGTGTGAAGAACACCTCCAGAGATAGAATCAACGGAACTGAGTCCGATTACCTGTACCGGAGTATTTTTATCGGTGGTAGTGCCATCACCCAATTGCCCACTGTTGTTGCGACCCCAACACCAGCTTATTCCATCGGTTTTGACGGCACATGTGTGATAAAAACCAGCCCCGATGGAGTTAACAGAACTCAGATCGTTTACCTGTACCGGGGTAAGTTTATCAGTGGTGGTGCCATCGCCCAATTGTCCGTATGTGTTTTGGCCCCAGCACCAGACCGTACCGTCGGTTTTTAATGCACAGGTGTGAAAAACGCCAGCAGAGATGGAAACTACGGAGCCGAGCCCGCTTACCTGTACCGGAGTAAGTTTATTGGTAGTGGTGCCATCGCCCAATTGTCCGTTTTCATTTCTTCCCCAGCACCAGGCCGTGCCATCGGTTTTTACTGCACAGGTGTGATTTCCTTCTGCAGTGGTCGATGCAACTGAACTCAAACCAATTACTTGCACCGGGGTAAATTTATCGGTGGTGGTTCCATCGCCCAATTGACCGTAATTGTTGCGATTCCAGCACCAGAGGGTGCCGTCAGGTTTGGTAAAACAGCCGAAACCGGAGCCTAAATTCAAGGTAACTGCATTGTCAATCCCGGCTATTGTTGCTAAAGGTCCATTTTCATCTACCACAGTATTTTCAGTTATGGCTCCTTTACAGTAAATTTTGCCGGTGGTTAACAACATACAAGAACTGCTAGCACCGATTGCTGTTTGAGCCACTTCAACCACCCGATTGCATACATACTGGGTTTCGGTGATTTCGCTGGCGTCCAGAGTGCCATTGTTGTCAACGTCTACTCCTGTTTCAACTTTCAGACCTCCTGCTTGGCATACACCTCCCCAGATGGCGTTTGACACCTGAACCTCTTCCATGCCGCCGTTTTCACCATTGCAGATATAACTTTGATTCATGATTTCGGAAGCGTCCAGGGTGTTGTTGGAGTTGATATCGAGACCGGTGCTCAACAATTGGCCGCCGTTGGGACATTCAGTGCCCGACTCCATTTCCTGGGTGTTTGATAAGTTGTTGTAGCCGTCAGCACCGTCAGCACCGTTGCAGACAAAGCTGGAGCTCTGAACCTCTCCGGGATCGAGATAGTCGTTTGTGTCAAGATCAAGGCCACTGTGGATGGCTTTGCCGCCGTAGGTGCAATTGGGACCTGCCGGCTCGTCTTCCTGGCGAACGAGACTGCTGTAGCCATTAGCGCCGTTGCAGACGTATACAGTGGAGTCAACTTCACCCGGTTGAAGTAACCCGTCATTGTTGGCATCGAGGCCGGTGCGAAGAGCTTGACCCCCGTAGGTACAATTGGTGCCGGGTTCTTCTTCCATGATGCTGATCAGGGAGTTGAAACCTTCCCCTGGATCCCCGTTGCAAACGTAGGTGGTTCCTTCGATTTCATCGGAGTCGAGCAGACCGTTATCGTTTATATCCCGACCGTAGTGCAAAGCTTTGCCGCCGTAAGTACAATTGGAACCCTCCGGTTCGTTTTCTGCAAGAAACAAGGTGTCTTTGCCGTCCTCTCCGTCTTGTCCATCTTCCCCCACTCCGTTGCAGACAACCTGAGAATCTGTGATTTCTTCAGTATCCAGAGTGCCGTTTCCGTCAAGATCTACTCCGCTGAAAATTTCAATCCCGCCATCGGGACAAGCTTCTGCAGTAGCCGGTTCCATATTTACCAGAACCTGGTTGGCATTCTGGTCGTCGCTGCCGCCACATGAAAAAAATACAAACACCATGGATATAAACAGAAAACTCTTCATAACAAACTCCTTGAACTTGAAAATAAATTTTTGATGCCAATAACTTTCCTTCTTAAAATGAAAACTAACTCAAGAAATAGTACATAAATTTATTCTTACAACAACAGATATCTGAGATTTAATAATACGCGTCTTTTTATCTGGAGATTTATTCGACAAATTCGCCCAATCCTTGATAGAACAAAAGATAGCAAAGGAAAAGGTGTAGTAGTAGTATTTTTATGGTAGAATCCATATCAGTTTTCTCTCTTTGGAGAGAAGTTGTTTATTTTGGGAACTCGATAGTTCCCGTCCGAGCTGTGGGGTTTTTGGCTGAATGAGAAGTTTGCCTCAGATGCGCGGAGTAACTTCGCAGACATAGTTGACACTATTTCAAGAAGTTACGACAAAGCAGATGA
>JAQICJ010000307.1 GCA_027858615.1 Deltaproteobacteria bacterium
ATGTTTAAATCTTCAGTTTTTTGTTCTGGAGCCAGATACAGGTCCCGCTTTATAAATTTCTCACCTCACTAATTGAATGGTGGCAATATGTATTCAAGAAAAGCAGTTGTTCTGTTGAATTTTCTCCTGTTTATTTCGAGTTTCATGCTTTTTGGCTGTAAGAAAAACAATGATAAATCAGGCCAACAAGTAAATCAGGAATATCAGGTAGGAGTTGAAGTAATAAAGGTGTCTGAATCAAGTCTTGATAACAATCTGGTATATTCAGGGATCACCATGCCCTGGAAAAAAGTAGCCCTCAGTTTCAAAGCCTCAGGCAGAATAAAGAAATTGTATTTTGAAGAAGGTGACAGAGTTGAAAAACGCAAAATTCTGGGCCAAATACTGGAAGAAGATTATTGGCTGGCCCGCAAGCTGGCTTCTATTCAACTTGAAACCATCAAACCTGATTTGGAGAGAATACGCAAGTTAACTGAACTTGAAGCAGTTCCAGGAGCAAAAAAGGATCGCGTGGAAGGTAAATGGAAAGCTGCTAAAACGCAATTGATGCAGGCTGAATCAATGCTTTCCGGAACTGTTCTGCGAGCGCCCTTTTCTGGAATAATAGTAAAAAAGATGGTGGCTCTGGGTGATATGGTTGCTCCCTCCAGGCCTGTTGGCGTCTTACTTGATATGGACAAAATGAAGGTTGTAATTTCAATTCCTGAAGACCAGATTTCTTTTTATGAAAGAGGAAAAGAAGTAAAAGTCAGAATCCCTTCACTTAATAAAACCTTAAAGGGCAAAGTTTTCAGAGTTTCTTTCATGATTGATGCTTCCACTCGTACTTATCCGGTTTCCGTAGAGATCGATAATATTCAGGATAAAACCAAGCTTCCCTTGATCCGAGCTGGCATGTCCACCCAGGTTATTATGGAGCGTCCACCGGTACAGGGTTTGTATCTGCCATTAAATGCGATAATGAGAAATCTTGAAAACAAAAAGTATATTTTTCTGGTAGTAAAAGGGCGTTCGAAAAAACAGATTGTAGAAACGGGCAAGCTGTTCAAGGGAAAACTGGAAATTCTCAAAGGGGTTAAATCTGGAGATACAGTTGTAATCAAAGGCCAGGAATATCTCAAAGACGGTGTAAAATTGAAATTGCGAGGCTCAAAGTGAATTTACCAGAATTTTCTCTGAAAAAACCGACAGTAATCCTGCTGATATTTTTTGGTTTGAGTGCTTGGGGTTTTTACAGTTTTACCACAATTTCCCGGCGGGAGGATCCAAAGATTGAGATTTCCTATGCTGCTATTTTTACTGTTTACCCCGGAGCCAGTGCTCAGGAAGTTGAAAAAAAAGTTACCAAACCAATTGAAGAGGTTCTGGAAAAGGTTGCTTCCATTGAAGAGTTGCAATCAGAGAGCAAAAACAATGTTTCCATAATTATGCTCAAGGTTGATTATAATTCTGATTTCAGCCAGCAGTGGGATTTGATTCGTGCCAGGATAAATTCAATTAAAAACAAGTTGCCGGGAAATATCCAAGGGCCAACGGTTATTGACGATTTTGGCGATGTGATCAGCATGATAGTTTCGATTCACGGAGAAGCTGTTGAACCTGAAGTGTTGAAAGATATTTCTGACGATCTCAAGTCCCAGATCCTCAGGATCGAATCGGTGGGTAAAGTCGAACTTGAAGGTGAATATAAAAAAGAAATCAATATAGCCGGGGAATTAAATGATTTTATTTATTATGACTTTGGTCCCATTGCTGCCCAGAAATTACTGGGAGCTCAGAATATGGGAGTTCCAGGTGGAATTTTGCATGGCAAACAGAAAGATTATCGAATTCTGCCACCGGTGGAATACAATTATCTCAAAGAATTGAAAAGGCAGATTTTTACAGTTTCCGACAAAACAGGAGAACCCCTGCGTCTTGGAGATGTTTTTGAGATAAAAGAGGAATATGTAGATCCCCAGGATATTTATATCAGGACGAACGGCAGCAGAAGCATGATTCTGAATATTTCCATGAAATCGGGCTATGATGTTACTGATATGGGCACTAAGGTACGAAAAACAATGGCTGACTTCAAACACCGATTGCCTGAAGGTGTAGAAATGACTCTGGTTCATGATCAACCTGCCCATGTTGATAAAAATCTGGGCAATTTCCTCACCAATCTTTATCAGAGTGTGTTATTTGTAGCTTTGGCCATGGTTTTTCTACTTGGAATCGGTTCCTCACTGCTGGTTGCGCTGGGGCTGCCATTGGCTGTTTTGGTGTCTTTGTCACTGATGCCCATATTTGGAGTTGATCTGGAAAGGGCATCAGTAGCTGCTTTTATTATTGCCCTGGGAATGCTGGTTGATAATTCCATCATTGTTATCGACCACATCCATCTGCTCATAGAAAAGGGAACAACCTTGAAAACTGCCTGTATCAGGGGAGCCCAGGATTTGATCTACCCGATTCTCGGTGGGACTATTGCTTCGATTCTGGCTTTTTTCCCCATGTTGTTGCTTCCTGATGAAATGGGTGCTTATCTGCGTTCTCTTCCTTGGGTGCTTACTTTTTCTCTGGGTGCAAGTTTTTTCATAGCAGTTTGTTTTACACCAATCCTGGCTTATTATTTCTTGAGATTCAGCAAAAAAGGCAAAAAGGCCTTGAAAAAGGAACGGGACCTGGAAATTGCCATCAATAAAGCTGCTTTTTCAGAAAAAAACGGGGAGGAACCTGACGAAAAAGAACAGGAAGAGCATCTGGAAAACCTGGCCAAAGAAGAAGAACATATTGGCGAAATAGAAACAAAGTCTTTTGTGGGAAGATTCTATAAAAAACTGATGTCTGGATCTCTTAAAATGTGGCCTCTGGTAATTATTCTGGCAGCAGGTTCTTTTGTGGGCTCGCTTTATTTGTTCACACATCTGGGTCTGTCTTTTTTTCCAATGGCAGAAAGGGATCAATTTGTTATCGACATCTGGACTCCCGAGGGCAGTTCAATTCGCAACACCAGAAAAATATCCAAAAAAGTAGAGAAAATTGTCCAGACAAAAAAAGGCGTCCAAAGTACTTTGACAGTTGTAGGCAAGGGTTTGCCCCGGTTTATGATTACTCACATGCCCCAGTTGAATTCCTTTAATTTTGCTCAGATTCTCGTAAATACCGAGAGTTCCCATGTTACTCCCAAGCTGGTGAAAGAGCTGGAAAATGAGTTGAAGCATATTCCCGGAGCAAGAATAGTCGTAAAACAGATGTTGCTGGGAATAGCGATTAAAAGTCCCATTGCCTTGAAAGTAAGTGGTGACAGCATCAGTGAACTGAGAAGAATTTCCAGTAAGATTCAGAATGTTCTGGAACAGGATCCTGGGATCAAATCAGTCAGAGATAATTTTGGTTCCGAGTCACTGGCGTATAAAGTTATAATTGATGAAGAAAAGGCTTTGAAGATGGGAATAACCAGGCTTGATACAGCTTTGGCACTGTTGACTGCAGTCAATGGTTTTCCGGTAACAGTCTGGAGAGCTCAGGATGAACCCCTGTCAGTAAATCTGAAATTGAAAGACGGGATTATCAAACATCCTGAAGATCTGTTGAAGATGGCTGTGAGGTCACAGGCAACCCAAAGTACGGTTCTGCTCTCTACCTTTGCCGAGCTTCAACCCAGTTGGGAAATCGGCAAAATTCACCGCAATCGGAATCAACGGGCAATTATTGTGAGGGGATATACCAAAGATGGAGTTTTGGCCAATGATGTTCTCCAGCGCACCCTTCCCAAGGTCAAAAAGCTGGATTTGCCGGCAGGTTATAATCTGGAGGTGGAAGGTGAAGAAAAGGAGCGCAAGAAAACTTTCAAAGATTTGACTATTGTTTTTGCTGTGACCATTTTTGCTCTTTTCTTTGTACTAGCCATGCAATTTGGAACCCTGAGACAGGCTCTGGTAATTTTGGGAGCGGTTCCTTTGGCTCTGGTGGGAGGAGTTCTGGGGTTGTATTTTACCGGTAATTCCTTTGGCTTTACTGCCTTTATCGGAATTATAGCCCTGGCGGGAATAGTAATTAAAAATGCTGTGGTTTGGGTAGAATTTGTGGAAACTTCGGTGAAACACGGAATGGAGTACAAAAAAGCTGTGGTTAATGCAGGTCTGGCAAGATTACGTCCAATTCTGCTTACTGCAGCGACCACTATTGGTGGTTTGATTCCCTTGGCACTATGGGGTGGAGTAATGTGGGCTCCCATGGCCTGGACCATGATTTTCGGTCTGGGTTTGTCAACTTTGTTGACCCTGATTGTGGTACCCGTTCTTTATTATTTGATTATAAGGCATCCTGAGAGTGAGGTAGTCAAATGAATAAAATTTATTTCATTTGTGTGGCGGTTTTTGTTTTGACGGGGATGGCAGCCCGAGTTTCGGCCCAAGAGAAAAATGAAGCAGCAGCTAAAGCTTCTGATAAAACAAAACAGGTTGAGGAAAAAGCCGGAACAAATAAAGCAAAGAAGTTTGAAAAAGACGTAAAAAAAGCAAAAAACCAAGATACAACTGTTAAAGCTGGAAATAATGAAAAGCAAACTCAAAAAAATCCGGAAAAAGCTGCAAATAAGCCAAAATCAAGGAAATTAAAAAAAATAACTAAAAAAATCAGCAAGCTGGGTCAGCATAATCAAAAGGGAAAAATAATCAGGTTGGATTTGAAAAAAGCTCTCAAACTGGCCAGAGAAAAAAATGTTGATTTGAGAATCAAGGCTCTGGAAATAGCTGAAGCCAGGATCAAAAAGAATATAAGCAAAAGAAAGTTATATCCGGTTATCAAAGTTGAAGCCAATGCACTTTTCTGGAATGATGACCTGGCCATTAATTTTGCTTTGCCCGAAAATTTGCCCATCTCCATCGATATGGATCCAATCATGGTCAGAGAACAGTTTACCATGCAGACAACAGTGACCGTGGCCCAACCTGTTACCCCCTGGTTTTCACTAAAATCTCTCTATGATTTGGACAAGGTGGAAGTTGAAGCCAAGAATCAGGAATTTGAGATGGCCAGGGACAAAGTCGAAGCAAAAGTCAAAGAGGCTTTTTTCAAAGCCTTTAAAGCTCGGAGTTATCTTGAGATTATTGAAGATGCTCATAAAATGCTGCTTTCTCAGAAAAAACGAGTTGAAGCTCTGATAAAATATGAATATGCAACTTCAGCTGATTTGGCAAAGGTGGAATCGGCTCTGGCCGATGTGAAGGCTCAAAAAATCAAAGTTACAGCCTCCATCCAACTGGCAAAACAATTTCTTGCTTATATTCTGGGGGTAGAAATAAACAGTTCTCTGCAGTTGATTGCCAAGCTCCCAAATGGTGTCAAGGTAATTTCACCCGGCAGATGTATAAAAATGGCAATGCAAAGCAACCCGATCTTCAAAATGTTAAAAAAACGTGAAGAGCAGGTTGAGTTGGCAAAAAAAGCATTGCAATGGGATAAATATCCCCGGGTGATGGCTGTAGCCCAATACAAAAACTCTCTTGGTTTCGGTGATTTTGAACCAATGAATCAAGGTTTTGTCGGATTAATGGTCAGTTGGAAATTCAAATGGTTCAATCGTTGGCGGGAAGAAGATAAAATTAATCTCAAAAACCACCGGATTCAACTTAACCTCGAAAAAGCCAAGCGCGGTCTTTCACTCTCAATTTATAACAATTATACCAAAGTGCAAAATTCCTCAGCGCTGGTTGTTTCCCGTAAAGCTGCTCTTAAAGCCGCAAAGTCAGCCTACACAAAGGTGGAAAACCTTAAAAAACACGAGTATTCCACCGTCAGCGATCTGCTTGAAGCCAGAACTCAACTGACCAACGCCAGGGTAAAACTCACAAATGCTAAATACGATCTGGGTTTGCAGTTTTCTCAATATCAAGCACTGTGCAAATAATTTAAATCTGAATTCTCAGTTGGTTTTTCGCAAAAGAATAAAGAGGAAAAAGGGGCCTCCGAGGAGAGAGGTTATTACTCCAACCGGGATTTGTTGAGGGGCAATTATGGTTCTGGCAACCAGATCTGACAATACCAGAAAACCACCACCGAAAAGAGCACTCAAGGGCAGAAGTTGACGGTAATTGTTGATTTTGAGAAGACGGAGAACATGAGGCGAAATTAGTCCGATAAAAGCAACGGGACCAGCCATGGATACAGAAGTAGCAGTGAGCAGGGAAGCGCCCAGAAAAACAAAAACAGTGGTTTTTTGAATGTTTACGCCGGAACTGACAGCAGTATCGTCTCCGAGGGAAAGGTAGTTGAGATTGTTGCCCGTAGAGAGCAGCAGCAGAACCGAAGGGATGAAGAAGGGGAGAAATACCAGGATTTCTTTTTGGGTGATGAATTCGATATTGCCCATAAGCCAGCGTACCATGCGGAAGGATTCTCGATAAGTCGATGTGTATTGAACAAACATTATGGCCGAGGAGCAGAAAAAAGAGATGGTAATTCCAGCCAGTAAAATGGAAACGGAGGACCAGCCCAATTTGTTGCGAGCCAGCCAGAAAAGAGCGAACATCGTGAGGATTCCGCTGGTTACAGCCAGAGGGAAAAGACCCAGGTAGCCGTTGAATAAATTCTCGAGACCAAGTCGGATGGCAATAACAGCACCGAGAGAAGAGGCTGAAGAAACTCCAATGGTGTAGGGGGAGACCAGTGGATTACGTAGAAGACCTTGCAGAGCTGCACCACTGATGGATAAACCTGCCCCGAGCAGAAAAGAGAAAAGCACTCTGGTGATTCTTATTTCAAAAAGATAACCCGATTGTTTGATTAGATCAAAGCAAGGCAGAAAGCCCGAGGACCCGAATGCAACTCCAAAATAAAAGGTCAGAACTACCCAGAGCAAAGCTGCTAGATATAAAAATTTTGTTTGATTCGTCAATGTTCTGTTTTTTTTATGCATGGGGACGGGCTATTTTGCACCAGGTGCGTTTTTGATTTTGATAAGTGCCTATGTGTATTTTTAAACCAAAGGCAGTTTCTCCGGATCTGATCAGTACTTTTTGAGGATCTCCACTGTCAATAATTCCATTTTTTCCCAGCAGGACAACTTTGGGAAAATAATTGATGATCATGTCAAGATTATGGGTGATGACGATCATGGTGGAGTTGTTTTGTAAATGAAGTTGCCGCAATTTATCATAAAAGAAGAGAGTTTGTCCTGGATCAAGAAAGGCTGCAGGTTCATCCATGAATATGAGTTGGGTGGACTGGAGCAGTGCTCGTCCAAAAAGTATTTTGCGTTTTTCTCCGCCACTGAGACAGTTGAAATGTTTATTGCACAATTCTGATATTTGTAATTCTTCACAGATCCTGGTTATTTTCTGATCTTTTTCCGAGGTGTTCAAGTGACCTCTGTTTCCTGCCATTAAACCCATCTCCAGAATATTTCTGCAATTGAAGGGGATAGAGTCAGGGGTTTGCTGGGAAAGAAAAGAGCGGCTGGTGGCAAGTTCTTCCAGACTCAGATCTCTGATCTTGTTTCCGCGAAAGATGATTTCCCCGTCGAGTGGAGCAGCAAGTCCTGACATATAGTTGAGCAGAGTAGTTTTTCCGGTACCGTTTGCTCCTGCAATGGCAACCAGATCGCCTCGGTTGATTTCCAAATCAAGATGTTTCCAGAGTATATTTTTCCCATATCCGCCTGTACAGTTTTTAATTTTAATCATGGTTTGATCTGGCATATCCTCGCCCGAGGAAGAGAGTTAAAAGGAAATAAGTTTTTTAAAATAAAGAATATAA
>JAQICJ010000006.1 GCA_027858615.1 Deltaproteobacteria bacterium
CTCCCAACCAACTCCACAAGCATTTTCACTCATTTTTTTCCTGTCACAAAAATGGATATTACGGTTATTTTTTAGTGTTTTTTGACCTGGTCGGTTGTTGTGTTGGGAGTTGGAACTCGACCGGATGGGGATGCAGGGAAATATAGGTGGGCTGAAGGGCGGGAAAATTGTGGTGGGCTGAAGGGGCGGATGAATTTATCCGGTCGAGCTTCAACTATTTTTTGCAATTACTGTAACTCGAAAGAACTACAGTTTGTTCACTTGTCCAGCTTGCTGATTGTTCACTTATTCAGAAATTCCGTTGACATTAACCTCTTCTTTTTTCAACCCAAGCAAGTGTTTGCTTTTTTCCATAAGTTCTTTGCTGGATATCGGTTTTTCTACAAAGTCGTCAACGGGGAGATAAGCTCCATCGCTTTCTCTTTTGAAATTGTAACCCAGCTTCTGGTTGATAGAGGTCAACATCAGAATTGGAGTAAATTTGATGGATTCTTCGCCTCTCAATTTATAAGCTGTTTGCAATCCGTCTGTGGTATCATCCATCATTACATCCAGCAAAATAAGATCCGGTTTTTCCTCAACAGCTTTGGTGAATCCTTCTTTGCCGCTGCGGGCGGTGAGGATTTCATGTCCCATAGTTTCGAGAGTTGCTTTACAGAATTCAATTACGTCTCGGTCATCATCAACACAAAGAATTTTAGCCATGATTTCGACTCCTTTCAAAAGTTCGAAATGGTGAAAAAACTTCCACACTATTAATAAGAACTACAATTTAATCTAATTTTAAAAACTGTTCCTTTGCCATATTTGCTGTTTACTTCAATCGTTCCCTGGTAAAGATCAGTTATTTTTCGCACTATGGACAACCCTAAACCGCTTCCCTGTATATTTCTGGTTTTCTCGTTTTTTATCCTGGTAAATTCCTGAAAAAGGCGTTTTCGATCTTCTTCTTTTAAACCGATTCCTGTATCTTCAACTTCAATTTCTATGCCTTGTTCAATTTTGCTCAACTTGGCAGTTACCCTGCCATTTTCCCGGTTGTATTTGATTGCGTTGGAAATTAGATTGTTATAAATAATCATCAGTTCGCCTTCATCTCCATCAATTTCCAACTTGTCAGGAGCTTTGATTTGTATTTCAAGCTTGCTTTGTTCAGCACTTAATTTGAAATTGGCCATTGCTTCCCGCAGAATTGTTGCTGCATCTATCCGAGTTACTTCTCTTTTTTTCTTCCCAGATTCAATCCTGGTTAAATCCAGCAGATCCATGATTAATTTTCTCATTCCGCCAATTCTGTCTGTACAATTTCCAATTATTTTGGAGTATTTGCCGATCTGGTCTCCCATTATTTCATTTTCCATGAGATCCAAATAACCTTCCACCGCATTAATGGGGGATTTCAATTCATGAGCAAGCACTGAAAGAAATTCAAACCTGATCGATTTTTGTTTCTTCTCCAATTGGACTGCTTTACGTTTGAGATAGAGGTGATTTACTGCTTTGCGTACTGAATGACGCAACTGATCCGGAGTAAAGGGTTTGGCCAGAAAATCAAAAGCTCCCATTTTAGTGGTTTTTACAGCATTCTCCACGGTGGCGTAAGCTGTTATAATAATGACGACAACATCATCTTTTTCACTGAGATATTCATCGAGAATATCAATACCGTTTCCATCAGGCAATTTGCAATCAAGCAGAACCAGATCCGGGTCGTCTTCTTTTTCAAGATTGATTACAAATGAATTTTTATCCGCAAAATCAACAATTTGAAAATTTAAGGTTTCTTCGTCTTCATCCACTTCAACCTCGAAAGCTTCAAGTATTGACTTGCTGCCCAGACGAATTCCCTCTTCATCATCAACAACTGCAATTTTACAAATCCTGTTTTTAAACATGGGCATTCTCCAGATAAATCTATTTCAACGTCGCCAGAACAGTTTTCAACTGTTCAAATCTGACGGGTTTATTCAATATTTTGTCTATTTTCAGCCATTCCCTGTTCTCTCCCTTGACGCTGTCAAATTCGTAACCGGTATCCTTGGCCACGGAAGTGGTCATGATAATAGGAATATTTTCGTTGATTCTTCTTATTTTATGAGCCAGGACAAAACCATCATCCATGTTGTCCATCATCAAATCCACCAACACCAGATCCACATCCCGATTTTCTTCCATAATTGCTGTAGCCTCTTGAACCGAAGAAGCAGTTGTCACCTCATAATCCAACCTCTGAAGATTAGCCTCCATCTGGAAAAGATAATCTTCGTCATCATCTACAATCAAAGCTGTTTTTCTTTCTTTATCCATTATTTCACCTCATTGAGCTGTTTATTTTCAAATTCACCTAAATCAGATGCGAAAAAGTCTTTTCTTTCCTTACGGGGAAATGAAAGGCTGACCCTGGTCCAGCCGTTGCCGCTGCCGTCATCTTCTTTGCTGTCAATTGAAATCTTTCCCCGGTGCATCTTCATGATTCCGTATGATACCGCCAATCCCAATCCGGTTCCTTTCCCGATGGACTTGGTAGTAAAGAACGGATTCATGACTTTTTTGAGATTTACCCGGGAAATACCTTTGCCGTTATCAGTTATTTCAATTTGAATTTCATCATCCTTTTCACAGGTTTTGATTTCAATCAAACCCTCCCCGGAAATCGCATCAGCGGAATTTTTAATTACATTTACAAATACTTGGGAAAGTTGATCCTTATCAACCTCAACCAGATTATCATCAAGCCGGTTGACTATTTTCAACTCGATATTTTCAGGCAGATTCACTGTTTTTTTTACATCGTCCAGTAAAACCGGTATTTTCACCGGCTCTCTGGTTACCTTGTTCTGTCTGGCGAAATTCAACAACCCGGAAACTATCTTTTTACAGCGGTTGGTCTGCTCCACAATCATTTCCAATTCCGGCCGGCTTTCCAGCTCTTCCTGTTTTTCCAACAGCAAATGACTGTACAACAAAATAACCCCCAGAGGATTGTTGACCTCGTGGGCAATTCCGGCTGCCAACTGTCCCATACTGGCCAGTTTTTCCGAATGCACCAGAGCCTCCCTGGTATCAGCCAGCTTTTTGTAGGAGTTTTCCAGTTTGACCACTGTAGTCTGCAGTTGTTCCACAGTATAAGGCAAACACATCTCAACTTCTGCCAGGCCTTTATAAACTGCAATTGCATGTTCCCGGCAGGTTTCATAACCACAAGCTCCACAATTGAGCTCATCTCTGGGATTATTTTTTCCCATGGCTCGCAGAATTTCCTCAAGTTCACTTTCTGAGGGAGTATCAATTCTGTTATCATCTTTGGTATAAACAACTTTAAAATCCAAATCCTGACATTCGGCAAAATTTTTCCGCCAGAGTTCAAAATCAAAATTTTTCTTCTGTTCTTTGGCAAAGGAACTTACCTTTGCCTGCCTAAAATACATGGGCATATTATGGGAAATTCCCGCTCCCATTATGCAACCCTGGCAACACAACAATTCAAGAATTTTGGAATCGATGACTCCCTTTTCAAATTCTTTCAAGGCTTCAATAAAATGACTCTGACCATCGGCACTGATAACGTCTGATTTCATCAAATCTTCTTCAATACCTGCCGCCTGAAAAAAACCATGGCTGATGGGATAAATTTTACCTTTGGCAGCCTGGGGTTGGTCAAAAGGAACCGGTTTCACATCTTCAGGATGAATTTCACAAGTTTCGAACAATTCTCTCAATTCAGCAAAAGTCAAAGCTGATTTGATTAAATCCCTGGTAAAATCATGCTTGATCTCACCTTTCTTGGCAATGCAGGGGCCTATAAACACCTTGTCTGTTTTTTCCGGGTAAAGTTTATCCACCGCCTTGGCAGCAGCTACCATGGGAGAAACCAGGGGAGCAATATTTTCAATCAGATCCGGATAGTATTTTTCCACATAATTGACAACTGCTGGACAGGAGGATTCAATCAGCGGTTTTTCACATCCCTGTTCATAAAGTTTTTTATAACGGGCTGCTACCAGATCTGCTCCAAAAGCAACTTCCACCACATAATTAAATCCCAGTTTTTTTAACATGCCCACAAAATTTTGATAATTCATATCATAGAATTCGGCCGGAAAAGATGGTGCAACCAGAGCTACGGTTTTATTGGAGGAATTATGCAACAGATCCATTACTTCATCAGCATAACTCACTACCTGCTTGGCTCCCTGGGAACAAACCTTTACGCAATTGCCGCAACCGATACACCTCTCGGGAATGACCCGGGCCTGACCATCAACTATACTGATGGCCTTGGCGGGACAATTACGCACACAGGTAAAACAGGTTCGACATTTGTCTTTAATGGTATAAACCAGTGAAATATCATTAACTTTCATTGGTTAGTTCTCCTCACGTGGAGCAATTCATGACTTTTTTTGCCCAGAGGTTTTCCCAGAAACTCAGCATATATATTTTTTATCGATTCATTTTCATGGGAAAATCTCACTTTCTGCCGGGAATCTATTTTATAGAGGGCTTCCATTCTTTCTCGAATCTTTTCCTGATCGGCACCGAAGGGTTGACCACCGCCGCCAACACAACCTCCGGGGCAGGTCATTACTTCTACAAAATCATATTTTTCTTCTCCTCTTTTGATTTCCTCAAGAAGTTTATTGGCTGCTCCCAAACCATAAACAACTGCAACTTTCAGATCATAATTACCTACTTTCAATTCAGTTTCCTTATGTTCCCGCAAATTGCGCAAAGTTGAAATTTCGGGTTCTTCCATGTTTTTACCTGTAATCAGGTAATGGGCAGTTCTCAAAGCCGCTTCCATAACTCCTCCGCTGGCAGCAAAAAGCTTACCGGCTGAGGAATGCTTACCCAGCAAAGTATCCGCCGGGCTGGATTCGATTTTTTCCACTTCGATACCATGGAGTTTGATCAATTTGAGAAATTCTCTGGTTGTCAACACGGCATCAATGTCTTTATTTCCGCCTGTCAGTAAATCGGAACGCTCGGCCTCCGATTTCTTTGCGGTACAAGGCATGATGGCAACATGGAAAATATCATCATGATTTATCTTTTGGCTTTCAGCCCAGAATGTCTTTACCAGAGATCCGAGCATCTGCTGGGGACTTTTGCAGGAAGAAAGATAATCCCGTAATTCAGGATGGAACTTTTCTACATAATCAACCCACCCCGGAGAACAACTTGTAAACATGGGCAGTTTTCCACCTTGCTGCAACCTCTCTATCAATTCCGAACTTTCTTCCATAATTGTCAGATCCGCAGAAAATCCGGTTTCGAAAACATAATCAAAACCCATTTTTTTCAAAATTCCGGTTAAAACCGCCTGGGGTTCAACCTGAGAATCAAGATCAAGCTCCTGAGCTATGGTAACCGATACAGCGGGTGCATTTTGCACCACAACTGTTTTGGCCGGATTATTCAAAGCCTCCATTACTTCGTTCAAATAGGATTTTTCCTGCAGAGCTCCGGTGGGACACACCATGATACATTGCCCGCAACCGATACAGGTTGAAAGATTGATGCTGTCTTCAAAGGCAGAAGCAACGCAGGTGTCGGCACCTCGGTTTACAAAATCAATTGCTCCCACTTGTTGGACTTCTTCGCAAATACGAACACATTTTCCACAGAGAATACATTTGGCGTTATCTCTGATGATGGAATTTGAAGCGATATCCCTTTTCATTTCCTTTTTTACTGCTCTATAGGGTCTTCTATCAACATTCATCCGAGAACTCAATTCCAGGAGATAACAATCTTCTTTTTTGCCGCAATAGAGACAATCATCCGGATGAGTAGCCAGCAGCAATTCCAAAATAGTTCTTCTTGCTTCCAGTACCCGGTTGGAATGGGTTTGAATTTCCATCCCGGCCCTGACAGGATATGAACAACTTGGTACCAGTCCCGGGAAATCCTTCACTTCAACCACACACATTCTGCAGGAACCGGTGGGAGGAAATCCTTGCATGTGGCAGAGAGTGGGAATATCAATTCCTTCTTTTCTCAGAACTTCCAGAATTGTCTTTTCGGGGGTTGTTTTTACTGTTTTATGGTTAATTTTTACTGAAATCATTTTTCACCTGTCCGTAGATTAACTGCTTCGAAGCGGCATACTTCAAGACAAACTCCACATTTTATACACTGGGAATTCACTATGTAATGAGGTGCCTTGCGGGCTCCCTTGATTGCTCCTGCCGGGCATTCCCTGGCACATAAGGTGCAACCAGTGCATTTGTCGGCATCTATGTGATATTCCACCAGGGCACTGCAGACTCCGGTTGAACATTTGCGTTCAAAAATATGTTCTTCATATTCATCACGAAAATATTCCAGAGTACTGATTACCGGATTTGCGGCGGTCTGTCCCAAGCCGCACAGACTGGTATCCTTGATGACTCTGGCCAATTTTCGCAGAGAAACAATGGCCTGCATCCGCTCCAAAGGGTTGTTCAGACTTTCATCTTCATTTTCTTCACCAGTTATCATCTTGAGAATCTGAAGAACACGACGGGTTCCTTCGCGGCAGGGAATACATTTGCCACAACTTTCCCTTCTGATAAATTCCATAAAATATTTGGCTATATCGACCATGCATTTTTTATCATCCATGATCACAAGTCCGCCACTTCCCATCATGGCACCAACTTTTTTGAGGGATTCATAATCGATGCTGGTATCTATGAATTTAGCCGGAATACAACCTCCCGAAGGTCCTCCAATCTGGGCAGCTTTATATTTTCTGCCGCAACTGACTCCCCCTCCGATAGTTTCCACAATTGACCGCATGGAGGTTCCCATTTCCACTTCCACCAGACCAGCTCGATTGATATCACCGGAAAGGGCAAAGATTTTTGTTCCCTTGCTGTTTTCGGTACCCAATTTCCTGAAACTTTCTGCTCCCCGGGCAACAATCCAGGGGACTGTAGCCAAAGTTTCAACATTATTGATCAAAGTAGGCTGATTAAAGAGACCTCTAACTGCAGGATAGGGAGGTCTAGGTCTGGGCATTCCTCTTTTGCCTTCAATGGAATGCATCAAAGCTGTTTCTTCCCCACAGACAAAAGCCCCGGCTCCTTTTTTCAGTTTAATTTCAATATTTATCTGGCTGTTGAGAATATTAGATCCCAGCAACCCATGTACCCGGGCCTCTTTGATGGCTTTTTCCAATCTGTGGATTGCCAGAGGATATTCAGAGCGGATATAGATATAACCATCTGAAGCTCCAATGGCATAGGCGGCTATCAACAACCCCTCCAATACCCGATGAGGATCTCCTTCAATAATTGCTCTGTCCATGAAAGCTCCCGGGTCACCTTCGTCCGCATTACAAATTATATATTTCTGCCTGGAACTTTCGGCATAGGCAAATTTCCATTTCCTGCCGGTTGGAAAACCTCCACCTCCTCGACCTCGCAAACCTGAAGCATCAATCTCGTCACACAATTCCTCCTGGGTAGATGAATTTAAGACCTTGGAAAGAGCCTGATACCCTCCTCTAGCAATATATGAATCCACACTCATGGGGTCGACTATTCCACAATTTTCCAGCACCAACCTTTTTTGTCCCGCAAAGAAGGCTTGAGTAAAGAAATTGTCAACTTTTTCCCAGGGTTCAAGATTTTCATTGGGAAAACTTCCCAGAACCTTGGCTTTAGAGATTACTCCCGAAAAAACATTATCCAGAAGCCCAGCAACTTCTTCAGCCTGCACGTTGGCAAAAGAAAGTCTTTCTTTACCCGGCAATTGGATATCTACCAATGGTTCGCTGGAACAAAGACCGACACAACCTACCTTGATCAATTTGTAATCTTCCTGATTGTTATGGGCCAGCCATTTTTCAATCTGCTGTCGAGTTTCTTCAGCTCCCGCTCCAAGACCGCAAGTACCATAACCAATATAGATTACTTTATCTTCTCCGGTTTCATTTCTTATCACCTTGAGATTTTCCTGACGAAGTTGCCTGCAGGAAGAATCATCATGGCAGGATGTTTTTCCTGCCATGCAGAAAATTCTGTCCCGACAGGGGTTTTTCAAAGTGTGACTACATTTATCGCAACATCTGAACTGAGAAAGTAAGCTCATTATTCTAGCTCTTCCTTTCTTATCTTTTTGATTATTTTCTTAATCTTTTTTTTATCCACATCCGCATGAAATTTATTGTTGACAACAATTACCGGTGCCAGAGAACAAGCCCCGACACAGGATACAACTTCCAGACTGAAAAGCCCGTCTTTGGTGGTTTGATCTGGTGCAATCTTCAATTCCCTTTCCAAGTGCTCCAGAATTGTCTTTGACCCTTTAATATGACATGCTGTTCCCCGGCAAATTTGAATATGGTATTTGCCCGGAGGATTAAATTTGAATTGATTGTAAAAAGAGGCCACCCCATATATTTTGCTTTCCGACAACTTGAGCCCTTTGCTCACTTCGGTAATTGCTTCCCTGCTCAAATAACCCAGTTCTCCCTGAATATCCTGTAAAAGAGGAATCAAGGCATCCGGGCCAGCATTTTTGTATTTGTTTTTCACAACCGCAAACTTCTCTTTTTCAATCATAATTTCTCTCTTTCCAGTTCCTGACGGAACAAAATTTACTTGTCAGCAAACCAGGCCACTTTTTCCAAAGTCGCTCTGAGATTCATGTTCTCCACAAAAATTGAAGGGGGAACCAGGAGACGGACCGGAGCAAAGTTAAGGATCCCTTTTATCCCGTTATCAACCATTAAATTGGCAGTGATCTGGGCTTCCTGGGCCGGAACAGCTAAAATTCCGGTTTTGACGTACTGACCGGAAATTACCCCGGCAAATTTTTCCACAGGGTAAATTCTGGTTCCGCTGAGCACTCGTCCGGTTTTGTTCTTATCTTTGTCAAATACAGCTAAAAATTCGTATTTGGGTTTAAGAGGATAAAAATAAGTAAGCAGAGCCCGTCCCAGAGTTCCAGCTCCAAAGAGAACTGACTAAATTCCATCTTTGAAATTAAAAAAATCATCAATTGCTGCCTGTAATTGGACAACATCATAACCGTTGCGGGTATTTCCCGCGTATCCTGTAACCATCAGGTCCCTTCTCACTTGAGAGGGTTTAACATGGGCCAGTTTGGCCAAATCTTTGGAATAAATAGCCAATACATGGCTTTCTTGAAGTTCTTTCAGAATAAAATGATAAATTGTGAGTCGTTCAATTGTTTTTTCTGAAGCCAAAATCATACTCCTTAAATTTAGACCAATCACAGCTTCACAAACCAACCTGTGTAACCTCAACTGTTTGTGAAATCTTTAACAGCTAAAGTTAATATAGGGAATATTTTTTCCTCGTCAACCCTTTTGTTATTTTTTTCTCATAAAAATTTATTTTTTCTTTTTATTCTTCATTTTGCAATTATATCGGTGTGTTTTATCTTTCTTCTCAATATATCCCTTTGTTATTTCCATATTTCTAAAAAATTTTAAAGACGTTCATGTTCCAAAATATGCTTATTGTGATTTTTTTCTTATTTAACCCTTTATTTTTTCTATTTCTTCCCTATATTACAAATGAGTTCAATTGTTTTGTTCAGTTCCAAAGTCATATTCTCAACTTTTATCCATTATCATATCACGTGTTTATATAATTTTACAGATAAACATCGGTTATGGATTAACAATTTAAGACCTTATTTCAAATATTACTGATTCCCACTAACTAGTTCCCATCCCAGAAGTGGGGTTTTCGGCTGGGGAAGAAGTTTGTCTCAGATGCGCGAAGTAACTTCGCAGACATAGTTGATACTATTTCAAGAAGTTATGACAAAGCAGATGAGATAAAATTCCGTCTCCAGGCGATTACATCCATTTTTGGGATGGGAACTAACTAAGGTAACAGTTAATATTTTCACTGAAATTTGGTCGAGAGAGAGTGTGTCATGCAAACAATCATTGATCAGGAAGAAATTGAAGATATTCTCAATCATTCCTTCACCTCTGATAAAATTAATCAGATCCTGGAAAAAGTTTCCCGGAAAAAAGGTCTCAATCTTCACGAAACGGCAGCTTTATTGAGTATTGAAAAAGCGGACGACCTGCAAAAACTTTTTGGGGTAGCCAATCAGATTAAACAGGAAATGTACGGGAACCGACTTGTACTCTTTGCTCCTCTTTACATCTCCAATTATTGCATAAACGATTGTACCTATTGCGGTTTCAGAAAATCCAACCATTCTATCAAAAGAAATTTTCTCTCCCTCGATGAAATAAAGGAAGAAACAAGGTGTCTGCTTGCCAGAGGTCACAAAAGAATTCTCCTGGTTATGGGAGAAGCTTGGCCTGCCGAAGGTTTTAACTATTTGCTCAAAGCTATTGAAGCTATCTATTCCGTTGAGGTAAAGGGAAATAGAATCAGAAGAATCAATATTAATACCGCGCCCCTGAAAGTGGACGAATTCAAAAAATTAAAAAAACTGGGTATTGGCACCTATCAACTTTTCCAGGAAACCTATCATCGCAAAACTTACAAGGAAGTGCACCCAGAGGGACCAAAATCCAATTATGACAATCGACTTCAAGCTATCGATGATGCTTTTAGAGGAGGAATTGATGATGTGGGAATCGGCACCCTCTTTGGTCTTTACAACTATAAATTTGAGATTCTGGCCCTGATGCAACATGTTCACCATCTTGAAAAGAAATTTGGAGTCGGTCCCCATACCATCAGTGTTCCCAGATTGGAGCCGGCACCTGGTTCATCACTTGCATCCAATCCCACCTGGCCGGTCAATGATGTGGAATTCAAAAAGATCATAGCAATAGTGAGGCTGGCAATCCCTTATGTGGGAATTATTCTCAGCACCAGGGAAAATCCTGATATCAGAAATGAAGCCTTAAACCTGGGCATTTCCCAAATCAGTGCTGGCAGCAGAACCAATCCCGGTGGCTACAGTCGTAAAGATGCGGCTGTTCAGTTTTCTCTGGGAGATCACCGTCCCATGGATGAAATAATCAGACAAGTTGTTGCAGGCGGTTTTCTTCCCAGTTTCTGCACCAGTTGCTACCGTTTGGGCCGCACCGGGGAAAACTTCATGAAAGTTGCTAAAACCGGCCATATTAAAGAAAAATGCCTTCCTAACGCTCTTTTGACTTTAGCTGAATATCTTCTTGATTATGGCTCACCAGCTACCAAAATAGCTGGTTTTGCGGCTATTGAAAACAACCTTGAACAACTTGAACCGGAACTGAAACAATTTCTGGAAGAAAAATTTACAGAACTGAAAAGAGGAAAACGCGATGTCTACCTTTGAAATAAAAAAGAAAGACAGGGAATTTTTGGATAATTTAAAACAAAAGGAAAAAACCGAAGTTCTGGTTAATCGCATGGTAAGGGAAAAATATATTCCAAATCTCGCTGAAATCAGATTTTTGCTTTCTTTGGAGGAAGAACTTGCCGGTCTTGTTTATGATGCCGCCCACCAGGTGCAACTGGATAATTTTGAAGACAAATTGCAAATACGCGGGATCCTGGAATTTTCCAATATTTGTGAGAAAAATTGCAAATATTGTGGCATCAGAAAAAATAACAAATATATCAGTCGCTATCACCTTTCTTTGGATGAAATCCTGCAAATTGCCCGGGAAATTGAAAAAACAGATATAACGACAATAGTCCTGCAAAGTGGTGAAAGCAGATATTATCCCCTGTCCAGCCTCATAAGCATAATCAAAGCGATAAAAGAAAACACCAGCCTCGCTCTCACTTTGTCAACCGGGGTCCACACCAGAGAAGAAATAGAAAAATTGGCAGAAGCCGGATGCGATAGATTTCTTCTCCGTTTCGAAACCTCGGATCAAAAAATATTCAGTGAAATGCATCCTGACGACAATCTGCTGACCCGGCTCAACTGCCTTGAGAATCTCAAACGCAGTGGAATTGTCCCTGGAAGTGGTTTCATGATTGGGCTTCCCGGCAGCAATTTATCAACGGTGGCCCGAGATCTTCTTTTTCTCACTGGCCTCAATCTGCCCATGGCCGGAATAGGTCCTTATATTCCTGTAAATCCCAAAGAAGTTATTGCATCTCCGGCAACCCTGAACACAGACGTCTACTTTCTGGCAGTTTCTTTACTCAGGCTGATGAATCCTCAAATGCACATTCCGGCCACCACCGCCTTTGATAATCTTGTTCCAGGTTCAAGAATACTTCTGCTCAACCGAGGCTGCAATGTTTTCATGCCAAGTTTCACCAGAGATGAACTGCGTAAAAAATATTCGATTTACCAACGCCGGGAAACAACCTGCAATACCAAGGATAAATTAGAGAATCTCCATGAAAAATTACAGAAGAAAAAACCTGAAGTTAATCTGCCCTGATAATATTTAACAATACCCCATCCTTTGGAGTTGAAAAATGAGAAAAACACCGAGAGCCAACCGTAAACATCTGGCAATTTTCGGCCGAAGAAATGCCGGGAAATCATCCTTGTTGAACAGCCTCATCGATCAGGATTACAGCATTGTTTCCTCTACCGCCGGAACCACTACCGATCCCGTAGAAAGATCATATGAACTTCAACCCTTAGGGCCTGTGGTTTTGATTGATACAGCAGGAATCGACGACTGGGGGGAACTAGGAAACAAACGAAAAGAAAAAACCAGAAACATTCTCAGAAGATGTGATCTGGCAATGCTGGTTATTGAGGCCAATATGGAAATTTCAAACCATGAAAACAATCTGGTTGCTCTTTTTAGAAAATATGAGATTCCCTGGCTACTGGTCATCAATAAAATTGATCTCTATCCCGGGGACAAAACAAAACTACTGAATTTTGCCAAAAAAAACCAGACACTAGCTGTAAAAACAAGTGCTGAAACAGGATTGAACATTGAATTGCTAAAAACAACTTTGAATAAAATTATTCAGACAGATCAAGTTGAAATCCCCATAATTTCAGATTTGGTGCAAAAAAATAAATTGGTAGTTCTGGTAATTCCCATCGATAAAGAAGCACCAAAAGGCAGAATTATTCTTCCCCAGGTGCAAACCATCAGGGAACTTCTCGATCATAATGTCCCGGTAATTACAATAAGAGAAAGCGAACTCGAACATACCCTGAACCATCTGCTCAAAGAACCTCCCCAACTTGTTGTCACCGATTCCCAAGCTTTTGAAGAAGTAGCTGCTGTTGTTCCCGACGAGATTCCCCTGACTTCTTTTTCCATTCTGTTTGCCAGACACAAAGGTGATATAGAAAGATATCAAAAAGGCCTTGAAGCTGTTTCCCAACTTGAAAACGGAGACCAGATCCTGATCTCCGAACTTTGCTCCCATCGACCCATCGGAGAAGATATCGGCAGAATCAAAATCCCCCGCTGGCTACGTGAATATACCGGGAAAGAACTCAAGTTCAAAGTTGCCTCCGGAAGAGATTATCCGGAAGATCTGTCTGGTTTCAAGTTAATCATTCAGTGTGGTGGCTGCATGACAACTCGCAGAGAAATAATTACCCGCATCAATCAAGCTGCAAAGCAGAATATTCCCATTACCAACTACGGAATGATTATTTCCTGGTTGAAAAAGATAGATGCCAAAATTCCACCCTGGAAATTTGCATAATTATTATTTTGTTGTTGAAACGATTACTGGATTTACACCTGCAATCTACAAATTCAGGAGTCAGGCAAGCAAAAATTCAAGGCTGTGGCAACTGAGGATTTAATCCAACTGAGGTGATTCAAAATCGGGAAAAGCCGAACAATTAGCTTGCTCACCCCATTGTACCTCTTCAACTTCAGAAGAATTATCAGGTGTAATAAAATTGGCTTTATATACACTCAAAAAAGATTCATCCCAACACTCTGAAATTTTGAAACTTTCATAACCCTGGGTATCCAGATCCTGACCTTCCACTTTGATGTCGGTACGCCCTTGCCCTGAATCTGTCCACCGGGAACGAAATTCCCAGTGTTCATCGTTGGGGTATTGAGCAGCGTCAGGATTTCCAGCATGAATATCACTCCAAGTTTCAAAATCGAAATATCCACTGCCGGCTCCAGCCAGATAATAATGATAATTGGCATTAACTGGATCATCATCCTGGTTTTCCCTGAATTGATCAAAAACAATAAAAATATCCTTCTGACCATTCTGATAATCATATTCTATGGACAAGGTTCCCCTTTGGGTTACAGCAAGATCAACAGAAGCGGCAGCATCATAATCGAAAAACATGGTTCCTGTATTTAATACCAGGGAAGATTGAGCTGCAATCTGACCAGTGTATATATCAAGAAAAGCATCATCCGAATCAGCTGCTCTGATAGACATGGCATAATCAAAAGAATCATCTTCGTTCAAAGTAATGGAAAAAGTATATTCGGCACTGGATAAAGCACCATCAGGTTTCCAGGGACCCCAGAGGGCAGAACTATCGTCTTCTGAAGAAGGAGGAAACTGAATGATGTTTTCTACGAGTGAGAGCCAAAAAAGAACAGCATTATTGACTTTTCTGGTTGTCTGCACTGTCTGCAGATATAACTCGGCCAAATCTCCCTCATTTTTTTTAACTTCATCCTCTTTGGGAATGTTCAGTTCAACCATTTGCTTCTGAGGAGCAACCTTGGCAAACTCATCGGCAATATTGGCAGATTCACTGCACCCGGAAAATAAAATAACCAAATAACTTGTCAACAACCAATGAAAACCCTTCATGAAAAACCTCCTTTTTCCTGAATCTGAAGCAGAACTTTTAAAAATTTGAATACAGTATAAAACAGAATTTTTCTGATGCAACTTGCCAACAGTAAAACCTCTGTCAAAAACTGAATCCGGCGTTTAAATTAAATAAGAAACTATCTGATGATTGCTCCTCGGATGCCGTATTTACTCCATCACTGGCCTCTGCCCTGATAAGATATTTTTGATAACCTGCCTGAGCTTCCAATGTTATCCCATTATCAAACGTATATTTGTAACCGCCGAAGAGACCCAAGGAAAGACCTGTTCCGGTTGCACTTGCTTCATCAACTTCTGTATCAGCTACAATGTACATGAATTCAATTCCCAAATGGAATCCCTTGGTAAAGTTTCCACTCAAATAATATTTGAGTTGAGACCCGAATTCAAACACCCCAACCTCGGTTTCATCGTAAGTTCCTTCTTTGACAGTTACGCTTCCTCCGCCACAGATGATGGCAGCACCAAGCTTTTCAGACAGTTTGATTTCCATTGTAAGTTCAAACACAGGCATTAACAAATGAAACGGTGAGATTGTCAGGGAGAGAGTATGATAATCTTTTTCATTGGACTTGGGGTATTGAAACAAAGGCTTTTTCCTGTCAGGTCCTCCAGAATATCTGGCCGGCTTTGGCTTTGCATAAACTGAAGGCTCAGGCTCAGCATAGCCTGAAGAATTATCATAGTCTGAATATTCCTCGGGATAATCTGAATTTTGAGCTCTGGATTCAGAACTGAAAATCACTGTAAAGATTAAGATAAGAAAAATATTTTTCATTTAAAATCTCCCTTATTAAAAATTAAAAATGGGGATTTGGGGATTATTTTTTTTGTTTAAACTGGATCATCTTGAAAAGGGCTGAAATTCTTCTCATCATTTTACCCTTTTTCATGTTTAACTTAACCCATTTCTCATTAAGATCGCTTATTTTATCAATGAGTTTTGAAATAGACTTGGACAATTTGCGACGCAGATCCCGGTTACCTTTTTTGCCAAGCACCTTCAGATTTCTTCTGGCATCATATTGTTCCTGTCTCATGACTTGCTTGGAATCATTAATGTTATCCATCTCTTTTTTGATCTCGCCTATCTCTGACCACAAATCCATAAGTTGAGTCAAATTTTTCTTGAGTTTGGCAGGAAGATCAGGGTGTTTTAAAAAGAGTTTAAGGAGATGAGGAGTCCTGTGACTGGTAAGACTGTATGTCCTTCTGACTGGAGTTTCTTCCTTGAGGACAAATTTATTTTTGCCGGTATTCAGTTTAAAGGGAATATAATATACTCCCTTTTCATAAATAATATTTTTCTTCTTGCTTACAACTTTCCAATTGGTTCGTCGGCGTCGCCTCAACCAGAGAGAAAATTTGCGTTCTGTACGATTATGAACAGTATACTCATATTTGGTTATGCGCTTTTCTTCAACTCTGATGACCCCGTTCCAGATGGAGATCAACCGGGCGTTTTCATTTTCGTAACTGGTGCTGAGATTTATAATGGCTTTTCCTTCTTTGGCATAAGGCAAGAAAGCAACTGAGTTCTTTTGAACTACAGCCCCCAGAGTTTCACCTACAAATTGACCCTTTTTGTAAATTGCCACAGGTCCTCTCTCCAACACAAAACCGGAAGTATTTTTGAATTTGATGGCTCGGTAAGGATTTTGTGAATTGCGTGAACTTACAAAATAGAGAATATCATCTCCCTCCACCTCTTTATTGATGAGATTAACCAAAGCCGAAGATCGATCCGGAACAGTAACAGGCTCTTCGATCTCATAGCGAAAAAGGGAACCGATAGAAGCTCCGGAAACAAGATTTCTGTAACTGCGTTTCATATTGTCCAGGGTAAATGTTTGACGGGATCTTCTGTAAGAAGACCTGCCACCGGCTCCACTTAATGCTCCAAGTCTTAACCGTCGGCTCTCTTTCAGTTCCATCTTTTTGCCTGAAGCACTGCTTTTTGGCCGTCTTGAATTTTTTCTTTTGTATCTCCTTGGTGCAAGTGCTGGTTTTTCTGCCATATCCTTTTTGGTATAGGTTGAAGCAACAGATGTCGGAGGAGCTTCAGCAAAACGACGAGTTGAAGGAGTAAGATCAGGTCTGATGACAGTATGGGGAGTATACAGATCATATTTGAAAGCAAGAGGAGTTCCGGCTGTCAGATGTAAAACAACCTTATCCCAATTATCACCGGAAAGATTATCCACGACCGACCATCCCTGAAGCAGGATCTTTTCGGAATCCTTATCCATAACCATGCGATAGGCCGGTTTCCAAACAGGCATTTCCACTACATAACTGACAGAAACTTTATGAGTTCCACCTTTATTTAGGCGGATGGAAAGATTAATTGGTTTCCAGGTTCCTTTGTTCAAAGAAACATTTAGACTTTTTTCCAACCCCAGGGTGAGAGTTTTGTCGATTACCTTCATGGCTCTGATTTTGGAGAATTTAATTGACACCAGAGTTCCACCTGATTTTAAAATTGTCAGTTTGTATTTTGGTTTTTCACTTGTACCGAGATTTTCAACTCCGACAATTCTGCCTGTTTGAGAGTCAGAACTTGTTTCAACGCGACAACGAGCACCCCTGAAAGAGCGAGAAATTGCCAAAAGTCCTCCTGAATTGCGTACCTGGGGCGGAAGCTCTCCCAGTTTGGCCAGTCGGCTCTTTTCAACAGGCAGAGAAATACTTACGGCCTGACCTCCGGTTCTGTCGATCACTGTGAGAGTTTTCAGTATATCCTTTACCTGATCATGACGGATTCTGAGATTAATAACAGAACCTTCAATCTTGCCCTCACGTTCGATATATCCAACCCCATTCTGATATAGAACAACTTTGGTAATAGGAAGATCACTCTGAACTGTAAGAGTGGGATAACTCGACCCCATGTTATTGCCGGAACAGGACACCAGCCCAAAAATAAAAATAAAAATAAATAATGAGTAATTTCTCATCTTGTTCTCCTTGATTGATAATGCAATTTTTTTGGCAGTTTAAAACTAAGAAGCAAAAAAAGCTAGTTAAAATCCAAAAGAGGATCCAGAACCATGGCTCCTCTTCCGGGAGTAATCCCCACAACTCCTTCAATATTGTCGTTATTGAGAAAGGTAATTTCCACGGTTCCGTCTATATAAAGAATAACCTGAGAACTCATGGTAAAAGTTCCATTGATATCAGGAATATCAACATAGGTGAATGCTATTTTTCCTGGAAAGGTATCTACTTGGATATTATCTTCCTGAATTTCTTTTCTCATGAGCCAGTCATCCCACAAGAATGCAATTCTGGGAGGCCCCGAGAGAAAGGTTTTGTCTGAAGAAGTATATTCGGCATTACCCTCTTCAAAGGTAATGAAGCCGTTTGAACTGATAAAGAGCCTGATATATTCCTTCTGGTAGAAAGGAAAGATGAAGCCGATATTCTGGTCAAGGTATTCATCATCTCCCAGATTGAGGTCGAAAGAAGAATCGCCACCTCCTGGAATCACGGCAAAGTCAGTTGCATCAACAACAAGATGTTGATAGGAAAAATTATTGGGTTCGAAGGCAAAAGTAATAGTTTTATTGGCCAGATCAAAATTAAAATCACTACCATCAAAATATTCATAAACAGAATTGAGATAGGGAATACAGGTCAGATCCTGGCTGTCAACATAGCCGTTGTTATTGTTGTCTGTAGTGTCCCGGCATCTTTTCATTTTCCAGGAATCAAGCACTCTAATCCCGATTCGGTTCTGATCATCCTCGATATTTGCCCCCAACTGTCCCGAACTGTTGGAGCCCCAACACCATAGAGTATTATCACTTTTGAGGGCACAACTGAATAAGTCGCCGTTTCTGGTCAATGCCTGAATATTCTTCAAATTAAGTGCCTGCACAGGTGAGGCTGAACTCATCTGGGTACCATTACCCAGATTACCGTCCTGATTATTGCCCCAACATTTGATGCTGCCGTTGTTGAGGATGGCACAACTGTGTTTTTTAAAAACTCCAACCTTGACTGCATTAATTATATTCTGCACATAAACAGGAGTACTTTGATCCACTCCGCTGCCATCACCCAATTGGTCTTCGTTGTTTGCACCCCAGCAACTGATCTTCCCGTCGCTGCGGACACAACAACTGGAATTCTCGGAAACTGAAAGAAAAGAGCAATCATAAATACTAGCAACAGATACTGGTTCGGTACGTACATCCATAGTGCCGTCACCAAGCTGGCCTTTATCGTTAATTCCCCAGCATTGGATTATCCCGGTATTTTGCAATACACAGACATGCTCCTTACCAGCCTGAATATCACTGATATCTGCAATCTGAGAATCAGTTTGAGCAGGAATCAGTATTTCGTTTCCCCCACTTTCATTATCAAGTTGGCCTCGATTATTATGGCCCCAGCAATAGATGTCTCCCATTGAATCCAGAGCACAGTTGAATTCTTTTCCAGCTGAAATATCTTCAATATTGGAAAGCCCGATTGCCTGGACCATGGTAGAAGTATCGGTTTTGCTGTCATTGCCCAGTTGGCCTCGATTATTATTACCCCAGCACCAGACTTCTCCCTGGGAATTGATCATGCAGGCATGACTATCCCCTGCTGTCAATTGAACAGCATAATAAGTACCGGGAATTCGGACTGGAACCTTGGAAAAAGTCAATCCGTTTATTCCCAACTGACCTTTGTCATTCTGTCCCCAACACCAGATGCTGCCATCGTATAAAATGCTGCAGGAAAAGGATTTTCCGGAAACTATTTCTATCCAACCGGCGAGCATGCAGTCAGAAGTATCAGTCTGACATTGAGAATTGCAAACAAGATTTCCTATATAAGCTTCTCTTTCAGAAAACATAGCACAGGTGCGCCCGTTGAAATTTGTAGTATCACAGGTCTCACCAAAATTGGTATCGACAATTCCATCACCACAGATCCCCAAACAACCACTGATAACAAAACGACAATTGTCATCACAACTTAAATTGCCCTGATAGTAATCAAAATCCCCACAATCCAAACCATCCAAATTGCCACTGTCACATTCTTCATCTCCTTCTATCACCTCATCTCCACAAACTGGATCCTGGTTGTTGGTGTTGTTGGTGTTATTGGTGTTGTTGGTGTTGTTGGTGTTGTTGGTGTTTTCAGGATCCAGTCCGCTGGGATCAAAGGTGCAACCCCAGTACAAACTGATTACCAGAATAAATAAAATTGTCTTTATAATTTGCATAAGAAAACTCCATAATAATAAACTAATTTTCTCTAATCTTCTGAAATGGGAACTACCTAATAGTTTGTCCTGTCTTGGCCCTTGAGTCAACAATTCTTTTTAATTTACCATTTAATTGTTAAGCATTTGAGCCTGATTTTCAACCAATTTTCCTGATAAAAAAGGTAATTGATCGGGTTTCCTTTCCATCCAATCAGAAATTGTGCAGACTCTTATCTGGAAATTTTGAATTCAGAATTGGCCAGTGCAGTGTCAACTGCTTTAAGAGTAGAGTTTACCGACAATTTATCTCCCACCGCTTTAACCATCCATAAATCAGGAGTAAGTCTTCCCTGGGCACAAATCCTCATCATTTCACTCCCTGGATTCTTACCTGAAATATGTTTTTCAATCTGGAATTCCGCCAGATGCCCTATGGGATATGCTGGCAGATAAAGCGGATAATCGATCATATGAGAATAAATAGCCAAAACAGGTTCATCTTTTACCCCGAAAACCGGAGCATAATATTTATTCCAGACTTCTTTTGCAATTCTGATCACTGCTTTTTTCAATTTGCTGCTATCAACTCCGGGATTTTTATAGAGCCATTTCCAGACATACATATCCACCAGTGACACGCCCATTATTTCATAGGATGACCAGAAATTATCAAGAGCTCTATTGTGTTTTTTCAGGGGATTATCGTTTTTTATTCCCAGAAGCTCCAAATCTCTTTTCTGAAAAATAAAAGCCCAGGCTTCGGTGAAGGCAGTATTGGGTACTCCATGCATCATATAATTATCAACATCATGCAATGTCAAAGTTTGTTCAACATTATGACCAAACTCGTGGACAGCTATGTTGTACCCTTTGTAATCCATGCCCTTTTCACCAAATCTTGTCCTCAGCCTCGATTTGGCGGATTTTATTTCAGCACCGTAGGCATGTCCTGCTCCCCGGGAAGGATCAACTTTTATTTTCTCTACTATTTCTTGGGATTTCTCCGGGGTAAATCCAAGTTGTTCCAGAAAACGGGGCAAGTGTTTGTACAAAGCTTCAGGATTGGCAAATTTACTTCTGGTTAATTTATCAAGTTTGTTTTCCGGAATGGTCCCCCTGCTTTTAAAACCGTCATACCAGATGTCGAAAGGCTCCAGCTCTCTTCCCAGTCTTGCTTTGATCAAAGCTGCAGTTTTCTTGACCTGGGGAGATGAAACCAGAGAAACAAACAGTTTTTCAATTTCAGCAAAAGAATATTCAAGATCACGGTTAAAGGCACGACTGATGTAAGTTGGATATTGGGGGGAATATGGGTCAACTGCCTTCCTTGTCTTGAAATTATCCAAAAGATATTGATAACGAGTATTAGGCTCTGCCTTGGCCTGAATTACTTTTTTGTTTTTATAAACTTTGTTGGTAAAAGGATTCCATTGATAATCATTACTGTTTATAACTTTTTGGGGAATCGACTGCTCGATGATTCTTTTCATGACCTGATAGATTATTTTTTGTCTATGGAGGCCGTGCTTTTTGTCTGCATAGCGGGACTTCAATTCATCCCTGAGATTCCAGTGGGTTATCAATTTCATTTTTTCTGGAAACCAGGTTTTGAACTTTTTATCCACCAGTTTTCCCATGTAAATATTGTAGTTGGAAATATAATCATCGGCCTCGGTCATTGCCCGGGATATTTCCTGTTTGATCTCAGCTGGGATACGAGCGGTGAAAACATCACCCATTCTGGCATAAGCCCATTGTTTTCTTGACCATTGTGGCCCTTGACTATTCTTCTCTTCAAGTGAAAAGGAAGGAAAATTCAAAGTAACAATAAATCCAATTCCGGATTTGTACATATCCTCTGTAAAATGAGCCAGCGGCGAATAAGCTGCAAATAACTTGTCCACTTCAAGTTTTTCACCCATGGCCACATGAACTGGTTCCTGCAGACGGATTTTCATTTGGGTGCCGTTGCCTTTGATTATCTCGAGATTGCGCTGTAATCTCGAAAACAACTTGTCCAACTTGTCTCCGTCTGAAAGAAAATTTTCAAGACAGAACTTCTTGAATTTTTCAACACTACCATCTTTATCAATTCTCCAGAGAGCTGCTGTTTGCTCTACTCCTCTTTTTATTCTGAAAGATTCTACTTTGGAATATTTCTTCAATAAAATTGAAGTGATCTCTTTAATAGTTTTCTCCCTGATTTCCTGCTTTGTGTATTTTTTTTGTTTCCGTGAATCCTGGGAGGAAGTATTATTCATGGTTTTTTGGCCTTCTTCCATTTCTGTCTCCTGGGA
>JAQICJ010000019.1 GCA_027858615.1 Deltaproteobacteria bacterium
AGATGCGAGGAGTAACTTCGCAGATATAGTTAATACTATTTCAAGAAGTTATGACAATGCAGATGAGGTAAAATTCCGCGTTCAGGTGATGACCTCCCTTTTTGGGATGGGAACTAGGTAATACAATAAAACTAATATATTCTTATTTTAATTATCTCAGCATCTTTTTGGAAAAGTGATGGTTTTAGAAATTCTTGATCGGATTTGGGGGATATTTTTTCCCCGATAAAATGGGCAGGATTGATTAAAAACTGGATTTTGGGGGTTTGCTTGCAACTTATGATATAACTTTGAGAAACGTAGGTGTAAAAAAGGGTGTATTTGTTTTCGCAACTTGCAATTACCTGTTGCAGGGTAGAAGCAGTACTCAAACCTTGTTTAGTCTGGAACCGAGAAGAATGGATCCTGATTTCACCTATGGTGTTATTATCGGTTCTGGGTATAACTTCAAATAACAATTTACTATCTTGATAATACAAATACTTTTTGTATTTATCTCCTTCAGCCTGATAAACTTTTTCTTTTCTCTGAATGGAACCCGGAACTTTATCTAGAGGATCTCCTATCTTGACAATACCAATTGATTCACCGGTAATGGTTCCCAATGGTTTTGCTTTTTCTGAAACTTTTAACGATGATTTTGTTTTTTGTTCCTTGGAATCTGATTTGGAATCAGCATCAGGAAGTTTGGGATCCGTAGTGGAATCAACTGTTGTTTTGGAAATGGTACAGGCTGAAAAACCAAAAAACAGCGATAAAAAAATAACAAAATATTTCATGAAAATCTCCATATATAAAATTTGAATATTAAAATTAAAACTTATTTTTATAAAATACCCCGGTCAACCAGGTTTTGTACCAGAGTAAGGCCGGCAGGTGAATTTTGTTTGTAGAATACCGGAGGGAAACCGTAAAATGCATCATTTATGGTAACAAAACTTCCTTGAGCCGGATCGCCATAAAGATCTCCACTCCACAAGTGTACCCAATTTCCTTTGGGAAGATAGAGATCCACAGTGCTCGAATTCGGAGAAACAACCGGCGCAACCATGAACTCCGAACCTAGCATCCACTGATATTCCAAATCAGCGACTACGGGATCATCAGGATAATGCAAAAATGGATGTCTTACCAGAGGATAGCCTAATTGGGCAGCTTCAACCATGAGTTCTTCACGATAAAATGCCAGCGCCTGATAGACTTTGGCAAAAGTGGAAAAATGCTCAAGGGTAGTTGGGTTGGAATAAAACTGAACATTATTTTCAGGCTGGTTGCCTTCGTGAGTTCTGAAAACCGGGGTAAAAGCGGCCATTTCCATCCAGCGCAACAGCAGATCTTCACTGCGGTACCAATTTTTAATCCAGGCACTGATAGTGGTGTATCCCCCTATATCACTGTGATTAAGGGAGTATCCGGAAAATCCGGCAGAGATCATCCCTTTGATGGCACTTTTCATACCATCATCACCATCAAAGGTAACCAATTGATCCCCGAGCCAAAAAAGAGTGCAATAAGCAGGACTCCGGGAAAATCCGGCCCTGTTGAAAAAAACTGTTTCCCCTTCCAGACCTTCATCTTGAATAAATTCACGATTCAGCCGAGCCCATTCAACTGGATATTTGTTATGCCAGGCGGCGGCATCACTTTGGTCATAGAGTTTGGCATCAAAGGGTAAAGCTTCGGCAAAATCAGCCATCCATCCGGAAAAACCAATGTCTGACATTTCTTCTTTGAGGATATTTTTGAACCATGTTCGCGCTGCGGGATTGGAAAGATCAATCATGCCGGCACTGAAATCCGTATTTTGCACAAGATAGGTCTGATCTTCCTGGTTCTTGACCAGATATCCTGCAGATTCGGCCTCGGCAAAAAGATTGCGGGTAAAACCTTCCTGGCCTGAAACATCAACTAAAAAGGGATTGACATACCCCATTACTCTGATGCCTTTGTCCTCGAGGTGGGAAACCAGTTGTCCCCAGTCGGGGTAAGCGGTTTCATTGAGTTCCCAATTCCACCATAATTGGGATCCGATCAGGGTGGATCTCTTCCCAACCCAGTCCTGAAGCCAAAATGCTGCTATGGGAGTATTATGATTTTCAAGTAGTTGCAATTTGGCATAAACCTCGGCCGTTCCACCTTGCATTCCCACTACAGCTCCTTGGTTGAGCCAGGAGGGAAGGGCCGGCATCCGACCAGACCAAGCTGTATATTCCTCAATAAGCTCAAGGGGAGAGGAACCGGCAAGAATTCGACCTTCCATAACCTTGCCGTGAAGTTGAACCTTGACCTTATCTGGATTTTCGAGATCAAATAACGACACTTTGGTATTTTCCAGAAAAAGAGAACGGTTTTTACTGGTTATATAATGAGGAACAGCAGCATAAGTGGTATACCAGTCTCCACCTGAACCGGGTGAAATTGTATTGATTGTAGAAGTGACAGGTTCGGCACCTCGTCCGATTCCCTGTTCCTGACTTATAATTATCACCTTGCGTCCTTTGAGATTAAGCCAGGTGAATTGTTCACCAAATCCGAAAAACTTTTCGGAACTGTCAGTACCATAGTTGAGTGATAATAGATTGATTTCGTTTTCAGCCGGCAGAATTTCGAGTTTGAACCCCAAGGAAGAGTCTGTTTTGGCAAAAAATGACAAACGCCAACCATCGGGACAATTTTCCTGAGCAAAAGAGCCGCTTATGCTCAGAGAAGAACCATCATAAACCAAATTTTCACCCAAGTTTTCATCCAGATTCCCCGTACAACTCCAGGTGGAATTTTCCACAAAGTTGTAAGAACCTCTTTGTTCTTCCACTTCTCTTTGAACCTTGGATGCTTCTACCAAAGAATTGCTGCCGGTGTACCAGATCTGTTTTTCGGGATTATCAGAGTGAAAAATTGAGAAAGTTGACTGGGTAAAATCAAACACAAGGAAAAAATTACCCAGTTGATATTCGGAATCGACCCCATGATCAACGTCGGATTCACTGTCATTTACCTGATCATTGACCAGATCATCGATTTCATCTGTGGTAATATCTTGGGTATCGGCATCAATATCACCATCTGCAGAATTATTATTCCTGGGGCTTTCAGTACAGGACAGTTGAATTAGAGCTATAAAAACCAGATAGCAAATATAGATGATAGAAGTTTTCATATTTAACTGGGCAAAGAGAAGAAATAGAAGTTTTTAGGTAATTTTAAAAATCAGGTCTGTCTAGTTGAGAAACTAAATAATAAGTTGATTTAATTGTTATTTTACCCTTTTGATTTTTGAAAAGAAGTCTGTTTTTAGGAGGTTTATTTTTAAATCCGATCCAGTAAATCAATCTTTTAACTAGTCTTCTGCGATTTTTGATTAAAACGCTGGTCTTTTGATTTTTGAAAGTCGAATTGAGCAAACTCCAATTCAGGGAATGAATATGATAGGGGCACCATTTAGTACCTTTGCATAACGAAGGTTTGCCCAATTGTACCATTTTCTTTCCATAACCCCTGCCAAAACTTTTAGCCAGTACGAGACCGGGTTGGGCAGGTAATTTCATATCAAAACTGGCTTTTTGGGCATAAGATGTATTAACTACAATCTTGTAAACATGTCTGTAATTAAGTAAACCGGAACGCTTTGGATCTACCCCTGTCTGCCTGAGATCTTGACTCAAAGAACCACGGGTGGCTTTGATGATTCCGGGAACCATTTTTGTTATATTTCTACCCCCCAAACCTGAACGACGACCAAATATCTTTTTGGCTGAGCCTTCAGGAGCTTTTCGGGGAAATTTTGGTCTTCTGTTGTGAAAACGAACTGCTGTAAGGGGAACAACAGCTTTTATTTTTATTTTACCCTTATAGTTGTATTTGAAATTTTTGACCGATTTCATAAATCCCAGCCAGATTATGGCTTTGCCGGCTTTTTCTTTTTCAGGAAAAGATCTGAGTTCAAATTTCCCGGCTTTGATCATTCCGGAAAGATTGTACCAGCGCTCGCCGTCCAATTTGTAGGGACAACCGCCAAGTGAACTGCCTTTACATTGGAATCCCATGGAGGTTAATTCTTCACTGCGACGATCAGTCCAGGCATAAACAAAAATTTTCTGAGGTCTGGCAGGAAATTTAGCTTGGAAAGAACCGTAATCCTGACTGTCAAGGTCGGAAATACTGATTCTTATCCAGTAGTATTCTCTGTTTTGTTTGTTGACAACACTTTGCAGATAGTCTTTTTTGAACCAGCCCTTTAAACTACCAAAAGCTCTAACTTTTATTGTTTTAAAACCAGGTTCTGTTATTTTATTTTCAACCGGGGGTGATTCCTGGGTTTTGTTTTTTTCGTCGCTGGTTACAACAGCTTTGGGCTTGGTCAGTTTGTTTTTATCATTATTATTTTCTGCTACAGGTTTTACAGTTTTTTCCGGCTTTTCAGGACTTTTTTCTGATTTGGTTACAAACGGGTCTTTTAAATCCTCTGGGTTAGGTGGCAGTTCAGGTTTTTTATCGGGAAGCACCTGATACATTTGGGCACTGATGTGATCCAGTCCAAATTGCTTTTTATTGAACTGAAGATAATAGGTCGGAGGCAAATCAGTGTCAGAACCCAACCAGATAACTGTTTTTGCTTTGTATTTGGTTCTTGCTCGACTGACCAGCAGAACTCTCTTGTTTTTGAAAACGTCGGTGACATCAACACTTCCAACTCTGGCAATTCCGGCCTTGGGGCAATAATGTTGCTTCTTATCCCCATCCCATTTGCAGTTATTATAGCCGGAGAGAGTTACAGCACTTCTTTTGCGAAGATTACTTTTGGCTGAAGCATAAACTTGGGAAGGCTGCTTTTTGAGGAATAACACAGTTTCACTTAGTTTGTTGGGTCCCCCCCCACCTAAAATAACCAACTTCAAAACAAAATTGCTTTTAAGCAGTTTTTTATAATCGTTACCCAAATCTTTTTTGATCTCTTTGCCTAAATCAGCTCTTTCCATCTTTTTAGGGGTGGTCTTCAATTGTTTCCATTTATTGGCTGCAACAGATTGAGGTAAAAATCCAATAATAATAAGAGGTAAAAATATACAAAGTTTTTTCATGATTAATTCTCCATCTATTTTTTCTGAATATTCAGTTGTCTGCTGTCTGATTGTTTTCCTGTCTTATAGTAAAAACCAGAGTTCTGAAAATTGTAACATGTATTTGAAATAATCCCAGTTGCAAAATCATTGGGCATCTGAACTCTTATCCGGAGTCTCATTTTCTTTGAAAAGCACATCTTTATTAGGGGGTTTGTATTCCGGCTTTTTACTTTTTTTGTAGACGAACTCCGGAGTCTCATCCTGGTACTCACCGCTTTTATATGACCTGAGGGGTAATTCTCTCTGGGGATAATACCTGGCAGCATCATACATGAATCTGGCAAATAAAACCGCCGTAGTCATGTGAGCAGCATCATCATAGCCCAATTGTCGTTCATATTTTTCATCTCCCAACCAGGCAGTTATCGACCAGTGGGCAGAATAGCCACTGAACCAGGTATCCATGGTTTTGGAAGCTGTTCCTGTTTTGCCGGCTACTTTGAGTTTCGTCTTTCTGATTGCCCCGTTATGTCCCCTGGTTACAACTTGTCGCAACAACTTTGAAGTCTGCCAGGCAGTTTTTGCTGGAATTGCTTGTGGAGCTGGTTCTTCCAACTGGTGAATCATGCGCTTGATCCTGTCAAAGCTGTTGAGAGTCGGATCCTTGGGATGGCTATTGTCGACCACTACCTTACCGGAAGAATTCAGAATTCTCTTAACAGCAACCGGCTTGATCAACTTGCCGTTATTGGCAAAAACCGAAAAAGCGGTTGTTATTTCATCAATTTTCACACAACTTGCTCCCAGAGCCAAGCCTTTGTCGGGGATGATTCTGGTAGTAAATCCAAATCTTTTAATCCACCTGGTCACTCTTCTGGCACCAAGAGCCTGAAAAATCGTAACTGATGGAATATTCCTGGACCAAATCAGCGACCTTTGCAGGGTTATTTTGTGTTCTTTGATTTTCTGCACAGTTTTCTCGTCAAATTGTTTTTCATATTGGTAATTTCTCACCCTCCATCTTTGTCCGGTGGCAGGATCGATGATGGAATAGGGAATATCTGAAAACTTTTTCTTGATTGACCAACCTTTGTCCAGAGCAAGACTGTAATAAAAAGGCTTATAGGTTGAACCAGGTTGGCGACAAGCCTGCACCGTTCGATTATAACTGCTCAAATCGAAATCTGTCCCTCCCACCATAGCAACAACATAACCTGAATCATTGTCCCTGGCGTAAATTGAGCTTTGTACTCTGGGAATCTGTTCAAGTTTGCAGGTATAACTCTTAACTTCCGATGTCTTTTTGACGATGCGAAAAAATACTACATCGCCTTTTGATAAAGCCTGACGAGCATCAGCCAATTTCTTATCATTAACTCCGGTGGTTTTATCAAAGGGAGTGGCCCAATCCAGATGACGCAAAGGAATAATACAATGATAATCACCCGCTCTGACTTCGGTTTCTCCGGAACTGACACTGGTAACAACTCCCAGATAATCGGTTTCCGGCAGCAGTCCCTTTTTGCCATATATAGATCTTGATTTTTTTATAAATTCGATTACTTCTTCTTTTTCCAGTTTTTTCTCGGGACCTCTCCAACCCTGACGCTTATCTTGCCATCTGGCCATTTCCTCAACGTTTTTTCTGGCCAGATACTGCACATAAGGTCGAACAGTAGTCTGAACCTGATAACCACCTTTTTTAAAGGCTTCCCTGCCGATTTTGCCAATGAGCTTACGTCTTACATGTTCCGTAAAATAAGGAGTTCTATCATTATAGTAGTCCTTGCCGGAAACTACTTGCAGGGGAGAGTTGTTTGCCTTCTCCATATCATCTTTACTAATATAGCCTCTCTGATGCATGGAGTGCAAAACGGTTTCCCTTCTTTTCACGGCTATTTGTTGATAATAATAGGGTGAATATCTGCTTGGAGCTTGGGCCAGCCCCGCTAGCAAAGCCATTTGTCCAAGATCAAGATCCTTAAGAGTTGAATCAAAATATTTTCTGGCAGCGGCTTTTACTCCGTAAGCTCCTCTGCCCAGATAAATAAGATTCAAATATAGTTCCAGAATTTCTTGCTTGGAAAGGTTGCGTTCAAAACGGAGCGCTAGAATCATTTCTCTTATTTTACGATCAAAAGTGCGTTCGCCTCCCATGTAAAACTTGGCAACCTGCTGGGTTATTGTACTGCCACCCTGTTTTATCATCCCGGCTTTCATGTTGATCATTATAGCTCGAATCAAGCCGACCAAATCCAAGGCTCCATGTTCGAAATATCTGGCATCTTCAGTTGCTATAAAGGCATTTTGCAATTGTTTGGGGATTTTTTTTAGAGTTTCCCATTCCCGCTCCATCCCACTCACTTCTGCCAGAATTGTTCCATCAGTTGCAAAAATTTGCGTGGATATTGAAGCACTGTTTTTCAGGGAATCAAAATCTGGATTTTTGGTAACATCTCTGGCGTAAAATCCAAAAATGAAAGCTCCGGCCAGTCCCGCCAGAATGATAATCATCAAAAAAATAAAGAAATAATAGGATAAAGCACTTTTAATAAAACCGCTTTTCCTCTTATTGATTACAACCATTTTTCACTTTTTAAATAAAGGAGAATAAAATAATTTAAAACCGAAGAACTATTTCTTTTTATCGGCATCAACATCTTTTTCTGATTTTTTATCCTCTGATTTAACAAGACCATAATGTTCTTTTAATTTGTGATATATTTCCTGGAAGAGTTCAGGGTTTTCCTTGAGCATATCCCTGACATTATCACGACCTTGTCCCAGCCTTTCTTCTCCATAAGAATACCAGGCTCCGCTTTTCTCGACTATATCATGCTCGGAAGCCAAATCCAGTACATCTCCCTCCATGCTTATTCCTTCACCGTAAATAATATCAAATTCTGCCTGTCTGAAAGGAGGAGCTATTTTATTTTTGACCACTTTGACTCGGGTTCTGTTACCCACTTTGTCGTTACCTTTTTTTATGGTACCAATGCGCCGAATATCAAGACGAACTGAAGAGTAAAACTTCAATGCTCTTCCACCCGTGGTAGTTTCGGGACTTCCAAACATGACTCCAATTTTCATCCTGATCTGGTTGATAAAAACAACCAGGCATTGGGAACGAGATATACTGGCAGTCAATTTACGCATGGCTTGACTCATCAATCTGGCCTGAAGCCCTACATGAGTGTCACCCATCTCTCCTTCAAGTTCAGCTCTCGGAGTAAGAGCTGCAACTGAATCAATAACAACCAGAGAAACTTCTCCACTGCTCACCAGAGTATCTGTAATTTCTAGAGCTTGCTCTCCACAATCAGGTTGAGATACAAGCAGATTATCTGTATCAACTCCCAGATTTTTTGCATAATTGACGTCTAGAGCATGTTCAGCATCAACAAAAACTGCAACTCCGCCCTGTTTTTGCATATTGGCAACAATGTGAAGAGCAAGTGTGGTTTTACCTGAAGATTCCGGACCGTAAATTTCCACAACTCTGCCTCTGGGCAATCCCCCGATTCCCAATGCCAGATCCAGGGAGAAAGAACCAGTGGGAACAACAGGAATATCATCCTTTATTTCCTGATCTCCCAATCTCATGATAGAACCTTTGCCGAATTGTCTGTGAATGGTTTTAAGGGTGGAATCCAATGAACCTTTTGTTTTTTTACTCTTTTTTGATTTTGCCATCAATTGTCTCCTGATTTGGTCAGAATTGACTAAATCGCAGATTAATCATGCGATAATGTACTGACTTCTATTATATTATTTTTGCTATTATTTATTCAAGTTCTCAGAACTTTGATCTGTTGTTTGATTTGAATTATCTTCTGATTGATTAATTTTGTCGGTATTTCTATCGTCAAGCAGATTGCCCCTGCGTCTGATCTTATCAAGTTGCTCTTCGATGGTTGCAGGATCTATATTGGTTTTATCTGAAATATTTTGGATTATTTCATCTTTTTTTATGCATGCTGGAAGTATGTCCGGCAACAGAGAATTTTTGTCCAATCTGGAAATTTCATCTTTTTTTCCTATCGGAAAAGTTTTAATTATTTCAAAAGTGTCTGCACTTTCCCCGCTCCAACTGGACAGAACAAGTCGTTCCAACTTGATTCTGGTAACATCTGTTTGCTCGTTGAATTTCTCAATTTGGGTAATAAAAGGAGGGAGTTCCCGATTAATCCTGCCTAGAGTTATATGGGGGATGGAAAAATTACCGGAAGTGAAAAAACCTGATTCCAGCAAATTTTTATCCAAATCTGCAATTGCTGGATTGAATTCATTAGCAAATTCCTTGAAGCCCAGAGAGAGAACCCGGGGAGCACCCTGATTATCGAAAAACACACTTATCCCGCTGGATTTAACTGTTTTAACCTGAAAACTATCAGCCAATTGCATGAAAAAATTTTCCAGAAAATCAAGACTAAGTTTGGGAACCTTACCTAGAAATCTGATGACAAAAGCCAGATTGTGAGGTTCGATCCAGTCGATTTGATCCCGTATTTCATCGGTTAAATTGTCGTATAGTGTTTTTTGCAATCGGGCAAGATGATAAAGAGTATTCCTCGGTATGAAAAAATGAAGAAAAATATTTTCCTCCATCTTAAAAGGGAAATCTTTTTCGACTATTTCAATGTTTTCATTTGGCTCTTTTGACATTTCCTGTTCTGCTTTCCTTGTCCCGATTGAATTTAATCCTGCAGCATAATTAAAAATCGATCATTTTTGTTTCAATCAGATCTGTTTCTTCTTTATTAACTATTTTCAACAGATTTTCCAGCATTTTCAACACAATCTGATTTTGTATTTCCACACGACTGCCACTAAGTTGATATTGTTGAAACAGCAGTTTGTCTTCAGTGGAAATGGAAATAAATATTTTGCCGACTTCTCTGCCCCCGGGACCAGCATAACCTGTTATAGAAGATGAAATATCACAATCAAGCAATTTTCTGGTTTTTAGTGCCATCAGCAAAGCTGTTTCATAACTTACAGCTCCATATTTATTGAGAAAACCTGAATCTATTCCCAGAATATTTTCTTTGGCTTGGTTGGAATAAACCACCAGAGAACCTTTGAAAATTGATGAAATTGAAGGAACTGCAGTAAAAGCAGCAGCCAATCTTCCTCCCGAACATGATTCAGCAAATCCAAAACTTCGACCTTGGGCTGACTTCAGTATTTTATTAACCAGTTCAACAGCTTTGAACATTGATTTATACCCCTTGAAAAACTGATATCAGAAATGGAAAACTATTCTTCGAATTTGAGAATTACACAGGTGATATTGTCGGTGCCGCCATTTTCATTGGCTTGGTTGATGAGATTGGAAATGAGTTTTTCAAGATTGTCTTCTTCTGAGATCATTTTTGCCATTTCATCATCGGTAAGCATGCCGGAAAGACCATCAGAACAAAGGAGATAAGAATCACCAGGCTCAATTTTGATTTTATTGATATCGACTTTGACCTTTTCCCTCATACCCAAAGCTCGGGTAATAACATTTTTATGGGGGAAATTTTTGACGTCTTCATCGGTTAAATCGGTTTTGGCTTGCTTGTATTCTTCGAGAAGGGAGTGATCGATGGTGATCTGTTCATATTTTCCTTTTCTCATGCGGTATCCACGTGAATCGCCAACATGAGCCACCAGAAGATGATCTCCCAAAACCTGCACTGAAACAATGGTTGTACCCATTCCTTTATATTTTGCTTCGGTAGCCTGGCTCTGAAAAATTTTGAAATTTGCCAACTTGATCCCGACGACAAATCTGTTTTGAGCATAACTCAAATCAGCATCCATCTTGTAGGGCCAGGTGGCATCTTTGTCATTTTTGGTGTATTTGAAAAACTCGGTTAAACTTTCAGCAGCCATTTTACTGGCTACCTCTCCGGAAGAGTGACCACCCATACCATCACAGACTACAAATAGCTGCTCTTCTTCAAGCAGACTGAAATAGTCTTCATTATGGTTTCGTTTCATTCCTACATCAGTTTTTGCCACATATCTTATTCTCATCAAATATCTCCGAGAACCATACTAAGTAAGTGTCCTTTAAAAGTCAATAAAACTTTAAACCTAAATTAAATAAATGAGGGTTGTCAACCAAGCCAGAAGTTGAATTGAGATGCAACCATCAACTTGGCAAACATGGTTGATCCTGTTTAAGAACTAGTAATGTTGATCAATTCAAATCCCAAACCACAGAAGATGACCTTAACCTTTGTGTAACGGGAACGAACTTGGGACCCGAAACAAAGGTTAGAATTTTACCTTAATTATTTCTCTGCCATTATGACAGTAAAATCAATTCAAGACAATACTTTACCTGTAAAGTCAAAATTTTTATAATCCAACAATTGAGCTTTTACTATATTACCAGGTTGAACCTTGCTTTCTGTCAAATAAATATTACCATCAATTTCAGGGGCTTGTCCTCTATGGCGTCCAATATATACAAAAGATTCAGGATCATATTCTTCCACCAGGATCTCTACAATTTTTCCTTTCATTTTTTCCATTTTCTTTTTGGTGATTCCTTTTTGCAACCGCATTATCTTTTGTGCCCGTTCTGTTATAACTTCTGGTGGAGGTGAATTAAATTTTTCAGCCAAAGTACCCTCTTCAGGAGAATACTCAAAAACGCCAAGATGGGAAAACTTCGTTTCTTTAACAAAATCATAAAGTTTATTAAAATCTTCTTCGGTTTCTCCAGGGTGACCTGTCAGAATAGTTGTTCTCAACCAGATTTCAGGAACTATTTCTTTGATCATGTCGAGTTTATTCCTGAGAGTTTCTTCACCATAGCCCCTTTTCATCTTGGCAAGTACCGAGTCTGAAATATGTTGAACAGGAAGATCGAGATAGGGCACTATTTTTTCTTCTTGGGCAATCAACTCCAGTAGTTGGCGATTCACCCGATCGGGATAAAGATAAAGAAGACGAATCCAGGCAATTCCTTCCACCTTGACCAGTTTTTCCAGCAAAGTATTCAGGTTGTCGTTTTTTTCGAGATCATCTCCCCAGGCGGTTAAATCCTGAGCTATAAGATTGAGTTCCTTGACACCAAAGCGGGCCAAATTACGAGCTTCCTTGAGAATCAAGTCAGGAGTGTAACTCTTCTGCCTTCCCCGAATGGAAGGAATTGCACAAAAGGCACACTGGCGATTACAACCTTCGGAGAGTTTCAGATAAGCTGTTGCCGGATAAAGTGAGGATCGCCTGGGATGAAGTTTTTCTGGAATCCAGGAAGTACCAGGATCTACATGGACTTTTTGATTTCCTTGCAAAACTTCCACTATCCTACCTAAGTGGGAAGTGCCCAAAAAATAGTCAACTTCGGGCAGTTCCTGGGGAAGCTGTTTGGAATAACGCTGGGGAAGACAACCGGCTACCAGTAATTTCTGTCGCTTTTTGATTTTGATGAAATTCAAGATTGTATCAATTGATTCCACCCTGGCTTCTTCAATAAAAGAACAAGTATTGATGATAATAAGATCAGATTCCAGCACCTGATCAATCTGCTGATAACCCGCCTCTTCAAGCAAAGATACCATATATTCAGAATCAACCCTGGCTTTGGAACAACCTAAAGAAACTATATGAAATTTTGGCATAAAACAACCTTTCTCAAAACAGTCGCATTTGCCCTGCGGATAAGATTGGGGAAATAACTGAAATCAAATCAGACATGAAAAAACTGATTCGAATCATAAACATCAAACCAACTATGAAAAACAGAGTCAATCTGAACTAATTTTACAGGACTTGAATTTAATATTCAGTTTCAGTTTGCAAATTGGAAGCTAACCATGAACTTGTTTTGAGCAAGAGTTTGAAAAGATCCATGTGGTTGAGGGAATCATTTTCAGCACAATATTTTGCATAAACCAGCAAGGCGATTATTGCAATTTCTTTGCTGTCATAACCGGTTTTTTTGTTTAATCCCAGTTTTTTCAAATCAAATCTGTAAATAAATTCCTGATCATTGGAATCCCAAAAAGATGAAAACCAGTTTTTTGAACCAAATTCCAATTTGTCAACTTTATCCCATTGTTTGGCATACAGGCCCAAAAGAAAATTGCTTACTCGCTCGGCTGGCTGCTGCTGTTCATTACCTGTGGAAACATTTGGCTGAAAATAGTTGAAAGGAAAAGAAGGTGGATCAATAAGGGAATCTGACATTTTCACTGAATATAATTGGGGATCAAGTTCAGCCTGGCAAGGATGGATAAATTTGTCAGGTTGGATTTTTTCTTCTTCAAACCAAGGATCAACATGATGCTGATTATGGTAAAGTTCTCGATATTTCTGTTTGTCGGAAACAATCTTCCCTGAATAAACCGGGGTTGTTTTGCCATTGAAGTATCTGGCAGTCAGTAAAATCAATGAATCCATAAAAAACCATTATACCGGTTATTGTTCGGCGTTCAAGAAATTCGCAAAATCTGAACAATTTTCTCCAAACAAATTTCAGTCAATTTTTCGGGAGAATTGCGTCCATCAACAATAAAAGCTCCTGGAAAATATTTTGCCAGTAAAAACTTGTATTTTCCCCGGATTATCTCTTGATATTTCACTTCTTCCAGAAAATCACGATCTTTTCTCTCAGCCATTCTGACCTGAGCTGATTCAACATCTATATCAACAAAAATAGTCAGATCAGGAGCCGGAACCCTTGAGTTGAGAGCATAAACCCACTTTTCTTCTTCTTCGAGGGTTTGGTAAGCTAAAGAACTCAGAAGATAACGATCGGAAAGAACTATTTTACCCTGGTCAATTGCAGGTTTTATTTCTGATTTGTAATGAATAATTCTGTCAGTTGCAAAAAGCAATGCCAACACATCACTGCTGCTCAATTTGCTTTTTTGTTTCAGCACTTTGCGGATATAGGATCCAACTTCGCTGGTGCTGGGTTCACATGTAGAGAATGGTTCGTACCCCTTGGCTGATAATTCAGGAAGCAGGTTTCGAATCAACGTAGTTGTCCCACTGCCGTCAATTCCCTCAATTGCAATAAACAAGCCGTTGTTTTGCCCTGTACTTTCAGGTTGTTTTTTCATTTCAGGAAAAACCTCAAATCAATGCCGACAATTGTATTCTTGCCACCCTGCAATCCTTGACTCATGGATAGCTCTACGGATGATTTCTTGGTTACATAACCTATTCCAAAAGCAAGATAAGTGCGTTCATAGCGCTGACGATAACCACCACCAGCGCGAAGAGCCAGACCCTTGGAGAAAAATAATTCAGCTCCACCTTTATACCAAGGTTCTTTGCCTTCCATAACTACATCGGCTTCCATCAAAAATTGTTTTTTGAAAAGAGCAAGGGCGATCCCTCCGCCATAACTCCAAGGATGATCATCGTTGTGTTCGGATATCAGATCATATGCTACAGCACCAATGGAAAGATATTCACCGATTTTAACTATCATTCCAATATCAAGTGAGAGAAAAGAACGTTTTTCACTGCCCTCTCGATCAAATTTATAATAATATCCGTTAAAACCCAAAGCGATCATCTTGCCTAAAAGCATTGAGACTGCAAGTCCGCCTTTCATAAATTTTTCATCAAGTTTTTTTGAATTTCCATCAACATAAATTTCAGGGGAAGCTAAAGTAGTAGTAAAATAAGAACCAGCAGCAATTTTAGGATTCAGATAGGAATCTACCAATGAAGTAGTACCTGTATGGCCCTTGTCAAAAGAAGAAAAACTGTAGAAATTTTCCCAGATATAACTCCTGATCAAGCTCATGGCTGCAGGATTTGCTGTCAAAGCATCACTACCTGTTCCCGAAGCAATAACTCCACCCCCCAAAGCCAGACCTCTGGCTCCTCCTGGGTGTTCCCAAGGCTCATAAGCTTTTGCATCCAGAGCAATAAAAGCAGAAAACAGTAGAAAAACAATTGCTATCAATTGATTATTTTTTTTCATTTTTACCTGTCAATCTTTCTTCAATAAACCGGGAAAGAACCTTAGTTTCTTCCTGTAAAATTTTTTTTGCTTTGCTGGTAATCACCTTTTCCGCAATTTTACCAAAAAATCTTACTTTAACATTGACAGCTCCGGTCATCACTCGCTCTACTCCATTTTGCCCGGGGATCAATTCTATCTTTCCATAATTCTCAAAAAGTTTCTTTACCTTGGGATGAGTGGGTATATTACTAAATTCCAAAGTATTTTCCTTTTCATTCCAGGTTGAAATTTCAACCCATTCCATTGCCTCCGGGGGTATCTTTTTTGGTCCTATTTTCTTGATAACTGGTTTGGGAAGATACCTCACCTTCCTTGTAAATCCCTCAGAACTTTCTTGATAATCAATAACTTCAATCTCTTTAACACTTTCCATATTTTCCTGGAGATAATTTATCAAATCCTGATGGAACATACCTTTTTTCACCAATTCAAGATCATATTTGAATTTATCAACGATTTTATATTTCATTTCAATCCTTTATAAATTTCACAAATTTTACCGATATTTCTATTTTTAATTTTTTGAGGCTGTTTAATTTTTACCAACTCAGAATAGATCCAAGCAATTACAATATTTTTATCTTTCTTTTTTAGATTCTCCATTAAATTAAGACTGCAGGATTTTATTGCCCGTTTTTGTACACAATAACTGGCCAAATAGTAAAGTACAGGATAATAAATTTTGTCCACCTCAGTGTACTTTTCCCCAAAGGATTTGACAAATTTTCTCATATTTTTACCTTGTTGATGAAATTTACTTACATATTTGATGTATTCATATACAAACCTGTCTTTTTCTTTGATTCTTCTAGCTAAATTCAAGTATTTATTCACCTGGGAATAATTACCTTTGAGAAAGTTTATAATGGCCAGCGAGAAACGAGAATATCTGGCTGGAAGGGCTTGAGAACCTGTTCTTGCAATTATTTGCAGTTTATTCTCCGCCTTTTCTTCCTTTTTATCGGAAAGAAGAGCTAAAGCATAGAAATACAGAGCTTCTGACCAGAATTTATATTTAGGAACAGGTCTGACAGCTGCCAAATAATACTGCGCTCTTTTTAGATTTGATTTTAAAGCTTTTTCAGCTTGTTTTTTATTTTCAATTTTACCATAGATTTTCGGATTAAGTTTGGATAATTCATCCCCGTTTTTTAATACCTTCTGGATGGCAAGGGCACGATTATAATAGATTTTACCAGCTCCGTGGTATGCATTAACATTTGAAATATCGGCTCTTTTTTGCAAAGAAGCTCTGGATAAAAACCCACCTAGATTCTGATCATCATCAGCTGTTCCCTTGCCCACAATCAGTATTATTTTTATCTTTTCGAGATCTGGGATAAAAGGAGACTTTACTTTTTCAATTTTGCAAGTAATCTTTTTTTGTTTTTGCTTTGGGATATTCTTTTCTTTCCAAGCTCTGCGCTTTTCATGAACAATATTTTTTGCAGCAGCCAATTCCGGTTCTGAAGAAGAATTATTTCCAAAAAAAAGAAAAAGAAAAGCTGCCAGAGAAGATACCAATAATATGACACCTCTGATTTTAAAATACTTTTTGTCTAATTTGATAAAACTCATATTCCAGCCTAAAATATTTTCCAAAAAAAGAAAAAGCTTTTTTTGGATGACACCTTCACAATATAAAAATGTTTAGAATTCTATTACCAAAAAATCAGCTTACGTGCAAAATAATATAAACTTAAACCCGACCAGGTCAATTTTCCCCTATCCTCTATTCCTTTTTTTTTTCCTGTAATTTTCCACCCCCACTGCAATGAAAAACACCTATTTCCCTTCCTAAAATATACATACCAACTGAACAAACTAACCAGACCAGGTCGAAATCACGCAAAATTCAAAATTTAACAACGATATAATTCTTCCACTCCGTAATTAACTACAAGCCTTCAATTCCCCAATAGAACTAGCTATCAGCCAATCTCCC
>JAQICJ010000174.1 GCA_027858615.1 Deltaproteobacteria bacterium
TCCCAGCTTCTGTACATCTGAGGAAAAGAAATAAAACCCTTATTCCGAAGAAAGAATAATAATTGAGCGGGATGAACTGTCGGAATTTTATAAATGATTTTTTGTGCTGGAAGGATGAAGTAAAGAAAATGGCTAGTATCGAGCGGGATTATGTTACCTGCAAAAAAAGCTTTAATTCCCTTATATCGCAGATATGTCAGGCTATTGGCCTTTCCCTGATTGAGAGCAAGGGGAAAAAGATAACGAAAAAACGCCAGCCAGAGTTTATGATTGGTTTGGGGAAATTCATCGAGAAGAAAATATGGTTTACGGGCATCAAGGAGAGGTGTTTCATATTTTTCATACCCATATTTTTTTAACTGAGACCAGCTCTGCTGATCCGGAATTTTGGAAACAGATCCAAATTTATAGTAAAAACTTAAAAGATATTGTTGCGAACTGGCCAGATTTGAATTGCAATCTGGTTTGCTACACTCCCTGAAGCTTTTGACAGTTGCTCTAAGAAAACTATTTTTTGTTTTGTTACCTTGTTTCTTTACAGATAATATTTTTGTTAATTTACTGGAAGTCAAGTTATTGGGGGCGGGAGAATAATTGATGAAAAGTTTTTGATTTTTCTGCAATAAAACTGGTTTGCCCGTATTATTCTCGGGAATTAAACTGAAAATAGTAAAATCAAGTTGTTTCAACTGGTTGCTTTTTTTTCCAGGAATTTTATTCTTTCCCTTTTGGGACAAATACCAATTGAGAGGATTGTCAACTCCTTCGGGGTGTTCTACCACTCCAGCCGCCATAGTGGTAACACAAGGATATTTATAACAAAGCACAGGTTTTACGTAGATTACCCTGGTTTTCCGGGAAGTGCAGGAAATGAGCAAGCCCAGAAGCAGAGAAGTTGAAAGGGATCTCTTCATTGCAAATTAACTCAAAACATGTATATTTGATTGTAAAGCAAAGTTTACATAATATGCCATTTCAATAATTCAAAATGGCTAGAAGCCGGTTTCCCACTGAAATTGAAACAGAAACCTGGCAAATAACTTCAAGGAACTCCAAAAGAATAACCTCCACAGCAAAAAAAAACAAAGGACTATTTGTTGAATAGTTCCCATCCCAGAATGGGGGTTATTGACTGGATAAGAAGGTTGCCTCAGATGCGAGGAGTAACTTCGCCGATATAGTTGATACTATTTCAAGAAGTTTGCCTCAGTTGTGCTCAGTATCTTCGCCGACATAGTTGACACTATTTCAAGAAGTTACTACAAAGCAGATGAGCTAAAATTCCGTGTTGAGGCGAATGCTTTACTTTTTCGGATGGGAACTAAAACACTTGCCCACAAAGGAGACGTTGATGCTTTGTACACTGACCACAGATTTCGGAACAATCGATACTTATGTAGCCCAAATGAAGGCTACAATTATAAAATATTGTCCCCAAGTCAAATTCGTTGATCTGACTCACCATATTTCTCAAGGAAATATAATGCAGACACAATTTGAACTGGAACAATCCATTTATCTCTTTCCCCCAAATACAGTACATCTGGTGGTAGTAGATCCCACGGTAGGCTCAAGCCGCCATCCAATAATAGTCAAATGGAAGGACAGTTATCTTGTAGGTCCTGACAATGGTATTTTCACCAGTTTCCTGGAAAATGGTTCCTCCTGTCACATCATTGATAAAGGGATCAATCCTTTTGCATCCAAAACCTTTCACGGACGGGATATTTTTGCTCCAGCCTGTGGAGAACTGCTCAATGGCAAAAGCCTGGAGGAAATTGCACCGGAGATCTTGGAAACTCCAATCAAAATACCATTGCCTACTGCCAGTATCAAAGGAAGCACCTTAACCGGAATCGTCTGGAAAATTGATCATTTTGGAAATGTAATTACTTCCATCAGAAAATCTGATCTGGAAATTGTTGATATCACTGCAATCCGTATAAATTACAAACATTTCACGGATAATCTGGTTGGCACCTTTCCTGATGTTCCTGCCGGCAAGGAATTAGCTTATACCGGCAGCGCAGGCTTTCTTGAACTTGCTGTCAATTCGGGAAATTGTTCTGAATTATGGGAAATCAACCCCGGAGATCCCGTAGAAATAATTTAGTTAGTTTTGGTTTATTATTCCTGAAATTGAGTTATTCTGTTATAACAACATTAAATATTGCATCCGTTGCCAACCAGGGAT
>JAQICJ010000184.1 GCA_027858615.1 Deltaproteobacteria bacterium
TTCAGAGCTGCATTAAGATTGTCAGCTTCATTGTGGATTCTGGCAACAATGTTTTTTGCCCTTTTCTTTTTTTCTTCCGGCAGATCCTGGTAATATTTGTATAGACCCTTGAGAAACTCCCTGGCTGTTTTGAGATCTTTCTGCAAATTTTCAACCTGGACAGTGTATTGTTTGAAAACACTGATTTTGTTTCTGAGTTTTCGATTCAAAGAATCGGTGCTCTTGGGCATGTTGGCAATTTTCTTTTCCAAATTTTTTCTTTGTTTTTCATATTGCTTGAACTTGCTCACCAATTCTGGAGACAATACACTGAAAAGCTTTTCTTTGTCCAGAGAAACAATTTGTCTTCTAATTTTGATATTTTTGAACTCATACTCATAGGTACGGGTTCTCAACTTTTTCAGAACCGGAAAAATGGCAATTTTGGAGGAAGAACGCAAACTTCTTCTGACAAGTTGCAGATAAGTCTTGGCAATTTCGAGAGATCCCTTTATTTGCTTCATGTTGTCTGCAATCAAAATTGCCTTCATGAAATTTTGATTATTTTTAAAAATAGGCACAGCTTCTTCAGGAATATTGTATTTTTTATCAAAGATTCCACTATTTCTGCTGTTTTTGCTTTCATCTTGCTGTTTGTTGTTGATCTGCCTGAAAAAAGTAAATGGATCTATCTTTTTATCCATGAGTTTTTTGAGTTCATCATGGACTTTCTGATATTTGAGAGAGGTCTTGGTGAAACTTTTGTTGGCATCGAGCCACTTTTCCTTGCGAACTTTCAAATAACCAAGCAGAAGTTTGGCTCGGGGAAGATAGATGGAATTCTTGTTGCGAGCTTCCAGGATTGAGAAAATTTCAATTGCTTTGGTGAAAGTATTTTCCTGAACATGAACCCAAGCCATTTCGAAGAGGGCGTCTTCGTAAAGTTCGGATTTTTCATCAACCATTTTGTACCATTTGATTGATTCCATAGTGATACCCATCTCATAGAAAATACGACCTATGGCGAGACGTGCCAGATTCTGAATAACACTTTCATTTTTGGTTTGAGGCTTGTAGGAAATTAATTTACCCTGAGAAACTTTGGTAAAAGCAAGAAGTTGAGGGGTAGTGTTTTTAACTACCGCCAAAATGGCGAACTTGCGAATAGCTTCGATTAAAAGTTTTTCCTTGCGCTTTTCAGTGGAAATTATTTGAGAAAGATCAACTTTCTTTTCTCCTTGATAAAAAGAGCGGGCTCCATGTCTGGCAAGTTGAACCAGAACCGTTCCTGCATAATAAACACTCTGGGGATAAAGAAGAGGATATTTTACTTTGTTTTCGGAACCCTGGGCAGGGGTTATTTGGTTGAAAAGAAAAAGAGCCTTGTTCAATTTTCCGAAAATGAACTGGTAATTCCTTTTGATTTTGCTTTTTTTCAACTCCATGGCAGCAAGGTAATAGTTGTATTTACCTGAAGCATAAATAACCTGGGGCGATTTGGCCAACTCCGGAACTTCCTTGATTATTGTATTGATAACACTGATTAATTCAGAAATTTTACCCCGATAGACAGTTCCAGGTTTCATGGATATTTCAAATATTCTTTTGATGGCTTTGGATCTGAACTCGGGGTTCCATTTTTGCACCATTACTTTTTTGTAGTATTCAGCAGCTATGAGATAATTTTGGCTTCTGTACATGGCCTCAGCATAGTAGAAAGTTGCTTCCTTGCCGAGTTTGGGATGATTAACCAATGACATGAACAGTGCTGCGGCGTCTTCTGCTCTGCCGTTTTTAAGCAAATAGACCCCGTTGAGAAAACGGTTCATGGCATCAAATTTTTTTTCCATCATGATTTTTTTTGCTTTTTGAAGAATGTTTTCGACTCGAAACATCGAATTTTCAATTAATTTTAGCGAATCACCAGCATCCTGAATAGTTTCGGCACCAGCCTCGGATATTCCCGTGGTAACCGTTAAAAATAAGGTAATTGGTATCAGAAAATGTTTCATTTTCATGTCCTGGAATAAATTCCTGAAAAAATAGATTATTTGCTTTTCTTGACAGAATCAGCAGTAAGATTGCTTGATTTCAGTTTGAATTTTATGACGGGTCTGTCATTAAGCGGGGTTGTCATTCCACCTTTTTCTTTGCCGATAACTTCGAGCAGGTGCATTTTTCCCGGTTCTACAGCAAAGGTATAGGTGTTGTGAACTTCCCACTTCCAATTCTTAACATACTGAAAAATGCCGTACCCATTGCCTTTGTAAGTGATAAAAACCCTTACCCTTTTATTACCTGAAGAAACATGATCGGTAAGAATTTTAATTTTTTTTCTGGAAAGCAGAGCTTTATCTTTTGAATTGTCGGCACTGAGGGACTGAATCAATTTGCCGTCAAGGAAATAGCGTAACCTTACCATTCTGAAAACCCCGCCCATTTTGTTGTGATGAACAATTTCAAGCTTGGAACCACCGACTGAAGTTTTTTCAGTAGTGGTGATCATGGCTTCTTTCAAAAGTTGAAGTCTGTACTTGGTTGCAGTGACTTTGTTTTTGAGATCTTCAACCAGTTCGGCCAACTGCCTGAGCTTCAGTTCATTTTTTGAAAGTTTGGCCTGTTGAGGTTTGCCCGGCTGAGGAACAAATTTTCTTTTACCAGCAGTTCCTTTGGTTATGGGAGCTGATTCTACAGGAGCACTGGCACCTTTGTCTGAAACTTTTTTTTCCGGTTTAACTGCAGCCGGCTGTTTAACCTTGTCATTTTTATCATTTTTTGGAACTTCTGGAGAAGAGGCTGACTGCGCTGAAGTTGAAGTTGAAAATAAAAAGATACCACTGATAATTAAAAATAATTGCAATTTAAAAGGTTTCATCTTTTCCTCTGTCCTGTTGAGAAAAAAAACTGGAATTGAACTTCCAATCTTCATACAAACATTTCAATGGTTGATTGAAAAAAGTTAAGGGTCTTGGAAAATATAAGTTATTTTGGCTAAAAAAACAGACCCTGGATAGAATTTTCCCAAATAATTTTAATAGCACAGGAAAAATCAATTACTATCCGGGTCGAAAATATTTCCATTCCTGCAACTGGAATATTTTAGATTATTACTACTGATGTTGACTTGTGGTCATTAGGTAGTTCCCGTCCCAAAAATGGATGTAATCGTCTGGCGACGGAATTTTGCCTCATCCAAAAAACCCCATTCTGGGATGGGAACTAGGTAAACACTCCTGGTTATAAAAATTTACAACTGGGAATATTAATCTCTGATGGTGTATATTTGTATGGAAAATCATAAAATAAGATCTTTACCTGACCAAAATTAATCTTAACTGTCTTGCCCAAAAAAGAAATTATGTCTTTAAATACATACACTGAAAGCAAATATTGCTTTTCCACCAAAAGATTATCACAAGTCAATTAATTCTTGATAGAACTATTTTATAACTAAATCAAGCGACATCGTCAAACTTTGTTTTTTATGAATAAATTATCGGGAGAGAAAAGGCATCCCGTGTAAAACTGGAGTTCTTTTGCCCGTCAAGATCGGATCTCCAAAATATCTGAACTTCCAGCACAAGATAGAAACTTCTTTATGGGAAAGGATACACCCGGATTTCTCACCAAAATTAAAAAAAAGGTTTTTTTGGCAGATCCTTTTATGATATAAAAGGGTTATGATAATCAAAAACACCAAAAAAGCCTTACTCAAAATTAAAAATAGTGTACCGACTATATTCAATCAATTCAAGGGAAAAGTCATTCAAAGATTTGACGGCGGGGAAATTACTTCTGACGGGGAGATTTTGCCTTTGGCAAAGATCGACCAAGTATATGAAGTAACTACCAGATTGGCAA
>JAQICJ010000131.1 GCA_027858615.1 Deltaproteobacteria bacterium
TCAATGAGTTGTTCAAGCAAAGAAAGTAGACAACAGGCCAGTTGGGAGCGTGGTGACAAACTTCTGAAAAAAGGAAACAAAAAAGCAGCAATTACTGTCTACAGGAATGCTTTGTCAAAAGACAAAAATAATGAAGAGGGAGTTGTCAAACTGGCACGATTATATCGTGATACAGGTTCAATAAAAGAATGCTCCCGGGTTCTGACTGAATTTCTCATCAAAAATAAAGGTAAGGCTGATACTTGGTATAAACTGGCCCGCTGTCGTTATTTCGAAAGAAAGAGCGAGCAGGCGATTGAAGCTTGCGGAGAGGCTCTCAAAATAGATGGCGACCAGATCGATTCAATTATTTTGCTGGGGACTATTTATGAAGAACACAAAGAAAAAACTGCAGCTAAAGACCTTTACCTTTCTGTAGCTGATAAAATGCATCTGGGAAAAGAGCTGGTTCCAGTTCAGCTTAAATTGGCTGCTCTCGAAATTGAAACAGGGAAAGAGAAAGGACTTGAATCAGCCGAGGTTCATCTTCTTTCAGCCAGAAAACTGGCACCGAAATCAACCAAAGTGCTTTCGGCACTTGGGCTTTACCACCTTAAGCAAAAACAGCCTGGCAAAGCCAGAAGGGTTTTCAAGAAATGGATAGAGTTTTATCCCGATGATGGTTTAGCTTATCTTCATCTAGGGCAGGCAAATTTGATGCTGGGGGAAAATGAAGAGGCTTTCAACTCCTTTAAAAAGGCAGCCCAGTTGCGTTCTTCCGATATTCTTCCCTTGATGGGGATTGTCAGAGTTGCTCCCAAAATTAAAAAAAACAAGGAAATTTATCCGGCATTGCTCAAAGCCTCAGCTTTGAAACCGGGAGATAAAAACATTAAATGGCAACTTGTTCCCTGGCAAATCAAAAAGGAACGCTACAAGGTAGCTTTGAGAAACCTGAATCAACTCAAAGAAGACTATCAACATAAACCTGAATATTACAAGCTTAAAAGCAGGGTGCACGAAGGACTTGGAGAATATGTCCAGGCTTGGGAAAACTATATGAGAGTGCTCGGTTTTGGTGGTAAATCCACTGCCGGTTTCAAGAAAAGAGCTGGTATTTTGGCTCGTTATGCGGGTTATCATAAAAAGGCTGTTGAATATCTCGAACCTTTGTTTGAAAAGAGCCAGGATGCCAAAATCGGACTCAATCTGGCTCTGGCTCAAATTGCTTCAAAGGAGAAAAAAACAAAACAGAGGGGAGTTGATTTATTAAAGAAACTGGCAACCCAAGATAATTCTTTGGCTGCAATCTGGTTGGCCAATTATTATCTCCGGCAAAACAATCCTGAGAGAGCCAAGTCAATTCTTGACCGAATAAAAAAACAGATAAAAGTGGAAGACAGGATTTTTTATCTTGATGTGCTGGCTCAATATTACGACAAAACCAATAATCACGCCAAACATCTTGATGCTTTGAAAAAACAGGTGAAACTGGCTCGTAATGATCATGAAAAATCGGTCCTTGAAAAAAATGTTTCAAGGGTGAAAGAGGTAATTCAATCCGAGAAAAAAGAAAAGAAAAAGGGAAACGATGAAAAGTGATAAATTGAAAACAGTATTAATAAATGGTGCTCTGGGCAGAATGGGAAAAAGTCTGGAAAAAGTCATCAAAGAAAGCAAAGGGAAAATCGATCTTATCAAAGTGGATCAAAGCAGAACAAATAATTGCTTTACCTTTGCAGACCAAATTAATTTTGAAAAATCTGACTTGATTATTGATTTTTCAACCCCTCAGGGAACATTGTCAGTAGTTGAATTTTGTAAGCAGAACAGGCTCCCGGCAGTGATTGGTACTACGGGATTGTCACAATCAACTGAGCAGCAGATAGAAGAACTTGCCAAAGTTGTTCCAGTTGTTTATGCGAGTAATTACAGTATTGGTATCAATTTGCTTCACCAACTGGTTTCTTTGTCAGCTCGTATCCTCGACCAGAGTTTTCACCCTGAAATTATGGAAATTCACCATCAGGAAAAAAAAGATGCACCTTCTGGTACAGCTTTAAGTTTGGCTGAAACAGTCAGGGTAGCCCGTCAGTGGAGAGATACGGCAATAATCAGAGATCGAAGTTCAGATTACAAGTCCAGGGAGCGGCAGCAGGTGGGAGTTCAATCCTTGAGGGGAGGCAGTGTTGCCGGAGAACATACAGTGTTTTTCCTGGGGCAAAATGAGCGTTTGGAATTAACTCACCGTGCCAAGGACAGAATAATTTTTGCCCAGGGAGCCTGGAAAGCTGCAAAGTGGTTGTCTGGTAAAGAATGTGGATTATATGATATGCAGGATGTTTTAGGTTTTTCCCGAATCTGAATCAGGTGTTTTCTCTTTGTTTATTTTAATTTTAAAAATTGTATTACCAGGGGCACTTTCCAGACTGAGTTTCCCTTTGTGCTTTTTGATGATCTTTCTGGCTGTACTCAGTCCAAGCCCCGTCCCTTTGTCTTTGGTGGTGTAAAATGGTTCAAAAATATTATCAACTTTATCAGGACTGATGCCGGGACCGTCATCTTGGACCGTCAAAAGGAAATATTTTTCACTTTCTTTGAGTTTAATTTGGATTTTGCTGGCTTGATCGGCTTCAAGAGCATTGATTATCAAATTGAACATTATTTGGCGAAAGCCATCGGGATCAATAGACTGATTGAAGTTTTCAGGTCCTGAATAATCGATTCTGCGATTTTTGAATTCCGGATCCGATTTGATGAGCTTGATTGTTTCCTTGATAAATTGCACCAGATCCAGGTTCATCCTGTCGTATTCCTTATCCTGGGTGAAAGCCAGCAATTCGGTGATCAGAGAGTTAAGCCTGTTTATTTCGCCGAAAACTATGTCAAAAAGATCGTTGATTTCATCTTCCGTCTGGGAACAGGAGGATTTGATCAATTCAAGTGAACCAGAAATGGAGGTAAGGGGATTTCTGATTTCATGGGCAATGCCTGCACTCAGCCGTCCCAAAGCCGACAATTTTTCCTGTCGCGCAATCTCTTTTTCCAATTTTTCCAGTTTTTCCCGGTTGTGAAGAATCAAGATACGACCGATTTTGTGAGAGCTTGAAAGATAAAGATCCATAATGGAAATTTCAAAGGGGATCTTTTTATCATCCAGGTTCAGTTGAATTTTTTTGTTTTTGATGTTCTTTTGATAAAAACTGCTGCTCTGTGGCAATATTTCTTTGATATTGCTTTCTTTTTTGATTTTATCAGAAAAAAGGGAACTGGCAGCCGAGTTGAAATTGTGGATTTGACCATTAAAGTCGAAAATTATGATGGTTTCTTTGATGGAGTTGAGGATATCCTGAAGCCGGTATTTGAAATCACTTAATTTTTTTGATTGTACATCTATTTTGCTTTCAAAAATACGCAGTCGATTTGACAAATAGATGGAAAGAGCTGCAATTGTGGCAAATGCACTTGTGTTTAAACTGAGTCTGCGGGCAAACTCCGGGGGAGAAACAGAGTCGGGGGCAACCAACTGATGGATGAAGTGGGGAATAAATTCAATCCAGCCCAGAAAAGAAATGGCAAAATAAAGGAAAAGAGAAAGAAGAGTGAAAAAAACCGACCACTTCGGTGAGTAAATTATGGCTGATGACACCACCGGAATCAGATAAAGAACAGAGTAGGGGGACATGGCACCCCCGGTTATATGGATCAGAAACGTTGTGATGGCAAGATCGACGAAAAGAGTAATTTTGAAGGTTGAAGAAAGGGGCAGTCTGATGATTTTTTTGATTACTGCTCCGGTGAATAACACTCCAAAATATTCGGTGATGATCAAGGAGAGAATGGTCCATTGCAAATTGTTATGTAAAAGTTCCGGGTTGGGAGAAAGGGTGTTGGCCAGCACGACGAAGAGCAGCAAAAAAGTGATGAGTGCTACTTTGAAAATAGAAAAAAAAGCGATGGTTTTGGAAAGGGTAGCAAAATTGCTTTTGTCGGTTGTGGATTTTTTTTTTGAATTTTTCATTGATAATTGGCTACCGGATTATTTTTTAATGCCACTGGCAGCACTGAAGATAGGCAGATACATGGCTATCATTGCCACTCCGACTGCTCCGCCGAGAAAAACCATGAGGAGAGGTTCGAGCATTGAAGTCATGTTTTCTACTGCCACATCAACCTCGTCTTCATAAAAGTCCGCAATTTTATTGAGCATGGTATCAAGGGCGCCGGTTTGTTCGCCTACTCCGATCATCTGCACCACCATGTGGGGAAAAATTCCGGTACGGGTGAGAGGATCGACAATGTTCTGTCCTTCGGAAATTTTTTCCCTGACTTCCATGAGGGCTTTTTCAATAACCAAGTTTCCCGAAGCTCCGGCTACAATTTCGATGGAGTCAAGGATGGGAACTCCGGAGGAAAGCAAAGGTCCCATGGTTCTGGTAAAACGGGCAACTGCAGTTTTTTTGATGACATCACCTATAATCGGAATCCTGAGGAGAATTTTGTGGATAATAAAACGCCCCTTGGGTATTTTGTAGGTAACAATGAAAAAGATGACGATGCCGAAAATAGAACCGAAAATTATTCCGGAATGAGCCAGGGCCCAATCTGAAAGATTGATAACATATTGAGTTAAAGCAGGAAGGCTGCCGCCAGTATCCTGAAACATATCTTCAAAGGTGGGGATGACTTTGAAAAGAAGTGCACTCATGACCACGATGGTTACGATAAGAACGATAATTGGATAGGTCATGGCAGATTTTATTTTACGTTTTATCTTCATTGATTTTTCAATGTGGATAGCAAGTCTGCTCATGATTGTGTCGAGTATTCCGCCGATTTCACCTGCTTTAATAAGATTGACAAAGAGAGTGTCAAAAACTTTGGGGTGCCTTTCCATTGCTTCAGACAAAGTAGCCCCTTGTTCAACTCTTTCTCTTATATCTGCCAGGATGTTGCCGAAATATTTGTTTTCACTGGTATTTGCCAGAATGTCAATTGCCTGAACGATGGGTAGACCTGAATCAAGCATGGTGGAGAACTGGCGGGAAAAAATCATCATGTCCCTGGCAGGAACTCCTCCCATATTAATTTCGATCTTGGCCAAATCCGACAGTTTGAAAGGTTGTTTTTCTTTGACCTTGGTAACGGTCAAGCCTTTTTTATTAAGCCTTTGAAAGGCATCCTGTTCATCTTCGGCTGTTATTTTACCTTTGGTAAAACTGCCATCTTTTTTTTTGCCTTCCCAGACAAATTTTTTCATAAAAACCTCAAAGATTTAGTTAGTTCCCGTCCCAGAAGTGGGGTTATTGACTGAGCAAGAAGTTGGATTGAGATGCGCACAGTAACTTCGCCGACATAGTTAACACTATTTCAAGAAGTTACGACAAAGCAAATCAATTCAAATTCCGTGCTCAGACTGCAACCTTCCTTTTTAGGACGGGAACTAGTTAGTTCTCATCCCAGAATGGGTTTTTTTGACTGAGGAACTGATTAGTTATTGTTTTAAAGTGACCAGACAATAATATTTATCATAATTTATACAGGATATTTGACATTTCAGCAAATTTATCCTGTATTCAGAGCTGTCTTTTTATTATAATTTTTCAGATTGAAGTCGGTAAAGACCTCTGTGAGTTTTTTCCGACTCCTGAAAATCTGTTTTTTAATCCCAGATTTAAAATATTCCTGAGGTGTTATCATGAAAAATTCCGAGTTTACAGCAGTTATTCCGGCAGCTGGTTTGGGAACCAGGCTTTTGCCGGCAACTAAAGCTATTCCCAAGGAACTTTTACCCATTGTTGATGTGCCGGCAATTCAGTTGATCATAGAAGAAATAAGAGACAGCGGGATTGAAAACACCGTTTTTGTTACCGCATCAGGGAAAGAGGCTATCGTTGATCACTTTGATGTTAATCAAGCATTGGAAGCAAAATTGGAAGAAAGAGGTAATCTCGAAATGCTGGAAAGTGTTCAAAAGCCGGTTGAGTTGAATAAATTTGCTGCTGTTAGACAACATCGTCCCCTTGGTTTGGGGCATGCTGTTCTTACTGCTGATAATCTGGTTCCTGGACCAGTGGCGGTAGTTCTTCCCGATGATATCATCGATTCGGAAACCCCTGTTTTGAAACAACTGCTGGATGTATACCGGAAGCATGATGCTGATGTTGTTCTTGCCCTCATGGAAGTTCCTTTGGAGGATACCTCCAAATACGGTATTGCAGGAGGCAGTGAATTGGAAAATGGAGTTTACGCTATTGATAAGATGGTGGAAAAACCAAATCCGGAAGCTGCTCCCAGTCGGAATGCGATTATTGGTCGCTATCTTATGGATAATTCGATTTTTACTTACTTGTCTCGAACAAAAAAAGGAAAAGGAGGAGAAGTTCAACTTACTGATGCTCTGCAAGCTATGGTTGAATCGGGAAAAAAAGTTCTTGGTTGCAGATTTGAAGGAAAGCGTTTTGATACGGGTAATGTCAAAGGCTATCTGTCAGCTTCCATTAATTACGCCATGAAAAGAGAATGTTTGCGCAATCATCTGCATGAAATAATGAAAGAATATCTTGAATAAATTGCCGGGAAAATCAGTATCCAGAATAATCGAAGTTGTTTTGCCTCTGTCCATTGACAGAGTATTTGCCTATTCACTGAAGGAAAATCAGCATCCGGTCATTGGAGGTCGGGTGGTTGTACCCTTCAGAAGGAGGTTGCAGACAGCTTATGTGATTTCAATGAATTCCAATTACGGGGGAAAAACACTTTACGTGAACAAAGTGGTTGACAAGCGCCCTTTGTTTCCGGGCAATCTTCTTTCATGTTTGAAGTGGGCAGCTCATTATTACAAACATCCTCTGGGGGAAGTTCTAAAAACTGCTCATCCGGATCTTGCCCATATTGAGCAGAAGATGCGTTATCGTCTCTCAGAGGAAGGACGTAAATTGTTCAAATTACATGAACAAGGTAGATCCACTGAAGATGGCAGTATCATTTTCAACGCTTTCAGCAAAATTGATGCTTCCTATTTATCCCGGACTTTGATCCAAAAAGGTCTTTCCAGGAAATTAATTGATAAAGCTTTAAAAGAAGGGGTTCTGGAAAATTTTTCCCAGATGGGCAAAAAAGGAACAGAAGGTTTGTTCAAGGCAATTATCCAGGTTGCCCAACCTGATGAGAAAAAAATGGCCTGGCTGGAACGGGGTTCAAAGCGGATCAGAGTTTTTGAACAATTGTGTGATGTAAAGCTCCCTGTAACCCTGAAAGAAATTCGGGCAGAATGGAAAAATGTTACCGGAATTATTAAAGATCTTGAAGCTGCGGAATTGATAAAAATTGAAAAAATCACGCCGAGATCCCAATTTGATCTTTCAATCTCTATGGAAAAATTTGTTCCCCAACTGACAGATGAACAGAAAGAAATTAGCGACAAACTGCAAGCGGGGCTCAGGTCTTTCAACACCTTTTTGCTTCATGGAATCACGGGAAGTGGAAAAACAGAAATCTATATCCGCTTGATTTCATCTTTGCTTGCCCAGGACAAAACGGCCATTGTTCTGGTTCCGGAAATATCGCTGACTCCCCAGTTGGTGGCAACTTTTCAGAGCAGATTGGAACAACCGGTTTCAGTTTTTCATTCAAAACTGACTTCGAAAGAGAGAGTAGTTGAATGGCGCCGTCTCCAGACGGGAAAATCACAACTTGTGATTGGAGCGAGATCGGCTGTTTTTGCTCCCCTGGAAAATCTGGGAGTAATTATTGTTGATGAAGAGCATGACAATTCTTTCAAGCAGGAAAACGGATTCCGATACAATGGCAGAGATTTGGCCATTCTAAGAGCAAAAAAAGAAAATATTCCAATTATCTTGGGAAGTGCAACTCCTTCTTTTGAAAGTTACCATAATTCCCGGCAGGGAAAATACACAAAGCTTACTTTAAGTAAAAGACCGACGCCACGACCTTTGCCGGAGGTTGAAATCATTGATCTCAAAAAATATCATGCCCGGAATGGAATTAGTTTTCCCTTGAAAAAGGCTATCTCAGACAATCTGGAAGCGGGCCAACAGACCCTGCTTTTTGTTCCCAGGCGTGGTTTTTCAGGAAAACTGCAGTGTAAAAACTGCGGAGAGCCTGCTGTTTGTCCCCATTGTTCGGTAACACTTACTCACCACCTCAGAAAAAACAGATCAATCTGCCACTATTGCGGTTACAGCACTAGAGTTCCCAATAAATGCAGTGTTTGTGACGGAGAGTTGGCAGCTTCCCGCTGGGGGACGGAAAAAGTCCTTGATTCTCTTTCTGAACTATTTCCCGAGGCTGTTATCGAAAGACTGGACCGAGATACTTCCAGATTTGACGGTTTGCAAAAAGTTATCAATTCCATGAGAAAAGGAAAAATTGATATTTTGCTCGGAACCCAGATGGTGACCAAAGGACATGATTTTCCGGAGGTGACTCTGGTGGGTGTATTAAATGCAGATCACTCATTGTTTTTTCCAGATTTCAGGGCGGCGGAAAGAACTTTTCAGTTGCTGGTTCAGGTTTCGGGAAGAGCAGGCAGAGGTGAAAAACCAGGAAAGGTGATTGTACAAACCAGAAAGCCAGATAATTATACTATAGTCAGTGCTTCAGATCAGAATTATCAAAAATTTTATGAGCAGGAGTTTGTTTTCAGAAAAGAATTAAATTATCCTCCCTGCGGGCATCTGGTTTTAATCAGGATTAAAAGCACCGATGCTCTCCAGGTAGAGGATGAAGCAGGGAAGTTGGCACTTTTTCTCAAGAAAAATAAAACCGGGGATATTCAGGTTTTGGGGCCGGTTCCTTCTCCAATTGAAAAAAT
>JAQICJ010000029.1 GCA_027858615.1 Deltaproteobacteria bacterium
TCATGGTGTAGACCAGTTTGTTTTTGAAATCCTTAATCTGTTTTTCCTCAGTGCTTTCCCTGATGTTTTCTGAATCGGGAGCTTTTATTTGTGGTTGTTTATCTGCATCCTGCTTTTCAGCATTTTTGTTTTTGGCAAAACTATGAGGTTTATTTTGGAGAGTCTGATTTTTGAGATAAAGTTTGTATAATTCCTGGCTGGATATATTGATTTTTGATTTGTAGGCTTCTGACAATCTGAGCAATAATTCCAGAGAGCTGTATTTCATCTGGACTTTCAATTGAGCCAATCCGAATTTTTTGTTGACGTTGTGGATTTTATTTTTGTTTTTACGCAAAGTTGAGTTGTAGCGGGTAAGATTTTTGTCTATTTCATTGACGTCTTTATGTAAACCCTGAACAATGTCTTCATATTTTTTATTGACATTTTTCAACTTGAGAAAAGCAATGCTCAGAAGCAGAATGAGAACTGCAGTAGGTACAATAATCTGAACGAAACCCATAAGAGCAATTTTGCTGGTAATGTTATTTTTTTTAATGTTTTTCATTTATCCGATATTCCCTCAGGTCTGTGAACGTATACTCAGAATAAAGAGTATTCGTGTACAGTTGAAATAAACCGGAGCAGCCCTTGAACCGAGTTGAAGTTCGAGCGGATCTGCAAACCCTCAATTGTGAAAATAGGCGGAGGGTACAATTTATTTAAAACTGCTGCATTTGGTACCAACCTGTATTTCAAATTCGATCTGTAATTCAACTTTCGGGGTTACTTGTTGAAAAGATCGGAAATGTAGGCTTTTATCATTTTGTTGATTCTGGAAGGATCAACCAGAAGCAGGCGATCCTGGTTCCAGATAATTTTGTCTTTGGTGAAATAGGGCAACTTGTCTCTGGAAAGGGTGAGACTGTTGACGTTTTTAATTTCGATTACTTTATCAATTACCAGGGCATAAGCTGTAGTTTCATGTCCATATTGCACTGCCATGGCCAGTTTGTTGGTGACCAGAGCTTTTATTTTTTCTGATACAAAGGGAGCTAGATCAACAATGGGAATTATTTCACCCTGCCAGTTATCCACCCAATTCATGAAAGGGGGAGCAACCGGAATCCTGGTAACTTGAGAAAGAATAAAAACTTCCTTTATATGTTTTAGTTCAATTGCAAATTTTGTATTTCCAATTACTGAAATCAATACTTTATATTTCTTCACTCTACTTTATGTTCTCCAATAATTTGTCGACACAGGAAATTAATTCTTTAGGATGGGTTGGCTTGGTGAGGTAAAAATCAGCTCCCTGTTTCAATCCCCAGTATTTGTTGACGTCCTGATTGAGGGAAGTCAGGATGATTATACCAATATGTGACAGACCGGAAGTGCTTTTAAGCTGTCGTGCCAGTTCAAAGCCTCCAATTTTTGGCATTACAATATCCAGGATTACAATATCCGGAGCCAGGGAATTGATTTTTCTCCACGCTTCATTACCATTTTCAGCATTTATAAGATCGTGACCCAGCGGTTCCAGAACAGAGATGATTGCTTTTCTGGAGGTTGGTGAGTCATCTGCAATTAAAATTTTTGCCATATTCAAGTACCTCTAGAGTGCGACTGCACTGATTTTTTTTCTGATTAATTTAGCACTCAAAAGACGATAGAGTATTTTACTTACATCAAAAGAGCCCAAGCGACTTTTCCTGATGATGTCCCTGACAGAATTGCGCCCGTTGACCAGTTCAAGGATTGTGATTTCTTCTTTCATCAATTTGTGTCTGCCCATTTTCATGACAGCATCATCGTTGCGCAGAAGAATGAGATCGAAGTCGTCTATTTCTTTTTCAATCAGTCGCCATTCGTCAACTTTTCTGAAACATTCCATCAATATGTTGTCAACTTCCAGTTTGAGGTCGGCTTCTTGGGCAATTGCTGGAAGATCCTCGGTGGCTTTGAAGGAAAATACTCCCGCATCCCAGGTTATCATTTCGTAACTGATATCCTTGGTTTGTTTGGTCATGGCAGATTTAAGTTCTTTTGGAGTTAATTTGCCGGTTTTAATGAGTTGCAGGCCAAGAATCTGGTGAGGTTGGAGATTTTCGACAAATTCATCCAGTTATTCTTGTTCAATATATTCTTTTTCGACAATGTACTGGCCCAGGAGGAATTTATTGGGTTTGCCGTTGAAAGAAGCCAGTGCGATTTTTCCGTTTTGGAAGTAAATTTCTATTTTTTTATTACTTTTGCTGATGGTGAGAATGCCGTTGCTGTTGAGACTGCTTAATAAAGGCAGAACTTCATCAATGGGAATATTGATAATTTTGCCAATGAGACAGATTTCTTTTTGACTTTGTGAAAGGAAAAAGTTTTCATTTTCCAGATTCACGAAGCAACTTTCCAGAAAGGAATCATCAAGGGAATTTTTGATAATTGACTGGATTTGTTCATTGTCGGGCCTTCCTCCATCAAGGTTGCCTGAACTGACTAAAACAGCACTTATTTTGCGTGCTATTACCGATTTCAGTTTAACCAGAGCTGTATTTCTGGATTTTTGCTCGTTCTGGATTTGCTGTTCCAGCTCTTCAGGTGATTTTTCCGCAATTTGCTGTTCCGGTTCGTCTACTTTTTCATCGGCATATTTGGCAACTACAGCCTTGATTGCTTCGGGACTGAAGGGTTTGGTGATGTAGTCGACGATGCCCATTACCTTGACAAAGCGTTCTCCAATCTGCTCCCCTTTTGCACTCATGAGAACTACGGGAATATCTTTAAGTTCTTCATTTTCTGAAAGGTTTTTGCAAACCTGATATCCATTCATTTTAGGCATGACAAAATCGAGAAGAATCAGATCGGGATGATATTGTTTTGCCAATTGAATACCAGCATGTCCATCCTGAGCTGAATAAACTTCGTATCCAGATTTGGTGAGTACCAGTTCTACTACCTTGATGATGGTGGGGCTGTCATCAACAACTAAAATCTTTTGTTTACTCATTTATTTACCTCAAAAATTATGAAGAAAGGAATTTTGTTCATAGTTCAGTTCCTGCCTTTTTGGAATGATACTAGTCTATACCATTTGACAGATATCAGCAACACCAGGCTGAAGTAAAGTTAATTGAAACATAATTTAACATAGAACCTGTACTAAAAGGGAGCTTTGGTTCCACAAAATAGAATATACAGGATTTTTTGATGATTGTTCAATAAAATTATTAATTTTCAAACATATTTTCAGGACGGATGAAACTGATTGCAAGTGGGAGCAAAGGAGAGACGTGAACTATTTATCGGAAAGTTCGTCTATTTTGTTTTGGACTTTACGGTAGGAACTGTTGGTGCGGGCAACTTTCTTGAAAAAATAAAGAGCTTCGTCTTTATCTTCGAGAGCGGCATAAATGATGCCAAGTTCATAGTAAACATCGAGTTTTTCTTCTTCTTTTATATTCTGGTTGTGAAGGGCATATTTAAGAGTGTTGGCTGCTTCAGAAGTTTGTCCCAGTGCCTGTTTGCATTTAGCTGCCAGAATGCGGGCCTGAGTTTCGTATTGATCGTCTTCCATGGCATATTTTAGTTCTTCGAGTGCCTGGTTGTAAAGTCCCATGCCCTTGTATGCCAATCCCAGATCAAGATGAGAAGAAGCATCTCCGATGGGTTTTTCTGTTTCTATTCTCATGCCCGAATCGTCGTCTTTCTGAGCGGTGGCCGGAGTTGATTCATCATTGTCGTTGAGATCAAATTGCTGGATTTTACTTTCTTCTTCGTAACTGAAGTCAAGTGAGAGATCTTCAGTGGCTGAATTATCCTGTTTGTTTATTTGGGGAACAATATCAATTTCAATGTCTTGGATGTCTTCTTCGGAGAAATTATCCAGATTTTTATCGGTATCTTCGTCAAGATCTTCTTCAGGAGTTTGAATTTTTTCTTTTTTATCGGTTTCTTCTTCAAGTTCTGGAGCTTCTTGGTTTGATTGTGGTTGCTCTGGTTTATCCTGCTTAATTTCAGGGGGACCGGTGATATTGAGAAGTTCAAAATATTTTTGCAAAGTTGAGTGGTTGTGCCATTTGGTTATTTCCTGGAAACACCTTTTGGCTTCTTCCATGCTTTCAATGCTGATGAAAAAATCTATTTCTTCGAGGGCGTCTGCAACTTCTTCGGGAAGTTCTTCTTCGACTTCAGGTTCGAAAGTTTCAGGCTGAATGTTTTCCTGATTTGCTTTTTCATTATTTTCCAGTTTGGTGGTGGATGAGATGACACTGATTTCATCATATACTTTATTGGAAAATTCCATCATTTCATCGAATTTCTGCATGGTTTCCTGGTCAGAAAATTCCTCTTCCTCTTCGGAAGATTGCGAGTCACCTTGGGATTTGGAATCGATGGTATCCAATTCGAATTCTGTATTATCCAGATCAAGATTGAATTCGTCGTCGATAGCTGAGGAAGATGATTTGATTTCATGGGTGATGGGATCGAGTTCCACTACCGGGGTTTTTGCATCATTGTCCAGATTTTCCGAGGGTTGTACCACCGGAGTTTCGCCTTCTTCTTCGTTGTCAAACTCAAAGATTTCTTCATTAAGTTCGAGATGTTTATCGGTAATTTTGGAGTTGGAAAAATCGAATTTGCTGTCCATATCTTCGATTTTTTGTTCTCTGCTGAGTTCATTAATTCTGATAAAGGATTGACTGGCATCTTTGAGTGCTTGCAATTCGTCAATTTCTTCGACAATGACCTGGTTGTGCTGAGAGTCGCTGGAAGTTGAATTGCCGGACAATTCGTCGTTGAGCCCCTTGAGGGAAGTGAGCATATCTTCGATGTCTTCTTCTATTTCCTCGGGGTTGTCACTGTCGAGATAAAGTTGTTCTTCCTGCTGTGAAAGTGCCTCGTCGACTTCTTCATCGGAATGAAGTTGGTTGTCCATATCATCGAAATCAGGGTGGTAATCTGAAAAACTCAATTCTTGCTCGGCCGATTCGATTTCATCCATCATGGAAAAAGCATCGTCAAGGGAGTCGTCAAAATCAAGGATGGCAGCTATTTGCTGAGTTGACATGTTGTCAGATTCAGCTGTTGAGGGAGTTGAAAATGATTTTTTTGCTTCGAGGGCCCATTTGCATTCAGGTTCTATTTCCAGGGCTCTTTGAATTATGCCCTGTTTTTTGTTCTCCTGATCTTCAGGATATTTATCCAGAAGATTTTGCATAATTTCCAGGGCTTCATTTTTTTTGCCCATTTTCAACATGATCTTCATTTTGACTTCGTCGACTTTGTAATGGTCGATTTCTGCGATTTCTGCGAGGTTCTCCCGGGCTTTGTCGAGCAGACCGAATTTAATGAAAGCTTCCGTTTCTTCGACCAGTTTTTTTTGGTCTTCGCCCAGAGCGTCTTCTTCGATAATGATGAGATCATCTTCGTCAAGGACTTCAATGTCGTCATCACTGAGTTCAACTTCTTCGATTTCTTGCTCGTCCCTGTCATTGATGACTTTTACCTGATCAGGGTCAATCTCTTCAAATTCCGGTTTGGCAGGTTGGGAATGGAGGTTAGATTCCTGTTTGCGCAGAATACCGAGAGCTTTTTGGGCGGCTATGTCGTTGGGATCCAGTTTGAGTATTTTTTTTAAAACTGCCTGGCTTTCGCCTTTTTTATCCTGTTCTTTGAGGAGGCGGGCCATTTCTTTGTAAACTTTGATGGCCTTGGACATGTTGTTAAGGGCGATAAACACTCGGGCCAGCAGATGGAGATTATCCATATCCGCCGGATCAGATTGATAGATCTTGAGCAGTCTTTTGACAATTTTGTGGGGTTTGTTGGTTTCGAGATAAGCGTGCCCGAGTTTTTTTATGTAGTCTTTGTCTTCGGGGGAGTGAAAAAGATAGCGTTCGGCAACTTTGATGAAATCTTCGGATTTATTGTTTTTGTCCAGGTAGTCGGCAACTTTTTTGAACTCTGTCGAGGCTTCCCGCCTGTTATTCATTTTGCTCAGGGTTTCAGCGAGATGAACCCGGTGAACCACATGGGACGGATCGATGTCTGCCATTTTTCTGAGGGTGGCAATGAGTTTGTCCTGTTCGTCATTATCTTTTTGGATTCTTTGCAGTTGTTCCAACTGGTAGAGAGCATCGGGTATGAAGTTGGTTTTAATATATACCGTTGCCAGTTTGTCGTAAACTTCCTGGTTATTTTTGTCCAGAGACTGAATCTGGCGCAAAATAGCAAGGGCTTTTTTGAAAAAGCCCTTCTGGATAAATTCATCGGAAATGTGGAGGTAAGTACCTATTGCTCCTTTTTTGTTGCCATTTTTAACCTGAATATCTCCGATTTTTATCCAATATCGCATTTCTGATGGATATTTATTTACAATTTTCCTGTATAACTCGAGAGCCTTTTGCAATTGCCCTTTTCTCATTAATTTCTGAGCTTTTTGTGCAATTTTTTCTTTGTTAAAAGCCAAATTAACTCCTTAAAACCAATTTGGGCAGATTTATTTGGATATCTGTGTTTTTAATGTGATTGATCTTAAAAATGAGTTTGCAGGTATTCTCCACTTATGGATATCTGAATCCGTTCTGGGCACCTTGAAAGTCTTAAAATTCTTCGAGCATTCTGGGTACTGTCAAACGGGTAACAAATCTGGCTTTGCCAAAATTGCCGTCGGCGTCCAGAGCGACAGCTATGAAATAATTGTTGTTTACAACTCTGAAGACAATAATTTTATCATCAGTTTTTATCATGAGTTCTTCAAGGTTGCCTACTTCAAGGATGGAAGCAGTTCTTTTGACATGGATCATGATTTGGGAGAATTCAACACCGAGAGTCTTGATATCCAGATCTTCTTTGATGTAATTTTCTACCTGAATACCATCGAACTCCATTAAAAGAGCAGCAAGGGCTCCATCTACATTATCCACCAGTTTTTTTAGGTGTTCTTTAAACATTAATTCCTCCTGTTTCATAACAATATAATAGATTATTTGTTATTTGGTCAACAGAGAAGATCAATTTATCACCTTTTATTCTCTTTATCAAATTATTATCTTGCAAAGAAAATTGAGATCTACTGGTGCTAACTGGCTGCTCTTTTCTTTTTGAGACGGAAACTGTTTAAATTTGCGAGGATAGCAATTTGCTAAAAAGGGTGTTAAGAAATAAATCTAAATCGG
>JAQICJ010000041.1 GCA_027858615.1 Deltaproteobacteria bacterium
CTAAAAAATGTTCTCAGGAGTTATTTTCGAAATTTTTGAAAAAAAGTTTTCGTTTTTTTTGAAAAAAGTTGTTTTTTTGTGGATTGCAGAGAGATTGGAAAATTACAGAGAGATGTGGAGAGAAGAAATAGGGAGATCCCTAACCCGGATCGGGTTTTTTTTTGTCAGACTACTTTGAGGAGGATGAAAATCAAAATTGCTACCACGATGAAAAAGAGGACGGTGATCATGGCGAGGAGAATTGTTTGCTGATTGCTGCCCTGGCCGTTGTCTGATGATTTGGCATCGGGGCTGTTGTCTTGGGAAGGAAAAGAGGGCAACGAGGAAAATGAACCGGAGCCTGAATCTTTGTCCTGGGAAAGTGAGGGCAATGAGGATGTGGGCAGTGAAGGTAATGAGGAAGAAGGGAGTGAACCCGGCAGGGAACTGGAAGAGCCCGCTTTGTGCTTGTTGCGATAAGTGCGTTCTCGGGTTTTGACCTTCTTTTCGCTGGTGATTGAGCTTTCTACTTCGAGGTAATCTTCCCAGCCCTTGGGAAGATTGGTTGGAAGAGAACCCAGTTTGGTGCTTTTGAGGAAAGCAAAATAGGATTCTTCCATATCATCGAATTCCATGATGCCGTCACATTCGTCACATCTTGCCTGAGGAGCCTCTGGATTTTCGACATCTTCAATTGAATTTGCCTCGATATGCAGGACTTTTTCCTTGTCGCAGGAAGGGCAGTAATATGGAGCAAAGAAACTTTGCACCACAGCATTACCCGTGAAGTTGTTGACCAGGTTAATCTGGGCGACAATAGCGGGAGAACTTTCGATAATTACCAGGGAAGCACCCTTTTTCTCGAGATCGGACAACCAGTTTACCCAATCTCTGACTCCGCAGGAATTAATTCGCTCTACCCGGCTGAGATTGAGAAGTACAACCCCTACCCCAATTTTGTCGCCAAGCTCGGATAGGTTGTTGTCTTCGTCGATAATACCCATGATGCTTACATAGGTAATACCATCTTTAACTTTTAGTGAATAGTTGAACTTTTTCTTCATAATACATTTTTTCAAAGGTTATGGATTCGGTTAATCAGCATTAAGCCACTTTTTGAGTCCAATGGCAAACAAATTATTAAAAAATTACCAATTAGAAGTTGCTGATATCAAGTATTATTTAAATATTAAACTTGACGTGGAATATATAAAAAGATTTAATTGGTTTCCCGGGGGAATTGAAGATATTGATCCCATTCTTTGGATAAGTAGGACGAAATCAGACTGTGGGTATTTTGAGACAAAGTGAAATTGACTAAAGGATCAGGAGAATCCAAAGAATTATGATTCTGAATATAATTCAATCCCCTGAGAGCGCCATTGATATCACCACATAAAAGCAATCCCACCTTACTGATAGCCAGATCGATACTTTCAAACCATTGCCATAAATCAATATCAGGGAAAATCTCCCAGACTGAAGAGGAAATTCTGTCCACTGCCCGCTTTTCCCGGCGTCCAAGATTGTTGTAAAACCTTTTGGCATTTGCATCTCGTTGATCCGGAGGCAGAGCCAGAGAATACATGACTTCGAAAACTTCCCTTCTTTGCAACTTGTTAATATGAAACAGCAAAGAATAACCGGAACGAGCTGCTTCCAAGGATCTCCCCAGAATAAACCGGATTGTGGACATGGGCAGATCAAAAAGTTCGGGTCGCACCACTATTTGAATTTGATCGTTTTGGGTGGTTATGAGCATCTGCTTTTTCTGGAGCTCGGTAACCCAGAGATGAGCTTCCTGTCCCAGGGTTGCGACTACTTCATCCCAGGCAAGAATTTCCGGTCCTCGAGCTTCTCTGGCATTGGGCAGAGCGGGATCTGAGGTTTTGAACACCTCTTCCAACCCAGTACGCAGAGCAAACCACATCTGAGAAACAGGACCGGTGGGATCTTTGGTTCCCACCAATCTGCGAAAATCGTCGGAAGCAAAAGCATCGTTCTTGATAAAAGGTCGGGGATGAGGTGGCAACTGCTCTGACTTGTCAAAAATTGTCCTTACCTGGAAAATTCTCTTGCGTCTTTTCATGGAGGCAGGCAAAACCGATTCGAAATGCTTGAGAAAAACACTGTCATCGAAACACTTAACATATAATTTTTCAAAAATTTCCAGAGCTTTGGTTTTTTGCTTATGCTGGAGGTAAAGATCGGCCAAAAACATCTGGCTTCTGCTGGATTTGAGGTTTTCGAGACTTTCCATGCTTTCCATAGCACCGTTAATATTGCCGGCAAGATACTTGAGCAGAGCCTTGTGGGTAATGAGAGATTCATTGTCTTCGGCATTGCTTGTTTTTACCCTGTCGAGCAAATTGAGAGACTTGCCTATATTACCCATCTTGGCTAATACCCAACTGACACAGACTCCCTGATGCAAAGTGAGATCAGAAAGACGAAGCTTTTTCAGCAAACCTCCCACCTTTTCTTTTTCACCAGCTTTGTATTTGATCATTATAGCCAGAACTATATATTTATTGTGAACAGCAGGAGGCAATTTCTGACTGATGAGATTGAGCAGTCTTTCCACAGTAACTGCAGCCTCCCTCACCTTATTGCTGCCCAAAAGCTCGGATGCCAATTCAAACAGGCATTGCATATCATTGGGTTTTTTCTGGAGCACATTGCGCAGCAATTTCATGGCATCCCTGGGTCGATCCAGCTTTTCAGAAAAGAATTTTGCCAGAGAAACGAATTTGGTCTGATTGCGTTTGTTGCTGAAACACAATTTTGTATAATCTTTCCAGCTTTCAACAGCCTTCTCTTCTTCTCCCATCATTAGATACAATTCGGTTTTACCCAAAACAGCTTCGTGCAGACAGGGATCTTTCTCCGTAGCCTTTTCAAATTCATTGAAGGCAAATTCCAGGTCGTTGTTCTGAAGTCCCAGCTTGGCTTTGATCACCGACATGAATGAAGAAGGAGTAGAATTATCTTCGGTATCGTAGATTTCCTCAAGTTGTCGTATAAAATCATTGAATTGTTCGGGGGCATGGTAATCGGAACTTATTTCCAGAATCTCGCGCAAGGGCTCATAATTAGATTTGTTTTGCCTGATAGAAAGAATAAAGGAATTTACCGCTTCAAAAAGTTCGCCGATCTTTTTGAAAACTTTTCCCCGCTGGTAATTGAGCTCAGCCCGCTCTTCGGTGGTACCTTCAGAAATTGCTTTTTTACTGAGGGAACCTGCAATCTCACTGGCTTTATCCCAATCCTTGAGTTTGTAATACATCTGAAACAAGGAACGCAGAGCTCCAGGAGAATCCGGACGCAAAGACAAGGCCGCATTGAAATAGCGTTCAGCCTGCTTGGTCTTGTTGAACCTTCGGTCGAGAATTTCACCCATTTGAACATAAATTCCCGCCATTTCGCGTGGATCATCCCAAACGGAGGCTTCCATTTTAAGAGTGTTCAATACCCCTTTCCAGTGACCGCGTTTCATGTATAGATCGCGAATTCCGTGAATAGCCGGCAAAGACGTGGGAGACAACTCAACCGCCAACTTGTAATACTTGAGGGCTTGGTCATTCTTTTTGAATTGAGTTTCCATAATCGACCCATATTTGAAATAAAGAGCGGCTTTTTTTCCTTTTTCAGTGGTTGTTTCCAGAGAAAGTCGCAATACTTTGATGTAGTTGTCCCAATCTTCCCGGGTTTCATAGATCCTCCCCAGAGAATCGAGAGATTTTTGATGGGTATTATCAATATTAAGGATGTCTGTATAATATTGAACAGCATCATCAATATTTTTGAGAGCTTCTTCGTTGATTTTGGCAAGTCTGTACAGATATTTAAGTTCTTCATTTTTGGACTTGGCGATGAGTCGTTTGATGGAAAGCAATTTTGCCACAAAAGGCCAATCTCTTTCCTTGTCTTTTTCCTTGAGCAGAAAATCTATCTGAGGTTCGATTTCTTTGAACCATTCCGGTTTGGGATCTTCGTGCTCCATCAAAGAATAAAACCAGGTGATATTGGTTCTGTCTTCTGCAGGGATAATTCCACCCAAGTCAAGGTATTCCCCAATAAAAACGCTTGCTTTCTCATGGTTGTTGTCTTTGGCCATAATCGACAGATAGAGTAGAATTGAAAAATAATTATCCTTGTTTTTGATGTTATCTTTGAGACTCTCACCATACTTGATGGCCTTGTCGATTTCGCCCTGTTGTTGATACCAATGCATTGAAAAATAATCATGGATAAGGGGAAGCTTTTTTTCCAGTGATCTGAGGTTGGCAAAAGCATCATCCCACTTATCAAGCCTGGAATTGTAGATGGAGATAATAAGACGATTGAAGGTATTGGAAATATTGATGGAATATAGTTTGAAAATTTCGTCCCATTTCCCCAGATGCAGGGCCAGATCGATTTTGGCAGCAGTATCGGAAGGTGAAACCAGAGTCCAGGCGAGTTCATGGTTGTACAATCGGTACTGGGCCAACAAAGCCGCAGCATCGTGCATGAAATCATCTTCATATTCGACGGCGTAATCGACCAGTTCACCATAACCATTTCGTTCAAGAAGGAGATCAAACAAACCCCGGCGTACCAGAAAAGGCCTGACTTCATATTTTTTTGCCAACTTATAAAAACGTTCGGCTTCCTCCTTGCGATCAAGCCGGAAATGAGCTATCTGAGCAGCACGCAAACAGGCTGCACCTTTAAGTTCGTCTGTTTGAGCCAACTGGTATAATTTGTGATAAAGACGAATCAAAATCACATCTTCTCCTGAAGAAGCAGCTATTCTAATGGCCGTCAGCACAGCAAGAGCTGCAGCCCAGTCTTTTCTTTCCGAAAGGGTAATCAGATGCTCAATGGCAATTTCTTCTCTGCCATTGTATGCATTAATAAAAAGAGAAGCATCCAGAAATTCACTTTCCCCCAAAGTTGAAAAGAGATTTTTTTCGGTGGCTCTGAAAGGAGCCGGATCGGCTTTTGCCCTATATATATATTCCAGTTTGGTCAGGGTTTCCAGAGCATCATTCTTGGATAAAAATTTAATGGCCTTATCCCATTGTTCCAGAGTGTCTCCTGTAAAAACAGCACTGCGAAAACGAGATTCTTTTACTCCGCCTTTTTCCAGCAATTTACCGTATTTATCTTGATTTTCAGTAAACATGCATGAATAAAGCAGCAACTCGGCATTACCTGTCTGGATATTTTTATTTTTGAGAATATCGATAACATTTTCCGGCTTTCGGTAAAGATAGAGCCAGATTTTAAGCCAGCAGAGAGCTTCTTCTTTATTGTCGGACAGATCTTTCAACCTTTTTTGATAAACAGCTTCCAATTCATCAACACTAACATCGGGAATCAAGGCACGAATAAAAAAATGAGCTCCTTCTGCAATGTCTTGATTTTCCATAAACTTTTTAACGGAAAATCCATCTTTCAGAATATGATAATGGATAAAAGCTCCGTGAAAAATTTCGGAAAAAGAAAGGTTTTCTTTTTCTTTATAGACAATATCGCATAGTTGCAATAATTCGTTTATTTCTTTTTTTCGATTGATATTAATCATAATTATTTCCAATAAGGAAGGCTGAGCCTGCAAACTGAAAAAGCTGCTCGAATTGGTATTTAAAACATTTAAAAACTACAGAAAAAAAGTCGGAACGATTATACAACAACTGGAATTAATTACCAATGAAACTACCTGGTTTCTTCCTGTTCATTCTCTGACTTTTTTATATTTCTCAATATTTTCAGGGTAAACCGGGATCCTTTACCATATTCACTTTCAACTTCGATCCTTCCCCCGAGCAACCTGGCAAATTGCTGACTGACTGACAAGCCTAAACCTGTTCCCCCTGCAGATCTGGTGGAGGAGCCGTCGATTTGCTTGAATTCTTCGAAAATTTTTTCAAAATTCTCTTCTCTGATGCCAATTCCAGTGTCTTCGATGATTAGAAGAAAATATTTGCCCTGGGTTTTCAAAATAGTTTTAACCTGACCCTCGGCGGTAAATTTAATGGCATTGGAGAGCAGATTGGTGAGAATCTGCTGCAATTTACCATTATCAGTCTGACAGGGAACAGGAAATTCCGGAAGCTCCAATTTGACATCATATGGTTTTTCCTTGGTCAGAGACTGATTTCTGTCCACTGTGTCCTTGATCTGTTTGCGAATATCGGAAAATTCCTTGATATAAAGTGGCATTTTCCCGGATTCAATTTTGGAATGGTCCAGAATTGTATTGATAAGATTGAACAGGTTGCGACCACTGCTCTCAATGGCTTTAAGGGACATTATCTGCTCTTCATTTACCTTGCCGTAATACTCGTTGGCCAACATCTCCGAATAACCGATAATAGCATTAATGGGAGTTTTCAACTCATGGGAAACATTGGCAAAAAACTCGGACTTGAGCCGGGAAGCTTCTTCCACCTGTAATTTCTGTTTTTTTAGGGTTTTATTCCTCTGTTCCAAAGTATTAGTTAACTGATCCATCCTGCGGTAGGAATCGATATTGCCCAGAGCCGAGGAAAGGGCATAAATTATCTGTTCCAGAAAATCCAGGGGAATTTCATCGTTCTTTTTATAAATCAGAACCAACTGTCCCTGGGATTGATTATCGAGCAGGGACAACTGCTGAAAAGAAACTTTGGCTTCAGTAAAATCCAAACCGATCTTGCTGCCGTCGAGTAATTTTACAAACTTTTTGCCCTTGAACTTTGCAGGATTCAGTTTGACAGGTTTATTGGCGGCACTCAAATTAAACAGTGTTTCAAATTTATTGTCTCTTCTGGAAAAAATAATGCATCCCCGGGCTTCGGAACCCTTCATTATTTTTAATCCGATTGTTTTCCATTTTACTTCTTCCAGGGAAAGGGGAGAGATGAGCAGATTGGAAATTTCCCTGGATAATTTTATTTTTTCGGTGGATTTATCGACCTTTTCCTGAAGAACTTCCTTCCAGTTTTCCAGTTGCGACATCCGCCTTGAAAGATTGCGAGCCAGCCGGTTGAAAGAATCAGCTATCTTACCCATTTCATCGTCAGTTTTCACTTTGATCCGACTTTGCAACTTTCCATTACGCAATAGATCAACCCCTTTGATAATCTCCCTTACAGGTCTGATGATTTTGCTGGCTGCCCCCAGGGCAAAAAGAATCCCCAGAATAAGAACCGTCAATCCCACTGCCACAGCCCGACCACTGATATTTTTTTTCTCTTCCCCGGTAAGTCTGGTGGAGAGTTTCAAAACAGCATATCCCAATCTTATTGTTTTGGGAGTCAAACTGGAAGTACTCCCAAATGTAATCTTTTCGCTGTCATATTTGGCTCCAGTTACCAGATAAACCAGGGTCAGAACATCACCGGATTGCATTGTATAGACTCTGGAATCTCTTTCCAATTCCCGTTGGAGTTTCAACTGGGAAGAAATCAAATCATCGTTCCCACCTCCGACTTTTGAAAAAAGCAGATTTCCATCGAGATCATAAACCGCCGCTCCCAGGATTACATTGATCTGCAGCAATCTCGAAAAAACCGGCTCCAGAAAGGTGTTATCACGTGATACAATAGGAGTTTCCGCATTATTGGCCAGATATTTGAGATGCTCTTTCCCCTTGTTTAATCTCATGGTCGCAGCACTGCGATAACTGATGTAAAAACTGAGGAAACCGGTGAGAAGACCTGAAAGCAGAGCCGTAAGCGCCATAATCTTAAAAATTCGGTGGGCAAAACGACTTTTAAATTCCGGAATTTCGGCATCATGCTGTTTCATTATTTGCTCACCTTGATTGGATTCAGATCCTGAAATTTGTCTTTTTCAAAAAGTAAAAACCTGGAGGTTTTTGAATTGATGTACACATGTTCGTCCAGACGAAGCTTTTGCTCAAGGCTGCCGGATTTTACCTTGGATGATATTGCATAATCGGCCTCCACAGTGGCAAAACCGCCGGCTAGAACCTCATGTTTGGTTCTGACAAAAAGAGGAATTCCTCTGCTGTATTGGATTTTGAGAGCAAAACCAAGAATTCGGGCAGAAAACACCTGGAGGTCATGGGCAAGAAAAACAGCTCCGCAATTGTATTTTTGAGGATTTTTATAAAGTTTGATCAAAAATTTGAAACTCTTTGTTCTGTTTTCAAGTACAACTGTTTTGGTTTTAATCCCCCTGAGATGGGAGGCCGCAGCAATTTTGGCAGTATAAGCTTTGAGACGGGGACTGGAAAGAATGAGAATAACTGAACCGGGAGCTAAATTCAATTTTGAAAAAAGACGAACCCAGTTTTGGGGATCAGCCTGGCGGGGAAAAATAGAATGGCCGGCACGAAGGGCACGACCTGCTATGAAAAGTTCAAGATTTTTGGCTGACTTGACTTTCCGGGCAGCTTCAGGTCCAAAAGTAACACTTTTTTTCTTTGAGTCAGGCTGGTAATTTTTAAGGAAAACTCGTTCATAACTCGGATATTTTTTCATCTTTTGCCAGAATTTTTCATATTCCAGAACTCCTTGAGGATAAATAACCTGGATCAGGGAATTGCTGGCCAACAAAAGGCTGAAAAAAAAATTACCAAAAACTGAAATCATTATTATACCCCAGATCAGGGAAAACTGAAAAATATCATCAATCCTATTCCCCAATTATTCATAAAAGTATCAACATCTTCACAATTTTGTTCAGGACCTTCCCAGCAACTACCCAGATAAGCTGCGAAACTATAGTATATATTGATGCCGATATACAGACGGGAATGAAACTTCTGCATCATAATCAACTCAAGTCCGGCTGACAGCCCCGGCATGACAAGAGAATAGTTTCCTCTGCTGAAACCCTCTTCTGAATGTTCAATAGATCTGTCAGTGAAAAAAAGATTCATCCCAAGACCACCTCCCAGAAATAATTGCCAATACTCAAGGTTCTTTTTGTAATAGACATTTGCTTTTAAAGAAACCAGCCCTGGGCCTTTGAAATATGTATTGTCTCCCTTGTAGGCATTGTAAGTGAAGTCGGTTCCATACCACCAAGATTTTAGATATTTCTTTTTAAAACCTGCAGTATAACTGAGGTTGGAGTTTATATGGGGGCGGTCAGAATTGGTTCTCCAATTAATTCCACCCAGTCCAACACTGGAATTAACCGTGAACTGGCTGAAAAAAATCTGAGTAAAAATAAGAATGAATTGGGACATAAATTATTTTCTACTGTCAATAAGTTTCAAGGCGTTTTTCAAAGCAGCCGGAGTATCTATATCCTGCCAGATTCCATCTTTCAATTGAAGAGTCTTCATGAGGTTGCGCTCTCCCAAAGCCTTGACCCCAGCTGAAAGAGATGGAGATTCAAGGGTATCAAGAGCTTCGATCAATGCCGGGGAAATAACAAACAGGCCGGTGTCGATGGCGTTATAATTGGAGATTTCCTTGCCAATATCGATAATTAAACCATTGCTGTCGGTTTTTACTTTGGTGGCATCGTCAAGATCAAAAACACCTTCGATATTTTGATCTACAAGCAAAACTGATTCTGGAGCAACGGTTGAAAGAGCACACATCTGGGGGATGGGAGAACCGTAAAACAGGTGATCTGCCATGGATAATAACACTCTCTGGTCGATAAAATCTCGAGCCGCCAAAACACTGAGACCGTTTGGCTGTTTGTATTTGTGGTTTTCAAACCATTTTATCTGCAATTTTCCCTCATACTCAGAAGAAACAAAATCTTTGATCTCCTGGCCGCGATATCCTGTTACTACAGCCACTTCCTCAATTCCGGAATCGGAAAATTGACGAAAAAGCCTGAACAGGGAAGGCTCTCCCGCCAGATCGGTAAGTGGTTTGGGACGACTATGGGCTTGGGCCAATCTGCTACCCATTCCAGCAGCTAAAATTAATGCTTTTTTCATGATAACTCCAATAATACACTTTTATGATTTATAAGCAAAGATTTCCAGCGCCTGATTTTTGCAGTTAACAACTATCTACTATCTACATTAATATTAAAGGATACAGGCAAAAAACGGGAAATTATCACCAGAGGACCGCCAACTTGACTATTAAAATTCAAAATCGGGTAAGTGAATTTATCCCTTAACTGATTTCCAAGTCAAGTTATAAACTGAAAAGTTCTTTATCGGTTCCATTCAAATCAAGACAATAGAGCTTGATTTTAACCTTTACTCAATTATAGTTTGAGGCAATTGATCTTTGTCTATGAGTTTCCGTTTCAGAAAGGCCGCCAGATGAATTTAACCAACAAAAATACCCTTAAACAAACGGGTTTTATGGAAATTTACGGCAGAATAAAGCCTTTTTCCCAACCGGGACAAGAAAAAAAAGAGGAACTTGAATTTTTCGGCCAGGGTCAGGAAACAATACTGGAGAAACAATGGGACAAGTTTCAACTGTGCCTTGATTTAATTCATAACGACAAACAGTTGGAACCAATCAAACATCTGCGCAAAATCAAACAGACAGACATTATCAATGAAGAACACTCCACCTGGAGCAAAATCGAGTTGGCCTGCCTCACCTCCATAATCAACGGAATTCATGAACTCAAAGATTTTTTACTGGAGATGCCACAAAATTTCTGGCCCCTTGAACTTGAAACCATCCAGTTAAAAAAAATGCTCCAACCTCATGCTGAAAAAGGTGAATTTTCAATAAACCCCAAGTTCGATCCGGACCTCAAAAAAATCAGATCTCTGGCTGCACAAGCACAAAACAAATATCTGGAACTGGAAAAAAATCAAAGGACCCGCATTGCTGAACTTCTCGGAATTAAACCAGTCAGACTACGTACGGATCTTGTTGTTTCCAGAAACAACAAGCAATTGCTCAAAGAAATTTCCAAGATAAAGAACCTGATCAAAATTGATGAAGATTCCAATTCCTTGCGTTTCAGACTGGTGGGCAGCAAAATTATCGACGCAGCCAGACAAAAATATTTTGAATTGCAAAAACAGACGACGAAAATTGAAAGAAAAATAATCAACAGGATTGCTCTTGAAATTTCAACCCACAAACAAGAGATTCTTCATGCTCTCAAAACCCTGGGAGATTTTGATCTTACCCTGGCCAAAGCCATGCTTTCCATTGATTTTAACATGACCAGACCCCAACTCACTTCCTGTTGCGAGTTTTCTTTCCAGGAAGGGATAAACCCTGTCATCAGAGATCAGGTTATAAATGATGGCTTTGAATATCAGCCTCTTACTATCTCCACTTCAGCCAGAGCTGTCAATATTGTAGGAGCCAACATGGGAGGTAAAACAGCATTCCTCAGAACCTGCGGACTTTTCCAATTGATGACTCAATATGGTCTGTTTATTCCCGCCGTTCATTTTTCGACATCTCTTTTCAACTCCATTTATTGGACCGGTGCCACCACCGATAACCCGGCAAAAGGGCTTTCCAGTTTTGGCAGGGAAATTACCGACCTGCAAAATCATCTGCAGCAACCACTGCCTTTGTTTCTTCTCCTTGATGAATTTGCCCGCACCACAGATGTGGAACACGGGCTGGCTCTATCGCTGGCTCTGATCGATTACGAACTTGCTTCCAATTCCTTATCACTGAGCATTTTTGCGGGACATATCGGGGAAATTTCCAATCATCCGGGAGTACAGGGTTTTGAAATAGGCAGACTTGAGCTTCCTTCCAGTCTGAACAAAGACAAATTTGACCTCAACTTTCTCAAAAAACATATGGACTATTCTGTTAAAGAAGGCAGAATCGATAAAGGAGACACTCCCTTCAAAATTGCAGCTTTTCTTGGTCTCGAACCGGAGATAACCGACAAAGCTGCAAAATATGTTTTAAAGTTGACAAACATATCCGATATTTAGTTTAGTTTTATTCCTGATTTGAGTTTATAATTTCAGTTCCCATTTTTTAATGTGATCTCAATTTTAACTTAGTTTTTTCTTGGAGTTCAAACTCCGTTTTTTGACAATATTTTTGTCATACTGGCGACTGCTTATTTGCCTTTTTTACCTTTTATTTCTAGCATTTACAATGCACCCATGATTAATTTCCCAATTTTAATACTTTTAAGTTGATAACTAACTTATCACGTGATATTGTCGCAGCTGATAAATTAAATTTGATTTTAATTCATCTCTTTTTTTATATTCTTTCTCGACAGTGGTGATTTAAATCTATTCTAGTGAGGTTCAAAGATGAGAACATTGTTTATTTCTTTGATTTCTATTTTTGCCCTGAATTTTCAAGCTCTCAATCTTGTTAAAGCTCAGGACAAAAAAGAAAAAGAAAAGATTGAATTCGAAGATTCATCCAAAGACAAAGGTGGTGATATTAAGTTTGAAGATGAAGAGGGTCCACCTACCACCGGCAAAGTTGAAAATATAACCGGCGGTAGCGATGATCTGCTTACAGACGATATCAGCGATCTTGGCAGTCTTGACGACAAAAAAAAGAAAAAGACTTCTACGGGCAAAGTTGCACCTGGTACAAAAACCAAACCCGGCGCTGAACATCAGGATTCCAAGACCTATTGGAGCGATATAAAAGTTGTGCCCCGTAAACTGATTCTCAAGCAAAAACGTATTGAACTCATTCCTTATATGGGAATGACAATGAACGACAACTTGATTCGCCATATCCTGATTGGTGGAGAGTTTTCCTACTATCTATCCGATGCTTTGAGTTTCGGCGTAGGCGGTCATGCTTTTCTCAAACAACAGACCGACAGGGCTTACCTTACAGGTCTGCAGCAAAGAGTACTGCCAACTTTAAATCAGTATCTCTATTCCTTCACTCTGAATTCCACCTATGAAGCTGCCTACGGTAAAATGGCCATTCATAACAAAAAGATTCTGCAGTGGGGTATTTTCCTCACCGGTGGTGTTGGAATTACCGGAACCGAAGTCATCCCGCGTAATGCCGGTCATGAACCTTGGCAAAACACTAATATTACCATTCAAATAGGTGTAGGCATGAGAGTTTTTATTTCCGAATGGCTTACTTTATGGTTCAGTGTCAGAAACTACATGATGCAAGACAAATTCGAAAACACCAATCGTGGACCTCAACAAGCATCAGCTGAAGACGGTGAAGCCGATTCCGCCAGTCGTTTTATTAACAACATTGTATTTCAAATTGGTTTGAGTATCTTCTATCCAACCAGTTTCGAATATACCACTTTCAAATAAAAGGAAGAAAGGATTATATAAATGAAAAAATTATTTAGTTTTCTCCTCCTTTTGGTTCTTGCATGTACGTCATTTTCATCTTTTGCCGTAAAACGTGGAGATCCACTCGAAGGACAACCTGCAGTCAGAAAAAGAATACTCTATCTACCAGGCAGATTTGAACTCAGACCTTCCTTAGGAGTTTCTTTTCTCCAAGATTACAAACACAGTTTTCTTTTCGGTATAAACGCAGAATACCATCTGAACGACTATTTGAGTGCCGGTTTCTCATTTCACTATTCCTTATTCGAAATGAACAGCGCTCTCACTGATGAAATCCAAAGGACCCTGCCGGTTCCATTGGAAGATAATACCTACATCAATCCCACTCCGTCCAAAGATGCCATGATGGATGCCCTCGATTCCATCGAAATGATCTTCGGACCCCACATTGCCTATACCCCGGCATTTGGAAAAATGGGATTATTCGGAAGTGTTTTCTTCAATTTTGATCTTTATTTCTTTGCTGGAGTTGGAATTGTCAAGCTCAAAGGTGGAGATCTAAACAAATACACCGACGATCCCAATAATGCTCCTCAGGATGCAATGCTTCATATCCAAATTAATGAGAATAACGGTGGTCTTGCCTATGGTCCTCAAGCCGGATTCGGTGTACATGTTTTCCTAAATCGTTGGATAGCTTTCAACATGAATTTCCGCTGGCTTTACATCAAGAGAAACTCAGCCGGATTCGACACCAACGGTGACCGAATGATCGGTAACGATGGTAACGAATGGGTCATCGTCGACAATAAGGACAAAATGTGGGGAAATACCATGTTCTTCCATTTCGGAGTATCCATGTTCTTCCCCCGCTGGGCACCCAGATCCAAATAATACTTCTCTGAACTTAACTGTAATTCATCAATAAAGGGGCTTTGAAAACTATAAGTTTGATACTAACAAGTGTATTGCATTTTTTTTCAGGCAGCGTTATATTTATTTAAGTTAAATTCAAACCAGGATCATCAATATGAAAATCGGGCAAATTTTATTAAAACAAAAAGCAATTACTGCCGAGCAACTTGCTATTGCCCTCTGGATCCAAAATAAATGGGGTGGAATTTTGGGAAGAATTCTCCACTCAAGGGGTTATGTTTCTGAAGAAACTTTGCTGGAGGCTTTAAGTCTGCAACTGGAAATACCTGTTATCTTCCTCGGTAGCAAAAAATTTCCCAAACTAATCCTCAATACTCTCCCTGAATCGCTTTGTGAAGCACAACTTGTTCTCCCTTTCGCCAAAGATCCCGAAACCGATGTTCTGGAAATTGCTGTGGCCAATCCAAGGAATTTCCATACTGTCAATATTCTCAAAAAAGAGCTTGAGCAGCCTTTTCGTTTGTTTTTGGCAGGTTTTATCGATATTACCAATGCTATGTGGCACAATTTCAAATCTCGATCCCAAACAGGTTTGATGTTCATTGAAAAAGTCAAACAAACACAAAATACCCTTGAATCTCGTTCCACAAGATCAAATGGAGAAATTATCTCAGAAATTCCTGTTGGGTTAGATTCTACCGTCTTTCCACTGGAATCTGACGGATATGAAGTAATAGAAGAAGAAAATCTTACCGAAGAATACAATCAACTCGTAGAAAATCTCAGTTCCAACCATAAACCTCATTTTAATATGGATTTTAGTTCAACTGAAATGGCTGAACTTTCCTTTGAGGACAACGACGAGGTGGAAGAACTCCAAATTAGCGATGACGACGAAGTGGA
>JAQICJ010000046.1 GCA_027858615.1 Deltaproteobacteria bacterium
CTAAAAAATGTTCTCAGGAGTTATTTTCGAAATTTTTGAAAAAAAGTTTTCGTTTTTTTTGAAAAAAGTTGTTTTTTTGTGGATTGCAGAGAGATTGGAAAATTACAGAGAGATGTGGAAAGAAGAAATGGGGAGTTCCCTAACCCGGATCGGGTTTTTTTTTCATATATTTGTTTGTTCGCCGTGTGGGTATTGCATGCAGGGGATCTTCGGGCCAATAATGTTTTTTATACTTGCCATGGAGTTCTTTGCGAACCATTGAGTAGGTATTTTGCCAAAAACTTTCCAGATCACTGGTTACCTGGACAGGTCTCATGGCTGGAGACAAAAGGTGCAAAAGCAATTTGTATTTACCCCTCAAGATTGAAGGATGTGTTTTCAATCCAAATAATTCCTGAATCTTAACTGCTAATACAGGGCCATTTTCATTGAAATAATCTATTTTAATTTTTGACCCGCTGGGAACTTGGTATATTTCAGGGGCAAGGAGATCCAGCATTTTCTTTTGATTCCAATTGATCTGCCCCAGGAGAATTTGATAAAGGTCCAGCTTATTCAAGCCTTTATAATCAAATATTTTTTTCAAAAATGGTTGCAGCCACTCTGACAAGTGCTTGCTTAATGCATCATCCTGGAAATCAGGCAAATTAACATCGCGTAATAAAGCGGAATAATTGTTCTTTTGCTGGTTTATAAAATTCACTCTCTGTCTCAAAATTTTGCTTTTCTTATCCCAGGGCAGAGAATAAATCCCCGACTCTTTGATTCCAGCAGCCAAGGTCTGACATATTTTATCATCGGGTGCATCATGATAGGGTTTATCTTGCAGTTTCAATGCCTTAAAGCTAGTCCTCAACCTGGTGATCACGGTTTTTTTATCTTCATCCCAGAAAATAACCTCTTCTTCTGACAATTTATCAGGAAAATATGTCTGCAACTGCTCCAAAGTAATACCTGCCGAGGAAAAAATGCGAGCTTCATTTCCTCTATCATCCAGACTGGAAACCACCAGATAACTCTGATTGAACTGATCATCCTTGAAATGCAGATTTGCTCCCTTGCCATTTGATAACAAATACCTTCTTTCCCCTTCTCTTCTCAATTGTGCAACTCTGTCGGGATAGGCATAAGCCAACAAAACACCTGTCATTTCAAGAACTATCTCCTGTTCCTTAATTGTATAACTTTGGTGCAGGAGTCTTTGCAGATAAATCTCAGCCTGTTTCATTATATATTTAGCTCTGCTTGTGTTTATCCGATTTGAATTCAAATTATCGTTCTTAAAAATCCCCAGACGCAAATTAAGATCAGATGAAAGACTGTGGGGGTAACGAAAAATATCTCTTTCACTCACCAATACCGAGAGTAACGCTGCTTGCGAGGCCAAACCCAATTCTTTTCCCTTGAGCATCATATGAGCCAACCGCGGATGAATTCCAAACGACAACAACTGTTCTCCATGGATGGTGTTCTTTCTGCTTTCATCCAAAGCGCCCAGATTCTGTAAAAGTTCAACCGCCTGTTCAACCGCCTCAGGTGGAGGTGGATCGATCCACTCCAACTCTCTGGGCTCTACAACTCCCCACAGCGCCAACTCCAACATCAACTGAGTCAGATCCGAAGTGTTGATCTGCGGTGTCCTGCTTGCATCGAGCTTCTGTTTTCGATGCCAGAGCCGATAACACTTTCCGGGATTCAGCCGGCCTGCTCTTCCGCTACGTTGATCCGCTGCATCCTGTGATATAAAAACCGTTTCCATTGAATTCATGCAATTATGGGGATTGAATACACTAATCCGTTGCAACCCGGAATCGATTACAATTGTAATTCCCTCTATCGTAATGCTGGTTTCAGCTATGTTCGTAGCAATAACTACCTTGCGCCATCCCAGCTCCGGAGGCAAAATCGCTTGATCCTGCTTTTCCTTTGAAAGAGCACCGTACAAGGGAGCTGCAAATATTCTTTTCTCCCCTGTTTTCAACAAAAACCGATTCAATAATTCCTGATGTTGCTTGATTTCCCTGACTCCAGGCAAAAAAACCAGAATATTTCCTTCATCTTCACGAATAACCTTTTTCAGCACATTGAAAGCCGCTTCGGCGCATTGAGCCGGCAAAGGTTGTTTGACCTTGTCAGGTAAATATATTTTCTCAACGGGATAACTGCGCCCCTTGCTAATTACCACCGGCGCCTTTCCCAACAATTGGGCCACTGATTTGGTATCCAGGGTCGCAGACATTATCAGCAATCTCATTTCAGGCCGCAGAATTTCATGACTCTGCAGCACCAGTGCCAAAGATAAATCCGCTTGCAAACTGCGCTCATGGAATTCATCAAAGATCACCATCCCTACTCCATCCAAAGCAGGATCACTTTGTATTTTCCGAACCAGGATCCCCTCGGTTATTACCAGAATTCTGGTTTCATCAGAAAAACAACTATCCATCCTTACCTGATAACCTACTGTCTTTCCCAGCTTCTCGCCCAACAGCGAAGCTATTCTAGCTGCCGAACTCCTGGCTGCTAACCGCCGCGGTTGCAAGATTATTATCTGCTTATTCCCTGCCAACCATTTTTCATTCAACAAACGCAAAGGAACGATAGTAGTTTTCCCGGCGCCGGTTGGAGCCTTCAATACAGCTTTGCCTTCACTGTTCAGAACTCGTTTTAATTCAGGTAATATTTTTTCTACTGGATACTTCGTCATAAAACCTTTTCAGGGGCTTCGAGGATAAAATACATTGAGTAGAGATTATAACCTACCTGATAAAAAAGAAAACTCCTGCCTTTTTTAGTCTGATTGTAAAATTACAGTAGATTATTTCAAAAGATTATTGGTAAATCCCTAACCCGGATCGGGAATTTTTTTGTTTTTTTTGTTTTTAAAGTAGTTAGTTGCCTCAAACTTGATAAATGATATAATATCGCGAACAGAACATTCAACTGAAAGGTTTTTTCATGCTGAAATCTGGTATTGTCAAATTATTGCTTTTAATTGTTTTATTGGCGCTGGTGGGCTGTGCAGAGGGTTCCAATAATGAGGGCACTCTTTGTGGCAACCAAGTCATTGACGAAAATGAAGAGTGTGATGACGGCAACCAAATGGAAAACGACGGTTGCAGTTCAGATTGCCAGATTGAAATCGGCTGGGTCTGCGAGGAAGAACCTTCCATCTGCGAGGACAGTTGCGGCAACGGAACAATTGAATCCGGGGAAGATTGCGACGACAACGGTGAATCGTTTGATTGCAACTCCAATTGCACTTTGTCTCGTTGCGGTGACGAAATCGTCAATACAACCGCCGGAGAAGATTGCGACGACGGTCAGGAAACCGAAGAATGCAGCGCCAATTGCCAGTCAAAAGCCTGTGGAAACGGCATCATTGATTCCGGGGAAGATTGCGACGACGCTGGCGAATCAGCCACCTGCAACGCTAATTGCACCCAAGCTGAATGCGGCGACGGTATCGTCAACTCCACTGCCGGGGAAGATTGCGACGAAAGCGAAGCAACTGAAACCTGCTCCGATCAATGTACAATTCCCAACTGCGGTGACGACATAATTGATGTCAACGAAGATTGCGACGACGGTGGCGAATCAGCCACCTGCAACTCCAATTGCACCCAAGCTGAATGTGGCGATGGAATCCTCAACCTTACTGCCGGGGAAGATTGCGATGGAGCCGGGGAAACTGTTACCTGCAACGCTAATTGCACCGAAGCCATCTGTGGCGACGGAATCATCAATTCCACCGCCGGAGAAGATTGCGACGACAACGGTGAATCGGCTGCCTGCAACACTGATTGTTCCATCTCCGTCTGTGGCGACAGCATCGTCAATACCAGCGCCGGGGAAGAATGCGATGACGGCAACACTAACAACTCTGACAGTTGCGACAACAACTGCCAGAACAACATCTCTCCCACCTGCAATGCGCCGATGACTACTCTTTACGCAAACAACAACGGGTTCGGAGGAGCAATGTTCGATGTGGTTTCCCGCAAAAACATCACTATTACCCACTTTGATACCAATCTGGATACCGGCACTCGTGAAATCGAGATCTATTACAAACTCGGCACCCACGAAGGCTACGAAACCAACTCCGGCGCCTGGATTTATCTCGGCTCAACCAGTGTTTCCGGTATGGGCATTGATATTGCCACTTCAATTCCCATCTACTTCTCTGTATATTTACCAACCAATACTCGAGCAGCTTTTTATATCATCAGCACAACCTCAGGCATGAAATATACTAGTGGCAGCACCCTTGGAGCCTTACATTCAGCCAATACCGATCTTGAATTCTATGAAGGCACCGGTACCAGCGATACCTTGTGGAATTCTTCCTTCTTCTCCCCCCGAATTTTCAACGGCACCATCTATTATAACTGCAACTGATCTGCAACC
>JAQICJ010000062.1 GCA_027858615.1 Deltaproteobacteria bacterium
CCCGCAGCACTGTTCAGCAGTTCAGCCAATACTTTAGACAACTCCATGGTTGTTAATTTCAGTGTAAAGCTGCCCGAACCGTCTTCAGATCCCGTTCATCCCTCTGCCCCAAGTGACAAGAAATATACAGCAAATAAACCTAGCCCGAATGATTATGATAAAAATCACCAGCAACTCGAACAAACAACATTACCTGGTGACTATGTTCTTTGTGCTCCCAGGTTGAAAAATTTCAAAAAAAGTTATTGTGGCTGTAGAAAAAATTCAGATTGTACCTCGATCAGAGCCAAACGTCGCTTTGGCAATGGTTTTTGTGATACTTGCGGCTATTGGCCCATAAATAAAACAGGAGCATATTCTCTAAAATCATATTACCGCAAAAAACGTCCGAGAGTCTGCCCAAAAATAAATTGTGCCCCGCTTCTCAGCACTGTCCCCAAATGTAAAAACAACATCTGCATCCTCCACGGCCCCAGATCCATTAACAGATAGGTTCAACCATCACTGTAATTGTTGATGAGGGGGCTTTGGAAGGCAGCACCATAGTTTCCATTATAAATCAGGATGTTTTTGGCTTTAGTCAAATTTGCTGGAACGATCCATGGCTGCTTTAATTTTCTTGCAGGTTTTTTCGTCTTCTCTGCGGATTGATTCGTTGAAAAATACTTTATTGCCTTGGGAATCAATCATTTTTATATCTTCAAAATCTCCCCCGGTAATAAGGCAGCTGCCATCCGGGGAAACAACTATTTTATCCAGTAAATTCCCGATAATGATGGGATTTTCCTTGGACAGAGGTCCGGCCCAGATCTTGAAGTTTTCTCCAGGTAGTTGGCGGGCAATTTGAACCAGATTTCTGCCTTCAATTTTGAATTGGGAGCGATAGCCCAAATATACAATTCCTTGTTTGTCCACTCCAAATCCTATCAAATATTCAAGATCATCCAGTTCAACCTTGCAACTGTTCAGTTTTTTACCCTGGCCATCATATTGGGTCATCTTATCTTTGTTGAGGATATAAAATTTTCGATCCCAGCCCACTGCAATTTGCTCGTCCCAGGCTAGTTTTACCGGCCCCGGAGTCTTGCCCAGAATTCTGGCGAAAAAATTGCCGGATTGATTACCTTTCATTCCCGGCCATAAAGGCTGTTCCTTGAAACTTTCATCATAGCGGTGCAGGAAATATTGGTGGCCTTGAGAATCGGTTTTTTTCAAGATAAAAGTTCCATCAAAATCACAACTTCCAAAAATGGAGTTGCCAAAAGAGTGAGAATCCTCAGTTAAAATCCCATTACCCTGGTAACGACCAATTATGGAGCCGTCTTTTCCCGATATTAAATAAAAACGCTTCCCGTCGGCATCAATTATCAAAACATTGTCACTTTCCGGATATACATGAATTACCGGATCACCTACGCAATGAATTTGGTGATTGAACCAGAATACCATTCCTTCCCGATTGCTGCGCAGCAGAACATAGCCCCCATCACCATAATCTTCATATATAACATAAAAATCGCCGTTGGAAGCAGCTCCAAGATCAAACATTCTGAAACTGTTTACTGGTAAAATACCCTGAGCTTTTCCCAAGTCCACAACAGCAAACCAGTTCCCAACAATTTTGGTTCCTTGCAATTTTGTTCTGATTTCAGGAGGAACGGTGGCGGTATTCTGGCAATACTCGCATTCAACCTGAGCTTGGTCTTTGTCAATTTTCAAAGCCGCTCCGCAATGGTAGCAATTGAAAGGAACTGATTCTTCGGGTACTTCTTTACGAGTTTGTTCAGTCTCACCTGCGAAGTATTTGATGTTTTTATTGATATTAGGAAGCCAAGACGGCGGCTGGCGCCAGGATAGACCTTGTTGGCAATGGTTGCAGGCAAAATTATTCTGTCCCCTTTTTATAGCTTCAAACAACTGAGATTGTTGATTTGTTTCACAATAAGGACAGGCAAACTCGGTACGGGTAATCTGAAAATGGATCGTACTGCCAAATTCCCCGGTCATCATTTTGATGCCACTGGTTTCCCCATTTTTCAAACCTATACCTTTTGTAATCTGTTCAGAAAGAAGATCAAACCACAATTCTTTGCTGATTTTACTGCTGTGTTCACAAGCCGGACAATAAATTTCCGGTTTAATTTTAGTAACGTTAAGTGCCCCACTACATTCAGGACAACCAGTATTAAATTTCAACCCAATAGTAACCAAATTCATGACAATCTCCTTGTTGTAATATTATTCTGTAATAATCAAACAAAGTTTAAACCAGATTGTCAATTTTTTTTAGAAAAAGATTCTGGTTCCTATCCAACCAATTTGAAGTTCGGTACCGGAAACATCATTGCCAGATTCGTTTTCATCCTTGTAGAACATTTTCATGTATTTGATTCCAATATCCAAAGCCACATTCTTTGAAATCCAAATCAATAACCCGGCTGGTATGGTTACCAGATTAATGTTGCTCTCATATTTAATTTCATCGTCGTAACTGTCTTTGTAAGTGTTTTCCATTATTCCGATACCACCTTCAATGCCAATATAAAAATGCTCGAAAAAGAGAGTCAATCCGGCAAAAATAAATTTTAAATCCGAACTTTCGTCGGTGTCGTCATCAACACTGTAGGAAAATGCAAGCCCTCCCTTTATTATCAAATATTTGTTTAAAAAATGTCCGTAGGCGACAGACCCGCTGAATGAAGAAGTGGAATATTTTGAATCATCAATTTCAGTTGTATTCTTAGAGTAAAGCAAAGAACCGGAAAGAGCTATCTTGCGTTTTTTTTCATCGGTTGCAGATGTATTTGGTTTGTTTTTCCTCTGGTT
>JAQICJ010000148.1 GCA_027858615.1 Deltaproteobacteria bacterium
GTAAAAAATAAATTATCCAATGAAAATGAGATCATTCTTGAACTTGAAGATCTGGTTGTCCAACTTCCAATTGAATTATGCCGATACATTATTGTTAAGTAGTTCCCGTCCCAGAATGGGTTTTTTTGACTGAGTAAGAAGTTTGCCTCAGATGCGCAGAGAACTCCAAGTAGATACTATTTCAAGAAGTTACGATAAAGCAGATGAAGTAAAATTCCATGTTCAGGCAATGACCTTCCTTTTTCGGATGGGAACTAATTAGTTCCCATCCGTTCCTCCATTCAGGGTCAGGTTTAAAATAAAATGTAAAATTTTACAAAAACAGTTGTACATAAGTGCTAAAATTGTTAAATTTTCAAAATAAATTTTGATAAAATTTTTAAATATGGTTTATATATTTTTTTCAAGTCATTATTGGCAAATTAAGTGTCAGAAATTTTAATTGGTTCCTGCTTCTTCCAATGCTGGCAACACAGTATGATTTGGGGATGGGAATCCATTGGTGATTAAAAAATCTTCCAATAATCTGCACAAGAAAGGTGGAATAACATGTTAACTGTTTTGAGTTCTTTTTCTGAATTATCTTTGGCTTTTGCAAGAAGAGGTCTTGGAGGAATGGGGTTGAATATCGGCAAAATGATGAGCGAAGTTATGTCAAAACCTTTTTACCTTGGAATGATGTCAGCTATTTTTATTCCGAGTCTCTTTGTTTTGGCTTACTTGATTCAAAAAGACAAAGATGAGGAAAAACAAGATGAACTACTTTTTCTCAAGGTTGTCCTTTATTCCATCCAATTGTCCTTTTTCCTCGGGGCAATAATGTCTGTAACCTATTTTCTCAATACTTTTGTCGGAAAAATTTTCAGCAGTCCAGTAGGAATAGGAGCCGGTCTCAAAGCATCTTTGCCTATATTCATTGGCTACACTCTGGTTATAGTCATCGTGGAATTCATTCTGGTCAAATTGGACGTCAAAAAGAATTTTGTTCCCCGTAAACTTTTTTATGCACTTGCTGTATTTTTTGTTGGCTTTATTGCTTTATTGCAACTTTCAGAGCTCATTCGCATTTTCTTTACTTTCAAGTTCAAAGGCAGCGGTTTTGATTTTGCTCTTTCCTCTGTTCTTACTCTTTTGCCGACATTTATTTTCTGTATCATGTATTATGTCAAAAACTTCAAAGAAGAAGGTGGAGTTCAAACCTTTCTCCCCAATTCTTTTGTAGAAAAAGCAAACAACATGCTTCAAAAAGCCCAAAATTCCGGGATGGGACAGGCAATGGGCGCTCAGCCAGGCAACAACTATGGCCAGCAACCACAACAGCCTCAACCACAGCAACAGGCTCAACCACAGCAGCAGGCTCAACCACAGCAGCAGCAAGCTCAACCAAAACCCCAGCCACAGCAACAGGCTCAGCCTCAGGCCAACAGGTGTTCTACCTGCGGTGGACCAACTCGATATATCCAACAATATCAACGTAATTGGTGTGATAGTTGTCAAAAGTATGTATAAAACAATCCTTCTGCTTTTAGCTTCTCCTGCTTTTTAAACCAATTTTTGCAAATACACAGGGGTGTTTCAAATTAGTCACCTTAATTGTGTTCCCTAAAGCATAAACTTTAAATTACTCCATTATTCTTGAACAAATATTCTTGAACAAATCAGTATTTTATCAGTTGAAACCAAGAAATTATTTGCCAAAACAGGGAAATGTAAACTATATTATCAATGAGGTGTTTTTATGAAAAATAGCTTTAAAATTCTGACAATTATTTTTTTCCTGGTTTTTTCTCTGGGATGCGAAAATGATGACGAATACAATCCGGTTCCTCCCAACGATTCGGGAGTTGACGCAGACAGTGCTCAAGATCACATTGTTCTTCCAGATGTTCCGGATGCAGACCCCGAAGGTCCCGAAATCACCATAACCAATCCTGAGGCAGAACAAGTTATAAGTGCCGATTTTCTTAAAATTAAAGCTGTCATAGTATCTGGCAGTTCAAGCGTGGATTATAGTTCTGTAACGGTGACTGTTGAGGGGAATGAATTTTCAATGACTGTGGATCCGACAACAGACAAAGGATTTATGGTGACAATCGATCTTTCCGAAATCCCTGACGGAGATACCACTTTCAGGATTACAGCCAAGGATGTTCAAGGCAGGACTTCATATGCCGATCGCACCTTTAATCTTGACAAGGGCCCCACTTTTACAGTCCATTCTCCGGAAGACAATGGTCGTTATCACGGCGCCCTAAATCTTTCTTTTACTGTTTATGACAACGATGGGGTTATTCCCGGAGATACCACCTGTTTTATTGGAAATGTCGAAATCGAGTTAACGGTAGACAATGAATCAACTGAAACAGCAAACGGCAATCCCCTTTCAGTTACCTACAATGCTGAAATTGTTTTTGAAGATTCCATTTTTTCTCCACCGTTGACAGGTGAAAAAAGAATTATTTTAAATGCTTTCAATTCTTTGACTAACAGTACCACCAGACAAATTGATTTTACAATTGACAACAGCGGACCTGTTATTTCGATCCTTTCCCATTCCCCCGGGGAGATTATCGGAGGCATCATTCAAGTTGAAGCGGAAGTCAATGATCCGGCTGGTGTTCAAACCTCATCTGTATTTGCCATAATCGGCAACAATGATTTAAGTTACGAAATATCTCTTGCCAAAGTGCAAGGAACCGATTCCTACACTGGTTCTTTTGATACCTCTGTTCTCCCTGGCAATTTTGTCTGGCCCGCGCTCCAGGTTTTTGCTTCAGATCAACTTGAAAATGAATCTTCAATCGGGTTTGAAATTGCTTTAGACAATACCTCCCCCCTGGTAAGCATGGATCCTCCCGAAAACTTTAGATTGGCCGAAGAAAACGCAGACGGGTTCATCAGTTGTTCTTGGCAGTTTGATCCCGTTGGAAAAAGTGCAGTTGATGATATGGAGGTTGTTCCTCAATTGTTCTGGATGCGAGCGAGGGTTGAAGATCAGGGCAATTATGCTCCCGGTAGTGTATATACTCCCCTTTCTCTGGTAAATTATTCTACAGTTGAATTATACATCCTCGACGATACCGACGAGCCTTTGGTTGTCGATTCCAACAGTGACGGCATCTGTGACAGTATCAACCCCGAACTTGTTCCTACTGTCCACCTCACGGGCAGTCCACTGGAAACTCTTATGTTGCAGATGAATAAAATTGATCCCAACGGGAGCGCTGATTTCACAGTTGATCCCTCCTTGCCCAATTTGAGTATCGGCTGTCAGGCTCCAGGAGATAATACAGATCCTCCGGATCCCCTTTGTCCTGTACTCTCAGGAGATATGACCACTGCCATCTGGTACACTTTTGATATGTCTGAACCAGCTATTTACACCCTTCCTCCAGTAGATTCCACCAGTCCCACAATTTGTGGGGGGATCCAATTTGATTCCATGGCAAACAATATTTCCGAGGGCTGGACTTGTGCTGCAGTTAAAGCTAATGATAATGCAGGCAATACGGGCATCAGCCAACCCCTGAGAATTTGTATAGAATACAATTACGATCCTGTTCAGGGTCCCCAGTCGGCAGAATGTCAAAATGAACTGCTGGCACCTGATTGTACCGGAACCCTTGATAATTCTATTTCTCCTCCTCTGGTTACTTCAACTCCCTGCACAAGTCGTCAGTTTGCCCAGAACGAAGTTCGCCGAAAAGATCTTAATTAAAGTATTTAATTTTTTTTGAAAAGCGATTACTTGTTTATTTTTGTTCCAACAATGCAAGTTTTTCAGAGGACTGTTTTGAAAATATTTCTTTTTAGTCTGTTTTTCCTGATATTTGGATGTAAAGAGAGAAAAAAAGTAGTTTATTCAGAAAATTGGGGCGAGTGTGTTTCCAATTCCCAGTGTAGTACAGGAAGAATATGTCTCAAACACAAATGCGTTGATCTGGAAAAGGTTCCTGTTACAACGTCCAAAAAAGCACCTGCAGGCATGGTTTATATCCCTGCAGGCAAGTTTTATCTTGGCAATACAGGAGGCGGGAAGTTAGAAAAACCACAAAAAAGGATCTTTGTTGACAGCTTTTTTATGGACAAGCATGAAGTTACCTGGGGAGAATACAATAAATGTGTAAAGGACAAAATTTGTTCTTTACCCAGGATAGAAAAGCAATTGGGAGATAATTACCCGGTTCGAGGGATTACTTTTAACGACGCTACCCGTTATTGCAGATACGCTGATAAGCGTCTGCCTTCAGAATTCGAATGGGAAAAAGCAGCCCGGGGAACAGACGCCAGACGCTATCCCTGGGGAGAATCTCCTCCTGATTGTAAAAAAGCTGTTTTCAAGCAATGTTCTTCATCGAACCCCAAGCCTGTTGGTTCCTGTTTGCAGGGGAAATCTCCCTATGGAACCATGGATCAGGTGGGAAATGTCTGGGAATTTACTGCAACCCTGAAAAATTCCTGGGATAAAGTTAACGATCCAAAAGGCAGTAAAGCAGGTTATCAACAGTTGAAAGCGGTTGAAATAAAAGATAATAAAGATATAATCCATGTTATCAGAGGAGGTTCCTGTCTAGATGGTGTTGACAGTATCCGAACTACAATCAGGCAATTGATCCCTGCAGAATTTTTTGCACCTCAACTTGGCTTTCGGTGTGCTCGATAAGTAAATTAAATTACTTGCAGAATACAATTTTATTTTTCACGAATATATGCTAAAAAAACTTAAATAGTTCCCATCCCAAAATATATTACCATTATGTGGAGGTAAAAATGAAAGCGGTTTATTCCCTTTTAATAATATTATTTTCAACTTTTGTGTTAAATCCTGCTGTTGCCCAGAATAAAGCAGTTAATGAAACTAAAAAAGAAGAAAAATCGGAAAAATCATCTTTTGCTGCTTTGGCAAAAGAAAAAGAAAAAGATAAAAAATCTGAAACAGTTGTAACCAAGCCAGTCCACACTGATACTTCCCCCAAAAAAAATGAAACTGAAGTTGACAACGATAAAACTAAGTTGACAGATAAACAAACTAAAGAAGCAGAAGATAATTCTGTATCTGGTCCTAAGACTTTATCTCGAAATTCAATTTTTCCTAATATCAATAAAAATGGAAATATCGGACTGCGTTATACTGCAGCCGCTGCAATGGCAAAACCCTGGACTTTTTATCTTGGTTACGGAATGGATTTCTTTTCCTGGTCTGATTTTATCATAGCTGATACCAACGAAAAGAATTCAAGGTTTGGA
>JAQICJ010000181.1 GCA_027858615.1 Deltaproteobacteria bacterium
TAATTATTCCCTCTCCAAAGATATATTGTTTTATTTCTGTCCATTGCCTTTTTTTCAAGGCTTTCAAAAAGTTAATTTGAAATTCTATCAAATTCCTGGAAACATAATCTTTGGGAACAATAATAGTTTTATTATCAACTCTTTCCATATTTTTTTCTTCTGAGACCGGTTTCTCTGATTGTTTTTTGCAACTTTCTCCAGAAAAGAGAAATAAAATGAATATGAATTGAGTTACAGGAAACAGGTTTCTCCATTTTTTTACAGCTTTTTGTTTTTTATCAGCAGGATGACTTATTTGGTAAAGTTCTTTTTCTGTTGTGGATTTGCGACGGCAGACCTGTTTTTTTTTGCAGATAACTGGGTATTTAAACATGAAATTTTTCCTTAAAACATATGGTTGTCAGATGAACGTCTACGATTCTGCCAGAATCAAAGAGATGATGCTGACAGAAGACCATCAATTTGTAGACAAGATCGAACAAGCAGATATCTATATTGTGAATACTTGTTCTGTAAGGGACAAACCCCGACAGAGAGTTATTAATCACATAAAACATGCCAAGAACATAAATCCTCGGCTTAAAGTTATTATTACAGGATGTGTTGCTCAAATAGAAGGAGATTCTTTGTTTTCGGAAGGTGCTGATTTTGTTATTGGTCCTGATTGGTACAAAGAACTCCCTGCCTTGGCAAATCAAACTGACAAAGAAAGTCTGAACAGAGATCACTTTCTCAGAACTGGCTTCAAGGTTGATAATCCAGAATTTCTGCAAGCTAATCCTTTAAGAACCGGGGTAAGTGCTTTTATTCCTATCCAGAAAGGGTGCAATAATTTTTGTGCTTATTGCGTTGTTCCATACGGCAGAGGTCCGGAGAGGAGCCGACCTGTAGACGAAATACTCAAGGAAATTTCTGTTTATGCCGAAAAAGGAGTAAAAGAGATATTTCTACTGGGACAAAACGTAAATTCTTATCATTACAAGGAGGTTACATTTTACGATCTTCTCGGAAAAATTGCTGCTCTTTTTGGAGTTGAAAGAATAAGATTTACCACCTCTCATCCCAAAGATTTATCTGAACAACTCATCTCAACAATGGCTTCTACGCCAAAACTCATGCCCTGGTTTCATCTTCCTTTACAATCAGGTTCCAACAGAATTCTTAAATTAATGCATCGCAACTATAACAGAGAACACTATTTGGAATTAGTACATGAATTACGCAGACAGATTGAAAATATCTCTCTCACCACCGATGTAATTGTTGGATTTCCTGGGGAAAGTGAAGAAGATTTTGGTGAAACCTATTCTCTGGTTGAGCAGGTTGGTTATGATGGCATGATTTCCTTCAAATTTTCAGTAAGGCAAGGCACTGCAGCAGAAAAAATGGAGAACCATCTTCCTGAACAAATAAAAAAAGACCGACTTGTGCGTTTGCAGACCATGTTTGAAAATCAGATCTCTACTAATCTGGAAAGGTTTTCAGGGAAAATCTGCAAGGTACTGGTAGAAGGAAAATCCCGCCGAAGCAGAGATGAAGCCAAAGGCAGAATACCTCAGAATATTTTTGTAAATTTCAAACTTAATGGTGATCTGGTACCTTCAGAACTTGTTAATCAGATAGTTGATGTTAAAATATTAGAAGTAAGAACTCATACATTATATGGTCAAATGATGTAAAGTGTTATCATATCAATGGATTACAATTGATTAAAATTTTGTTGCTAAATTGTGGGTGATGAAATAGAATACCACGGGATATATTTCAGCTTTAATTTGGAGATAGAACAACTTTTATTATAGTATGTTCCCATCACAAACCCTTCCGAACAATTGAGGCATTAATCTGATAGAATGCTTCTGAGTTCGCAGATCCTGCATCAGGGATTGATTGTGGTTTTTTTGTGTAAGGCAGACCAGTTCCAGTTTTATCTGGGGTACAAGGTTTTTTTTCGTTTTTCTACTCGCCTGTTTTCAGGCAAATTTCCAAATAAGGTTTATATCCGGAACATCTATTCAGGAGTTTATAATGGCAAAACCAAAATTCAAAACTGGTAATAAAGTCGCCTATCCCGGTCAGGGCGTAGCTGAAATTGTGGGGGTCAACAAGAAAACACTCAGTAATCAGACCATTACTTTTTATGAGCTCAATATGCTTGAAACCGATATCAAGATCATGGTTCCTATCCACAAAGCAAACGAAGTGGGAATAAGAGCACTTGTTGATGAAGAAGAAATAAAAACCCTGATGGAGATTCTCAATAAAGAAGATGTGGTATTCGATAAACAGACATGGAATAGAAGATACAGAGGATTTGTCGAGAAAATAAAAACAGGTTCGATTTTTGATGTGGCTGAAGTATACAGAGATCTTTCCCTGCTTAAATTTCAAAAAACATTATCCTTCGGAGAAAAAAGAATGCTGGAAACTTCCAGATCCCTGATTGTAAATGAGCTTTCAGTAGTTAAAGACAAAGAAGTAGAAAAAGTCGAAGAAGAACTGGAAGCAATTTTTACAGAGAACGATCCGGAAGAAAAAGAATAAGCAGCAAAATGCTTGGAGTTTTTCTTATTGTTATTGGTAACTGGGCCTTGGCCTGGGGTATTCATACTTTATTCATCAGTAAAATAAAAAAAAGGGTGGTTTTAAGCTCTATTATTGCACCGGTCGGTCTTTTTCTTTTCTATTCAGGCCTTTATAATTTGCTTACCTAGTTCCCGTCCCAGAATGGGGGTTTTTGGCTGGGGAAGAAGTTTGCCTCAGAAGCGCACAATAACTTCGTAGACATAATTGCTACTATTTCAAGAAGTTATAACAAAGCAGTCGCTAAGATTATCCATCAACCTCTGATTTCAATTCCGATTTTCCTCCACTATTAAAGGTAATCATGGAAACTTTGCGTTTATTTATTGCAATACCTGTTCCTTCTGAAATCACTGACATGCTCAATAAGAGGCAGAATCTGCTGGCAGATGAATTGGGCAGGGACAGAATCAAATGGGTGGGAAGACCCCATTTCAATAAAAGCAACATTTTCCATCTTACTTTGGTCTTTTTGGGAAACCAGAAACGGGAAAAGGTTACGGAAATTTCAGAAGTGATGAAAGAGATCTGCACAAAACAAAAGCAATTTGAAATATTTTTGCATGAAGAAAGCTGGTTCGGTTCTCCTCAAAAAATCAAAGTTATTATAAGAAAAATTGGAGGGCAAATAAACCAACTGCAACAAATTACGGTCGGTTTGCGAGATAAATTTGAAGAAAAAATGAGTAAAAGGCCTTTTATTCCCCATCTAACTTTAGGTCGGGTAAGAAGAAATAGAGATCTCAGTTTACTTGAATTTGAAGAAAAAATGATCAAACTGCCTCAGAGCAGAAAATTAAAGTTTGAAATAAATCGTCTGGTCTTGTATCAATCGATTCTGCATCCCGAAGGTCCTGTTTATAAAAAATCGTTTTCCTGTACTTTTCAGGAAGCTTCTGCATGGGAATTTCAGTAATAACCAAGAATCATTGAATCATTCTCAGACTACCCGTTTTTTCTGTTTTTTTATATAGTTTCCATTCTGAAAGGGTAACTATATCACCCACACAACAAGCTTTTGAGTTGTCAGTTACAGTTGATTGCAAGCAGTTTATCCCTGGAGAAATGATATAATGACAGATAACAGAAATCCCATCAGGCGTTCATTAACAGGAGGTTTGTCTCTTGGACTTTTCAGCGGCCTTTTTCTGGTATTGCCGGATCTAATCAAGTTTGTCCTGCATGAAGATAGATTTTCCTGGCTTTTTGCAATTATTTCTATCCATCTGGCAGGTGGTATCATGATTGGAGGGATAGTCGGAATATTTACAGGTTTGACAATAGCGGCAGGTAATAAATTCACCGAAACCAGGAAAGATAAAGAGCTTTTCATCGGCAAGATATTTGGCTTGGTTTTTATGGTTTTGTTGATTTTTCTTCTGGCCAGGGTTGAATTGGCAGATAAATGGAAATTATTGGGGGTTGGCGGAACAATCGGCCTCTTTTATTTCAGTTCTTCTCACCTGGTTGAATTTGTCAGCAGATTGATCTCCGGCTACAGATCCAAAACATCATTGATGTTGGTAGTTTTAATCTGTCTGTCTGTTGCCTTTGCCATGAACTGGCTGGGAATTTTGTATTTTAATAATGGGTTTTATTGGGAAGGATTTTCCCAGATTATTGCCCTCGGAGGGTTTTTTCTGCTCAATATTCTGATTCGTATCCTGATTCGCAAAAAGAAAGGAGAGAATAGAGGTCTGTCTTTTCTGGCAACTCCCAAACCGGTTGCTTTTATTTTATTGCTGGGAGCGGTTTTTGCTGGCATTGCCAAATACAAAATTAAAGACATGGATTCCCGAAGTTTGAAATCAAAAAATATTCTTGCATCTTACATCATATTTCAAAGTAAAGACACCCAGGGAAAAATCGAAAAAACAATTTCAATCCCTGAAAATGACAAGATAGAAAGATTTAACCTGAAAGCAGACAGTTCCCTGATCATTATCACCCAATCTGCTGGCAAAGTTGCAGATATACCCGCAGCAGCCAATTATGAACAGGTTGTTCTGCCCTCTCCTCATGAACAGTTGATCCTGGCTTCTTTTTTTACTGGTAATCACTGGGGGATCAGAGCTGTATATTATCCCCATCTTCATTTCCAGGGAAAGACAGTTCCCGAAATTATAAAATTTGAAAGAAATTACAATCTGTACAATTTTTCCCCTGCCTTTTCCTCCAAAAATCCCTGGTTGGCTGCCGGCTCCAGATTTGGTTTTCCCCTGCCTTTTCCTCTGGCGAAGAAAACCAGGGACAGATTCAAATTGATGTTTGAAAGCTTAAACTATTTAAAAAGACCTTATCTGGTATGGCTCCACTTGAAATCAAAGGTTTCACAAGCTCAATTTACAGAATTTGCAGAAAGAATAACCGTTGCTCAAAATGGAAAATCTCCGGTAATCGTCTATTTGAGTTGGAAAGGAGAAAAGCCTCACTTTGCTCGTTTGCAGATAAAAGGTAAGGATATAGAACAGATAAATTGCAGAAAAAAGATGTCTCTACTTACCGTTTTACCTGGGCTTTTAAAGCTTGGTTCCAGAAACAGAGATCAGGGAGCAGTAAAGTTTCCTGATTTTAATCGTATTCCTTTTTGGATTGCCAATGCCCATGCTTCAAAAAAATTTGCAGCAAACAGATCTGTCAAATCATTGTTTAATCGAGTTAAAAATAATCTGAAAGGCAAGTTTACTCCTGCCTGGTATTTGTCCAGTACCGGAAAATACCAGTATAAGCTCAAAAAACTGGAAGAAATAATCTGCAGAGGTTTTCTTTTGCCTCAAGAAAAAAGAAGAGTTGATACTATGCTGAAAAAGAAAATTAATCATCCCCAGGTTGATACTTATCTGCAAATTGCAAACAGTTTTTCTGGAAATGACAATCTGCCTCTGCAGGTGATAGAATACTATTTTGATCAAATAGAAAATGTGGTAAAATCCAGTTTAGGAAAAGAATCTGTTTCAACAGCAAAGATAAAAACCAATTCCTTTTTGTTCAACTGGTTAAATTGTCATCTTGGAGTAAAGTGCCAGGGAAGACAATTGGAAAAAAAATGTCCGGGAATTGTGTTCCAATTTCCTTCCAAAACTTCTTTTTGACAATTTGACAGATCGTCTGAATTTTTATTCTATCAGTTGAACCGCTCCAAACTCATTTTATTTATTGATATTTCTAATATTATGATTAACCTTGAATGTTAGTTCAGGTTTTGTTGGTTTATTAAATTACAATTAGCCAGAATCAACTTTGTTCAAGTTAATTATTTTCAGGTGCAACTATTTCAGGAAAACATAACTTCCCTTCAAGATTTGGAAAATACCTTTTGCTCAACCACATCAGTACAGGTGGAATGGCAGAAGTTTTTCTGGCCAAGCGATTTGGAGTTGGAGGGTTTCAAAAATATGTGGCAATCAAAAAAATCCTTCCTCATATCGGTGAAGATGAATCTTTTGTCATCATGTTTATTGATGAGGCAAAAATAGTTTCCAAGTTGCAACATGCCAACATCTGCCAAGTTTATGAATTTGGAAAAATCAACGATGATTTTTATCAGGTAATGGAATATATTTCAGGGCTCAGTATCAAATATATTGCCAGAAGTCTGTGGAAACAAAATAAGCAGATTCCGATAAACATTGCTCTGCACATGATAAGCGAAGTTTGCAACGGTCTTGATTATGCTCATTCTCTAAAAGATAGAAAGGGGAGTCCACTTAATATCATTCATAGAGATGTTACCCCGGCCAATATTCTTGTTTCCTTTGAAGGAGCCGTAAAATTAATTGACTTTGGAATTGCCAAGGCTGCTCAAAGAGCCACCAAAACCCAGGCCGGGATTGTCAAAGGCAAATTTGGCTACATGACCCCGGAACAACTTGAAGGCAAAGAACTTGACAATAGATCAGATATTTTTTCCCTGGGAATAGGTCTTTGGGAATTGCTTGCCGGACGTCTTTTATTCAATGAATCCAATGATATGGATAATTTACGCAAGATTGTCAACGGAGATTATCCCGATATTCGTGATGTTCGTCCAGATATTGAAGATTCACTGGCGGAAGTTGTCATGAAAGCACTGGCTCACAACAGAGATGAAAGATATTCCACAGCCGATGAGTTTGGTTCAGCCATTAAAAGGGTTTCCTTCAAAATGGGCGCCATGGGAAGCACCTCCAAGGTGCAAAGGTTTATAAGTAAGCACTTCAAAAAAGATGAACGCAACAATTTTGAATTGATTAAAAAGTTCACTTCAATCAATGAAAAGGATTTTGACAACTTTCCTTCTGTTTATGATGAAAGTGAAAAAGAGGAAGAAATAGAAGAGCTTGATGCCGATGATCTCATGATTATTGATGACGATGATGTAGAAGAACTTGATGCTGATGATTTGATCATGGAAAGCAGCAATAAAACCGAAATTTTTGCAACATCCCAGCCGGTATTGTACGACCATGATGATACCAGTTCCGAAGAAGGAAGAACTGTCAGTGTCAATACAGGGGCTCATTCCCTTCACAGCGATCATTCAGTTTCCCGCAAACTCGAATTGTCCGGCTCCATTGATAACAAAGGTTATGTAGAAGAAAATTCAAGTGCACCCAACGATACCAGTTCCAAGGTTCTGTTCAACGAAGGTGATGTAATCAAGGATTCCAATGCCGATATGAATTATGATGCCTACAGTGGTTATCAGGATAGTGGGGAGTACAATTCAGGCTATTACGAGCAGGGGAATTCAGGCTATTACGAGCAGGATAATTCAGGTTATTACCAACCGGTTGATAAATCACAGGAAAACAATAATACTCAAAATAGCCAGGAGGGGGATTATTATCAGCAGAATGCCAATTATCCCCAGGGATATTACGGGGAAGATGGAAATTGGTATCCCTACGATAACACCAATTATCCCCAGGGATATTATGGGGAAGATGGCAATTGGTATCCCTACGACTACTCCCAATACCAAAGTGACGACAGAGTCCAGAACAAGGGAGACACCCAAAATACGGCCACTGGGGAAAATAACCAGTATGACAACTATTATAACCAGTCAGGTGAATATTATCCCCAGGGATATTATGGAGAAGACGGTAACTGGTATCCCTATGATAACACCAATTATCCCCAGGGATATTACGGGGAAGATGGAAATTGGTATCCCTACAATTACAACGATTACAACCCTGACGATTCAGATGGTAATAATAATAATAATCAATGATCCGAGATTCAAAGCTTTTATGTTTTTGTTGAAAGGATGCTGAATTTTATCAGCATAGTTGATATATCAACTATAGTCATTTTGGGACAGATCTTCAGTGTTTTATAATTCCTGTCTGCAATGTTTACAATCTCGGAAAAATCAATAAAATATGAATAAATCAAAGTGGAAATCCCTCCTCAAAAAGAAATTACCCCTGCTTGTTTTATTTATGGGTCTAGGATGGGTTGTTTACAATTTTGTCCATAAAAAGCTGCCGGTAGAAGTAATTTTTGAACATCGTATTCGCAATTTCTCTCCAGAGGAAAATTACCAATTGACCGGCAAGATAACAAATAAACAAAAAGAAACGATCTGGAAAGGGGAATTTCAGTTGAAGAAAAAGAAATTTTTTCATCAGGTTGATCTTTTTTCAGGGGAATATCACCTCTATTTCACTTTAAAAAATTCCAAAAAAGCCAAACAAATAAGAAAAAAAATAAAAGTTCCTCCCGAAAACATAAAACTATCATATAGTTTTTAAACAGTTACAATGGAGCATTGACACGATAAGGGGTTAAGATATATCCTGAATTTTAAGGATAAATTATTTGGTAATAAAACCCTTAAGGCGTAATCTGTCTAAAATTGCAATCTGCTTTTTTTCTATTTAGTTCCCATCCCAGAAGTGGTGTTATTGGCTGGTAAAGAAATTGGATTGAGATGCACGGAATAACTTTGAAGATATAGTTGCCACTATTTCAAGAAGTTTGCCTAAGATGCGCAAAGTAACTTCGCCAACATACTTGATACTATTTCAAGAAGTTATGACAAAGGAGATCAATTCAAATTTCTAGTCACAGACGGTGACTTTCCTTTTTGAGATGGAAACTATTTATCTTTCAAAGGCCTTAATTTATTCGATAAAGAAAAGTTAAGCACTTTTCGGTGTTGTAAAACTTTGAATTGTAAAGTATTTTGTTTTGAGAACCCTCTTTTAATTATCAGCCTGGTTTTGGTTTTATTTGTGTTTTTAAGCAGCAATTCTCAGAAATTTGATTGCTTTAAACTCCATCAGATTAAATTCTATTTAATTGGCCTAAAACTTGTATATTTTGCAAGTTATTGAATATATAAACTATATTACATAATTTACATATAATCAGTTCTCGTTTTCCTCATCTTTTAGGAGGCATCTATGTCAAAAGGTCATGTCATTATTATTGAAAGCATTGCGTCTACAGCCAAATTACTGGGGGATTTTATTTCCGGGGTTGGATATGAAGTAACCATAAAAGAAGATGGCGTCTCAGGTCTGCAGGAAATAAAGAATACTGTACCAACAGCAGTTCTTGTGTGTGCAGAAGCTGATAAGATGAGTGGTTATGCTGTTTGTAACAGAATGAAGAAGAATGAAAAACTGGAACATATTCCGGTTATGATAACTTCGGAAAAAGCCACCGAGGAAACTTTCAAGAAATATGCAGAATTGAAGCACAGTGCAGAAGCTTATCTATTAAAACCTTTTGAGATAGAGGAATTCAACGCTAAATTTGAAGAGATGCTGGCTGCAAGTGCAAAAAAAGAAGAATCCCTTGATGATTTTGATTCCTTTGACGACATAGTAAAGGGAATGGAAGAGGAAGAAGAAGATATTAATCTCGATCGTGAGACCAGTGCGGCCTTTGACAACATAATTGATGATGCTTTTTCAGGTGGAGATATAAATGAAGAAGTAGATGCTGTTGATTCAATGTTTGGAGATGAAGAAAAAACAGATGCAGGTTTTGAAAAAGATCTGCCCACCAATATAGAAAATCCAGTTTCTGATGAGCCTTCGGTTGAAGAAGCAGAGGAAGAAGTTCAGGACGCCGCAGATGAAAGTAATCAAGTTTCCTTATCTGAATCTCTTGGACTCGAAGGCATAGCCGATGAGGAAGAAGATGGACAATTGATTAAAAAACTCGAAGAGGTTCAAAAAGAAAGGGATAATCTGAAAAGGGAGTTGAATGATCTGAAAAATTCCGGTGATAGCTCTGGAACTTCCAAAGAGCGAGAATATCTTAGACTGAAACGGGAAATCAATGAGAAAGAACGAAAATTGATTGATCTCAATGATGATCTGGGAGAAAAAGAAGAACTTATTCTGGAAAAGAAAAAGAAAATCAGAGATCTTAATCGTAAAACAGCTGACCTCAACGGCAAGATTCTGGAATTGGAACAAGTAAAGGTAGATCTTGACGAAAAACTCCAGAAGGCCAATGATAAAATATCACAATTGACAGAAGCCAAAGTTCAATTAAATGAAGATGTTGAAAATCTTAACAAGAAAAACAATGAAATTACAGGTCAACTTGCTGCAACTAATAAAAAGATAGAAGAACTGAACGAAGAAAATGCCCAGAAGTTGAATTTACTGCAACAGGAAAAAGAAAAAGAGCTTGAAGTTCAAAAAAATGAACATGAAAATCAGAACAACCAGCTCAAATCTGAACACGATAACAGTATTCAGGAGATTAAGTCCGAGCACGAGCAAGCCTTTAACAATCTCAAGTCCGAGCATTCCTCAACAGTTGAGAAGTTGAATAATGAACATACCGGCGAGTTGATCAATCTCAAATCTGAGCACGAAGAAGCAATTAACAACCTCAAATCCGAACATGAAGAGGTAATTAATAATCTCAAATCTGAGCACGAAGAAGCAATTAATAACCTCAAATCCGAACATGAGCAGCAGATCAATGAGTTAAACAACAAGCATCAGCAAGAAAAAGATGAACTTAACGGCAGAATTTCCCAACTTGAAAATGAAAAATCTGAGTTTGAAGAGAAGGTGTTCAATCTGGAACAGGTTAAGATGAAAAATGAATCAACCATCGATGATCTTAATTCCAAAAACGAAGGTTTTGAAGAAAAATTGAAATCCTCCAGATCTTTCATCGAACAAGACAGAAATGTTGCCCATCAGTCTCTCAATTCCATCAAAGAAGCTCTGGGTCAACTCGAAGCCAGGTTGCATGTAGAAACACCACAAGATAATCAAGAAGATGAACCCATTTTCTAAATTAATCTGGACTTCACCTCAAGTTTCAACTTTTTAAATTCCATTTGATTTTTTTAAAAAAAGGGAATTTTTGTTTTATTACCTGTTTTCATACTTGACATTTGGCCCATTTGGGTAAATAAAGATCATCGAGTTTCCCCGGTTTCAAGATCTGGCAGAGTATTCAGGTTCGGGTTTAAGCTCTGTTCGGGGATCGTCTAATGGTAGGACTCTGGGTTCTGGCTCCAGCAGTTAAGGTTCAAATCCTTATCCCCGAGCCATTTTCCGAAAAAGGCTGGCCCTATCGTCCAGCGGTAAGGACATCGGCCTCTCACGCCGAAAACCGGAGTTCGATTCTCCGTAGGGTCACTATAATTAATTGGACAGGTTGTTAAAATTTTAAGAATGAAGGGAATAAAATGGATAAAGATATTTATTTGACCAATGTTGAAATAATACCCGGGAAAACAATTAAACAATACCTCGGTCTTGTACAGGGCAATTCAATTCGAGCCAAACACATAGGAAGAGATATCATGGCCGGACTCAAAAATCTGGTTGGAGGTGAACTGAAAGGTTATACCGAACTTCTCAGCGAAGCTCGTGATGAGGCAACCCAACGCATGATAGACGATGCCAAAAAAATGGGTGCAAATGGGATTGTCAATGTCAGATTTGCCACCTCTTCCGTAATGCAGGGAGCGGCTGAACTTTTTGTTTATGGTACAGCTGTTATTTATGGAGAAAACCAATGATCTGGATTTATCCGCTGATTTTTTTATCTCCTTTTATTCTGGTTCTGTTTTTTGGTCTTACAGGCATTTGCCTTGAATATCTCCATAAAAAGTCTATACTCAAACGTGAAAATATTCTGAAAAAAATCAAAACCACCAATCTCAAAAAAGATCATTCCAATCTTGAAATCCATGATTCCTGTTTATGTGTGGGCAGCGTCACAATAGCTTCAGATTATTTGAAACTTTTTTTGGCTTCTCTCAGGACAATTTTTGGTGGACGAGTAAGATCCTATGAAATTCTGTTGGAAAGAGCCCGCAGAGAGGCTATTCTCAGGATGAAAGCAGAAGCTGCGGCCAAGCATGCCGATCTGATCATAAATGTCAGAATCCAGACTTCCACAATCGGCAAAGCCTCATCCAGACAGAATGCAAATCCCATGGTTGAAGTAATTGCTTACGGAACAGCCTTGATATCCTCAAAATAATCAGATGAAATTATTTACACTCACCTTTGCTATTTTTTCCATTTTACTCTCATCTTCGTTGGTTAGAGCCAATGACAAAAATGATTTCGTCTCCTATTCCCCTCATGTTTCAATCCCTCTGACCACATTTGCTTTGGGATCCTGGCTGGGAATGGAAATTTTCAAAAAAGATTTGGCTCCCTCCGATTGTAATTGGTGTTCTGACAACAAAGTGGACAGATTTTTCATGAATAATCTGCAATGGAGCAGTTCCAGTCAAAAATCAGCTCACATCTGGAGTAATGCAGCTTTGGGATCATTGGGAGCTTTTTCTCTGATTCAACTGGGATTCTTTACCGGTAAGGCAGGAACTCCTTCAGGAACAGATGAATGGAAACCAGTTGCAAAATCTGGACTGGTTCTGATTGAAGTTCTTTCTCTCAGTTTGATCCTCAATCAATTGGTGAAGTATGCAGTGGCTCGGCGCCGTCCCTGTGGAAATTTTTGTGATTTTACTTCCAGTCCCTCAACTGACAATGATCAGAATCTTTCTTTCTACTCGGGTCATACAGCTACAGCCTTTGCCCTGGCTACAGCTGCAACAGTAATGGTCGATATGAGCAATTTTTCCTATACCCCACTGATAGCTGCCACCAATTTTCTTTTGGCTTCCCTGGTGGGATATTTAAGGATTGCCGCCAACAAACATTATTTTACAGATGTATTGACTGGGGCTTTGGCGGGAATGGCAATCGGCTACATAGTTCCAAAGTATCTGCATCAAACTGATGATTCAACTTCCAACAAAAAAGCTGGTTATCAACTTGGTTTTTATCAGACATCCCAGATGTTCATGTTTAATATTACTCTTCCTCTATAATTTTTCCTGTCTATTTCCCATTTAAAAAATCAACTGTCATGAGTTCAATCATCTACAGATAGATTGACGTAAACATCCCTTTATGATACCTGTTTTAAATAGGTTTCCATTACAAAGTTATCCGGTTGATTCAAAAATGGAAACGACTGAATCATTAACTGACTATATCAGACTGTATGGCAAAAATTCATGGTTTCTAACCCTGGCTTGCCTGTTCAGCTCCAAGGTGTCATATGCCCAAAATTATTTCTGTTGCCAATCAGAAAGGTGGAGTAGGTAAAACTACTACCTCGGTCAATTTAGCAGCCAGTCTGGCTCTGGCCGGAAAAGAAATTCTCCTGATAGATATGGATCCTCAGGCCAACGCATCGTCAAATCTTGGATTCAAACTAACAGTTCAGGATAACAGCATTTACGAAGTTTTGACTTCCCAGTGTCACATTGACGAAGCCATATTCAATTTCGCTTCAACAGATATCCAAAATTTACGAATTCTTCCTTCAAAAGAAAAACTTGCGGCTATAGAGGTGGAACTGGTTGAAGACCTGTCACTGGAAGAAAGACCTTTTCTGCTCAAGGAAAAGCTTGATGATTTGAAAGAACTCGAAAATTTAAACAATTTCGACTATATTTTCATCGACTGTCCTCCTTCTCTGGGACAGCTTACTATCAATGCTCTTTGTGCCGCCGATACGGTTCTTATTCCAGTTCAGGCGGAATATTTTGCTCTTGAGGGACTCAGTCGCTTGATTGAGACTGTTGAAAAGGTGAAAGATCAATGGAATCAGCATTTGGAATATGAGGGAATTTTGCTTTGCATGACTGACGATCGGACTAATCTCAGCAAAGAGGTGAGTGAAGAAATCAAGTCTTATTTTGGGTCAAAGGTTTACTCTGTTTCAATCCCACGCAATGTCAGAGTGGCTGAAAGTCCTTCCTACGGAAAGCCTGTAATTTTATACAGTGCTGTTTCAAGAGGAGCATATGCCTACATAAATCTGGCAGATGATTTTCTCGAAAGGAATGAGGAATAATGGGTACAAAAAAAAGAAAAGCTCTGGGACGCGGTTTATCGTCTTTACTTCCCGAAAAAAAAAGCTCAACTAAAATCAGATCGGAAAAAATAAAGATCAAGCCGGAAAAAATCGATAAATCCAGGGACGAAGTTTTAGACGATTATCGGGAGATCAGCATCAATTCTCTGGAACCATCCAGCAAACAACCCCGCCGCGCCATGGATAACAAGCATCTTGAAGAACTCACAGATTCCATCAGGGAAAAAGGAGTGCTGAGTCCAATTATTGTCAGGGAAAAATCCTCAAGATCCTCAAAATATATTATAATTGCCGGGGAACGTCGCTGGAGAGCTTCCCGTCGTGCCGGACTCACAAAAATTCCGGTCATTGTTAAAACTACAGATGAGCTGGAGTCTTTCGAATTAGCCTTAATCGAAAATATACAGCGAGAAGATCTTTCTGCCCTTGATGAAGCTGTTTCCTATGAACATCTTATGGTTACTACCGGTTGTCATCAGGAAGAACTTGCTCGCAGAGTAGGTAAAAGTCGTTCTTCAGTTGCCAACTCATTACGTCTTTTGCGTCTGCCAAGGGAAGTAAAAACAATGCTCAATACAGGTAAATTGACAGTTGGACATGCCCGAGCTCTTTTAAGTTTCAAAAGTGAAGACGACATGGTTAAGGTTGCGGCCCGGGTAATCAAAGAAGGACTCAGTGTTCGTGATGTCGAAAAAATAGTGCGCAAAGGAGCTCCAACTTCCAAAAAAAGCAGAAAGAAGAAAAAACTCAGTCCGCAATTAAAACAGATTGAAGACCATTTACGTACTTCCCTGGGCACTAAAGTTAAAATAAAAACAAAAAGCAAGGAAAAAGGCAGTGTTTCCATTGAATACTATTCTCTGGAACAACTTGATGATATTATAAAGTATTTATCCTAATAGAATGGAATAGGGTTATGAAATACAAGATTCTCGACGGTAAAAAAACGGCAAAATTGCAACGCCAGAAACTGCGGCAGGAAATTAAAGAAAAAAATTTGAAACCGGGACTGGCGGTTATCCTGGTTGGGGTTCATCAGGCATCACTGTTA
>JAQICJ010000199.1 GCA_027858615.1 Deltaproteobacteria bacterium
TAAAACTTTTATTATAAAAACCAATTTCTGAGGTCAAATTATTTCACCTCATGCAAATTTGCAAATTAATTGTAGCAATCCTTTGAACTGTTACGAAAATGGAATGCAATAATTCAATAAAACTTGTTCTCTTCTGCAAAATAGAGAAATTCTTGTACTTATTGAATGGATTTTATAGTATCATATTTTTGCTTGTGATCATCCATTTTGATTATACTTTTACCCGCTGTTTCAGGTCTCTTAACCATTCAGGAGTCTGTTTTGACTAAAAATCATCCAATTTTGTTTCTACATGGCTTTACCTCAAGTCTTGATTGCATTAAATTTCCTGTTCAAGCTCTCAAGCAAGAAGGGTTTTCTGTTTCAACACCAGTACTGCGTGGTCACAATTCCAACTACCAGGATCTTCTGGGAGTAAAATCTGAAGACTGGTATGAAGATGCACAGAAAGAACTTCTCAAAATACATGCTGACCTGCAAAAACCAGTAATGGTGGCAGGACTTTCCATGGGTGGACTGGTAGCAATAAATCTGGCCATGAATCATCCAGACAAAATATATTGTCTGGCCCTGGCAGCACCGGCGCTGATTTTCAAAGATAAATTGGCGCCTCTGGCCAAATATCTTAATTTTTTCTTTAAATTCTGGAATTCGCCCAATTCTTTCAACAGCAAAGAAAACAAGAAAAAGTACAATACAAATTACTCCAAATTTGCCGTTGACAGTTTCGTTTCCCTATACAACTATTCTCTCACAACCCGGAATAAGCTGGATAAACTGAAAACTCCTTTTCTGGTTATGCATTCATTCAAAGATCAGGTAATCTCCCATAAAGGCAGTAAAGAACTTATTAAAAAAGCTCGATCAGAACAAAAAAATATAATATTTTATTCCAAATCCGGACACGAACTTTACCTTGATCTTGAAAAAGACAAGGTTGTAAAAGAAACTGCAGATTATTTCCTTAAAATGGATAAACAACATGAACTTACTGAATAGTTTTACACTCACCACTTTTTTGGCGATTTTTTTCATGTCAACTCCCCAAGCTCAGGGGAGCAACCTGCTGGACCAGATCGATCTCGACAGAATCAATCTTTATCAACAAGAAACCGCCAAACTACCTTTCATTTTCAATGCGAATATTGATTTCTTCAATAAATTCACAAACAAAGGTGATTCAAACAAATTTTTTAAAATCAGAGGTCAGTTGCAAGGATGTCTTCTTCATAAAAACAAAAAGTGCAGTCGGAAATACATTAAATTGATGGAGAGTCAATTTGCTCAGTATCCTGAATATCTGTTTTTCAATTATTTTTATCACTACCAATTCGAAAATTCTTTTCTCAAAATCCAAGACGCAAGTACAAGCAAAAAGCTGGAGTTGCTGAAATACATCATTGAAATGCAGCATTCTCTTTCTGCAAAATTCAAATCCTCCACCAAATATCTGGTAAATTCCCCATCTCTTTTTGCCTACATCTACTACAATAAAGCCATGAGATTAAAAAAAAACGGCTATCTTAAAAAAGCCTATGGCTCTTTTCTCTATTTTCTCTACCAAATTGAAGCCCATCCCGAAATTTTCTCCCGGGATATGCTGCATACAGCTATAAAAAACCTGTCAGAAATCAAACACAAACTCGGTGATTATAAACAGGCAATCGCCATAATCAAGTGGATAGATTACTATTCTCTCAAACAAAACAGTTCCAGAAATATTCAAAACATTGTACGCAAGTGCTCCTGGAAAGATTTAGTTGCCGACAAATGCAACTTCTCTTCTGAAAAACGCAATTTCAAACAACTTGATTCTCCTCAGAATAAACTTTATCAGTCAGCACTTCTTGCCTTTACCAGAGATTCCAGCAAATCTGTTGCTTATTTCCAAGCATATCTCAAAAAATATCCCAACAACTACTTTAATGATAACATCATCAATTTCCTGAAATGGCTGAAAGCTAATCCTGTCAAGAATTAACCAAAGCCCTTCCCCATAGAAAAAATGATTTCCAAAATAAAACTAGACAAGCAAAATAACATTGAACTTTACGGAATTTCCAATCCATCTTATGGAATCTGGCAGGTTTCAGAATTATTCAATAAAAATTTAACCGATAAAACTATTTTTTATCTCACTGCATCCGAAGCAAAAGCAATGAGCGCTTTTGATGAATTCCAACTTTTTTGTGGCAAGGAAAAACTGGATCCGGATGATTCCCTGAGTGCAGACAAAATTGAAACCATTCCCCTTTTTGAAGGCAGTATCTATTCAGAATTGTTTACTGAAAAATACTGGATGCAGCAGAGAATGGCCAGTCTCTCCCGATTGCGTTACGGTTATCAGGGTAAAATCAATGTGATCTCAATTCAGTCTCTCAGTCGCAAGGTTATTCCTCCTGATACTCTCGACGATGCCAGCCAATTACTGGCAAGGGACATAGAAATAGACCGTAACCGGATGACTACTCAATTAATTGAAAGTGGTTATCAGAATGTTGACCTTGTAGATGATTATGCAACTTTTTCCGTGAGAGGACAGGTTGTTGATGTTTTTGTACCTGCTTATTCTTTTCCTGCCCGCATCATCTTTTTTGACGACATTATTGAATCGATCTTCCTTTTTGATCCCGATACTCAGAAAAGGCTGAAAGAAATTGACGAACTTCTCATCCATCCTGTAATGGAAACTATCAAGGGAGATACTTCAAAGTTCAGGCAGAAACTGCTACAAAAGGCTGATGAAGTGCGCTTTCCGAGTTCCAAAACCAAATATATCCTCCAGAGAATTGAGAATGGAGAAAGTTTTTTTGGCATGGAAGCTTTTACCCCCTTGTACCACAAAAAACTGGTTTCAATATTTGAGTATTTCCCCGAAGATTCCCTGCTCGTAATTGAGTCTCCGGAAGAAATTAATTTTGAACTTGCCAAACAACTGGAAGAAGAAACCCTGAACTATCAAAAAAAAATCCAAGATGCCCAGATAGCTTTTCCTCCGGAAGATTTTTATCTGGTTCCCTCCACCTTGCAAAAGGCTGAAAAGAATATTCAAACAATAGAGCTATTTGAAACAATGGATGAACCTGAAAACAGTGCAGAATTCTCCAATCTTGTTTTCAACAGATTCAGTTTCGACAAAAACATTGAAAACAACTCCCGCTTATTTGAGCCGCTTGCAGATAATCTCCACAACCATCTTCAGAATAATTACCGCATTCTTCTGGGCAGTCCTGAAAAACAAAAAAATTCACCCCTGGTCAGAATTTTCAAGGAACGCCAGCTTGAAATCAGTGATTTTAACAGCAAAACCCCTTTTTCCTACGAGTTGCTCAAACCTGGAAAAATTTACTTCCGCCAGGGACATCTGCGGAAGGGTTTTGTCTCTGAAACCCAGGGAATAGTCACCTGCAGCGAAGAAGAAATCTTCGGAAGGAAAATACGCAGACCCAAAAGAAAAGACTCCCGTTTTGTATCAGATATCACCAATCTTGATACAATAAAAACAGGTGATCGAATAGTTCATAAAGTTCACGGAATTGGAATTTATCAGGGACTTTACAAAATGGAACCGGCTGGTATCCTTGGAGATTATATCAAACTGGAATATCGAGGTAATGATCTTCTCTATCTCCCGGCTCATCGAATTTCATCAATATCCCGCTACAAAGGTGGGAAAAATATACGCCTGGACAAACTGGGAGGATCAACCTGGGAAAAAACCAAAAAGAAGGTTGAAAAAAAGGTTAAAAATCTGGCTGAGAAACTACTGCAGATGGCTTCTGAAAGAGCTGCTGTCAAAGGTTTCTCTTATTCCGTTGACGATCCCCTGTTTTATGAATTTGAAGCCACCTTTCCATACGATGAAACCGACGATCAGATTAAAGTTATTAACGAAGTGGTGGAAGATATGACTTCTTCCGCTCCTATGGAAAGACTAATCTGCGGGGATGTGGGATATGGAAAAACTGAAATTGCCATGCGAGCTGCTTTTATAGCTGTACTTGCCGGAAAACAGGTGGGATTGTTGGCTCCAACCACTTTGCTGGTAGAACAGCATTATCGGACTTTCCGCGAAAGAATGGACAGTTTTGCAATTTCAACAGCAGCATTGAGCCGATTTCAATCAGCAAGAAAACAAAAAATGACTCTTGATAAACTGGCCCGGGGGGAAATCGACATAGTAATCGGTACCCATCGTCTTCTCAGTAAAGATATAAATTATAATGATCTGGGCTTGCTGATTATTGATGAAGAACAGAAATTCGGTGTGGCTCAGAAAGACAAATTCAAATTCACCAGACCAAACCTTGATGTTCTTTATTTGAGTGCCACTCCGATCCCAAGAACTCTTCACATGAGTGTCATGGGACTGAAAAACATATCCCTGATCACAACTCCTCCCAGTGAGAGACTTGCTGTAAAAACATACATTTCACCGGTGAAAGAAAAAATATTGAAACAAGCCATAGAAAAAGAAATCCAGCGGGGAGGTCAGATTTTTGCAGTAGTTTCCAAGATTGAAGGTTCCAAGAACGCCAACAGCATAGAAGACTGGTATGAAAAGCTTTCTGAACTTGTTCCCGAAGCAAAAATTGCCATGGCTCATGGAAAAATGCGCAATGATCAACTTGAAAGAATAATGTTCAAATTTATCAACGGTTCCTTTAATTTGCTTGTTTCAACCAATATTGTCGGTTCCGGACTTGATATCACCTCAGCCAATACCATCATGGTTCTGGACGCACAGAATTTTGGTCTGGCTCAACTATATCAATTGCGTGGACGAGTAGGCAGAGGCCGCAACCAGGGTTATGCTTATTTCTTTATTACCGACAAAGGCAATCTTACCATGAATGCTCATAAGCGTTTTGCAGCGTTAAGAAGACACACTCGCCTCGGTTCGGGTTTTAATCTTGCCAGTGATGATTTAAGCATCAGAGGAGCTGGGGAAGTTCTCGGGAAAAAGCAATCCGGTTCCATTGCAGCTGTTGGGTTTGACACCTATGTCGAAATAATTGAAGAAGCCGTCAATGAACTTAAGGGCGAAAAACCTGTCCCTCTCAATGACCCAAAACTCAATGTTGATCTTCCCTGCTACATACCTGATGATTTTATCATGGAGCCTGCTGAACGTCTGGTATATTACCGAAGACTGGGAACAGCTGTTGACTTTGAAGATGTCAATGAACAGATCGAATTAATAGCTGACAAATTTGGAACCCTTCCAACAGAAGTAGAACTTTTGGCTGAATTGATGAAAATAAAAACTCAATTGAGAAAAATCAATGCTCTTAAAATAAGCACGACATCTACCAAAGCTATAATCAGACTCGATAAAAACAATTTTATAAATGGAGAAAAATTTGTGGAATTAATTAAGAAAAACTCCAGTTTCATTCTACAGGGTCCTGAACAGATAACAGTTAAACTGGATAAAGAACTGAAAGAACTGGAAAAATTAAGAGAGTTGAGGACTAGCTTGCACCTTCTGACATCATGTGCTACTTAATCAATTGTTTGTTTAAATCATGAATTTATTTTTATAACCTATTTTTTTTATTTTCCCGCTGTTGCTGTTTAATTATTCTGAAATAATTTCCAGTTGTTTACAGTTTTTATGGTGGGCTTGTTGCCCAAATCAGATTTCTGATTTTCTTAATTTTAACAGTAAACACAAACTCATTATTCAGCAACTGTCAAAAAGGAGTTTTACCATGAATTCAAAACTTGGAAAACTACTGTTTTTTCTACCTGTTTTTATTTTACTGGCTTCTTGCAAACCTAAAGAACAAGCTGCCCAATATTATGTTCAACCACAATCATCTGAAGAAAAAGCCAAACTTGAAAAGGGCCAACAATACAAGGGGGAAAACGGAAAACTTTATTTGCCTGTTCATTCTCTGGCAAAAGCTCCCAAGCCTAACCCTCAATTCAAGAAAGAGTACAAGCTCATGAAGCCTTATCAGGCTAAAAACGGGAAAAACTATTATTTTCCCAAGAAAGCACTGGAAGAACTGGGGATAGATTCCTCCGCCAACCCGGAAATGAAAAAATCCTCAGTAGTTCAAAAAGTGGAAAAGCTTGATGAAAAAGATCGCAAAAAAGTCGTTGCAGTAGTTAATGGCGAAAAAATTACTGTTGGCGAATTATATGACGAAATCAACAGCAAACCCCTTACCTGGAGAAGGCTGTACAAATCAAAAGAGAAAAAAAAGGAATTTCTGATCAACAATCTTATTTCCGATATGCTCATTTACAAAAAAGCAATTAAAAACAATGTTGACAAAGATAAATCTGTCCAAAGAATTAAAAACCGCAGAATGCGCAATCTGCTCAGTCAGAAACACCGAAAAAAAATGATGAATGAAATCAAGGTAACCGATGAGGAAGCCAAAGAATTTTATCAGAAAAACATCCATAAATTTGTTCATCCGGAAGGTATGATTGCGGCTCACATCCTTGTGAAAGACAAAGCACTTGCCAATAAAATTCTCAAAAAACTAAATGAGGCTCCCGGCAAAAAAGCCGGAATCATCTGGAGAAAAATGGTTAAAGAACATTCTCTTGATGAAGATACAAAACACCGTGGTGGACTGCTCATTTCAAGAAAACACAGACATGTTTACAAAAATGATAAAATTCACGAAAAACCACTGGTTGATGCTATTTGGAGTATTAAAGTAGACAGAAAGATTGCAGGTCCCGTCAAAACATCCAAGGGCTGGCACATTGTAAAACGTTACAGCAAACGAAGAGCCATGGACATCAAATTCAAAGATGTAAAAAGAAGAATGTATAAACTCGTAAGAAATCAGAAAATAAACAAGATGTACAACGACTGGATTGAAAAACTGAAAAACAAATACAAAGTCAAAGTTTACCCTGATAATCTGAAATTTGTCGAGGTTGATATCTCCAACAATAATAAAAACAAGCCACTTCCAGCAAAAAGCGGTAAAGAGAAAATCTTGAACAAAAACAAATAATCTTGAATAGATCTATTACGAGGTAAAAAATGTTTAAAAAATATATTAAATACTTGTCATCATTCATCATTGGAACAGGTGTACTCTTTTCATTGAATCTGGTTGTTCAAGCAACCCAGGATAAAGCTGCTCCCGAAAAAGTTAAAATCACCCCGGCTGATAAAGAAAAAGCTGTTGTAAAGATTGGGGATAAAACCATAACTGTGGGTGAACTTGAGACCAAGCTCAACAACATCGTTCCCTTTGTCAGAAAAAGATATGTATCAAACGAGGGTAAACGTGAATACATGGAACAGTTGGTCAACCAGGAAGTTCTGGCCATGGAAGCCAACGCCCAGGAATTTGATAAAAAAGAAAGTGTAAAAAATGCAGTCAGAACAACAATGATCTATCGTCAAAAGAAATTGGCGGTGAACAACCGAGTCAAAAAAGAGAATATCACCGAAAAAGGAATAAAGAATTATTACGATAAACACATCAATGAGTATCAACGTCCGGAACGCCGACGAGTAAATATTCTCGTAGTAAAAGACAAAAAGAAAGCTGACGAGCTTAAAAAAGAAATTACTGCTAAAAAATTAAATCTGCGCACTTTCCATAAATTGGTAAAAAAACACAGTATTGATGAAAAATCCAAAAAAAGAGCCGGAATGCTGCAATTTTTTGATAAAAATTCAAAAAATATTGAGAAATCAATTATTGCCCAGCCCTTCATCATGAAAAATACAGGAGATATTGCAGGACCAGTCAAAACCTCCAAAGGTTTTACTCTGATCAGGCTATCCGGTATCAGCCCTGCAGTCAAC
>JAQICJ010000246.1 GCA_027858615.1 Deltaproteobacteria bacterium
CATAATAATCTATCCTTTCAAATTATTCTGGATCAATATCTGAGTTGGGACCATCGGGATCATCTCTGCTTGAATCTTCACTAAACCAGGCAAAGTGAACTCTCATTTGTGGTTCTGAAAATTGTCAGGGAAGTTTTGGACAAAATGGTTTAATGGCCTGGGCAGGCAAAAGACTTTGGAACAATTGCCAGTTGGTTGCTGGAAACCTGGAAACGGAGTCCATATTTCCAAGGAGATTTACCACCGGCATCAAGAAAAACACCGAAATAACAAATCCAAAATTTGCCCTTATTCCGACATTTGGCTTCTATATAGTTCATTTTGTCGGGTTCTTGATATTTTGCCATACTACCCAACAGAAAAGCAAGATAGCGACCTACGGTAAAATGTGGTGTTTTTTTTCCAAAAATAGAAGTGCAACCAGTATTATTACTATTGATCTTCAGATTTGTATGACGCAAAAGAAGTGCGATGATTTCTTCTTTTCCAGGAGCCGAAAGCCACCCACCTTCAATGCCTTTCTTTTGCGCCTGAGCTCTTTCATTTTTAGCCGATAATGCCGTTTGGGATTCCGGGATTTTTTTAATTCTCTGCGAGGTTCCGACAGTTGAATCATTTTTGGTTTTTTGGGTTTCTGGTGCGTTTTTAGTCTTTGTTCGGTTAAGTGTACATGAAACAAAGAATATCAAAAGAAATTGAATAAATTTGAGCATGAAAGAACCTGACTTTGCAAGTGTGGGTGAATTAAGTTGATATGATCTCAACAGCTGGGAACTCCTTAAAGTGTTTTACAGCCCGAGCCCTTGGGACCATGCCCACTCTTCAATATTTGTATAAGAGTTTCCGTTGGAGTCGAGGTGGGGGGTTTCCAGTAAGGTGAGGGGGGCTTCTTCACTGTCAGTATCATAGCCATTATAGGAATACCCGTAAAACTCTCCCGGAGAGATGCCGAGAGTTTGGGCTGCGGTGCTCTCGAGTGTATTACGATGAAAGAACCGTCTCCGGCTTGAGTGGTATGGATTTCCACCAGATTGAGGTCCACGACTTCATTCATGCGGGCATACTCAAGTTCGGTTGGAAGAACTGAATTAATATGGGCAACTACTTCTGTTATATTTGCGCAGTTTGCAGTCAAATCAAGAGTCACCGGGCCAATTATATCCCCACCCGAGGTTTCATTGTAAGATATAACCAAGGTCTGCGGGTTGTTTTCCCAGTTGTAGCCTCCTGAAAGATCGCCGGTGGTGGAGGTGGTTTGCAGATTCCTCGCTGTGGCGAGGTAGTCATCAACACTGTGGCGCATTTGCCCCTCTGCGCGGTTTTCCACTTTCTCAATGATATTTGCGTCAGTGATATCCCTGTTCCAGAAAAAAGCACCTGCGTGGGACAAAACGTACTCTTCAACTTCTGAGGATGGAAGGATTTCGAACTCTGAGAGGTCTACGGGAGAGGTTTCAGCCTGGGTTATCATGTGGTTGTTATACACAGTATTCCATTCGCTGATGGAGGGGGCATCGATGACTTTCTGACACAGATTATCTTGTACGAAGAGGCGGCTGTTTGAATCGAATTGCCTAACCACATATGCCGCGTGATCGCCGGCATTGCTCAGGTTTCCGTCGAAGGGAAGGTTGATGATGTGATTGCCCACAATCGCCGCCTGAATTTCGTAACCGATGTTTCCCAACATTGGGCCCGAGTGGAGACAGGTATAATTCAAGTTATTGATCACGTGGTTTCCCGCTTGCCGAATAAGGGGGTTGCGGCCGAAAGTGTACGCAAACAGATTCCATTGGTACAGTTTTCATTAATGGTTACGCATTGAGCTCCGAACTCCGATTCCTTGCACACTTGAGAATTTTGCCCGCAGTTCTCTTCAATGACCCATGCGCCTTCTGCGCACACCTCTACTTGGTTTTCATGGCATCTTGTGGCCCCATTGTCGCACTCTCCCTCTTCTCCTCCGGAAGAGCTTTTGTCACAGGAGACGAAGCTACCTATCAACAACAAGGATATTGTTATTACTGCGTATCGGATATGCTTTTTCATTGTTTGCAATTCAGACTGCCTTTCATTGATGGACACAATTTATCAAAGAAATTAACTTTTTGTAAATATTTATTTTTTTGTAGTATGTTTCGACAAGATAATATCATGATCAAAGATTACAAACAAAGGAGTTCAAACATGTCTTCAGATTTACTCAATGTTACAGTTTAATTCAATGGTCCCTTTTCCCGGGAAGAATCAAAGCAGCGATTAACACAAGTAGGGTTTCCCCTTCCTGATCTTCCCGAAAAGGTACAATCATTGTGGGAAATATGGATGAGCGCAGAACGTCTCGACCAGAGCTCTGCGGATGTAAGCCTGTCGCCGTCTCTGTAATCAGGCGATAATATCCATTTTGGAAGGGGAACTATAGTTTTCGTCCCAGAAGTGGTGTTATTGGATGGGGAAGAAGTTTGCTTAAGATGCGCGGAGCATAGACGTGGCTGCCACTATTTCAAGAAGTAGTGTGCCTTAGTTTCCTTTAATCTCGATCCAGAACTTCTTGTACTTTAACAGTCAATTCACGTTTTGAGAAGGGTTTCTGGATGAAATTGACGCCTTCATCCAGGATACCTTGGTAGGCAATGACGTTGGCTGTATAGCCCGACATAAACAGGAGTTTCAGTTGGGGATAAAGGGATAAGATGTTTTTGGCCAGGTCGCGACCGTTCATTTCGGGCATCACCACATCGGTCAGGAGGAGGTGTATATCGCCTGCATGTTCTTTTGCCAGATAGATTGCCTCGCCAGGTGTGCCGGCTGCTACCACGGTGTATCCCTCTAATTTGAGTATTGTGGTGGCAATTTTCAGGATCGCCGGTTCGTCTTCCACGAGCAGGACTGTTTCGTTGCCGCGCGCGGCTGCGGGGAGTCGGCTTTCCTTTGTTTCAAACCCCTTTTTGTCCAAGTGGCGTGACAGGTAAACCTTGAAAGTTGTTCCCTGCCCAAGCTCACTGTAAACATTGATGAAACCATCGTTTTGCTTGACGATGCCATACACTGTGGCCAGTCCCAGACCGGTGCCCTTGCCCACTTCTTTGGTGGTAAAAAACGGTTCGAACAGATTAGCCAGTGTTTCCTGGTTCATGCCGCAGCCGCTGTCACTTAACGCCAGCATGACAAAATCACCAGTAACAAAGCCCAGATGTTCCGCACAATAGTCGGAATCAAAGGTTGTGTTTACCGTTTGTATGGTGAGCTTGCCAACGCCGGCAATGGCGTCACGGGCGTTGACGCACAGGTTGGCCAGAATCTGGTCGATTTGGGTGGGGTCCATCTTGACCGGCCAGACTTTTTTGCCCGGCCGCCAAGACAGGTTGATGTCCTCGCCGATCAATCGCCGCAGCATAATCAGCATGCTCTCGATAGTTTCGTTGAGGTCGATCACTTTGGGGGCAATGGTTTGCTTGCGGGCAAAAGCCACCAGTTGCCGGGTCAGGTTGGCGGAGCGCTTACCGGCTTTTCTGATTTCTGTAAGATCCTCATGGAAGGGCTGACCCGGGTCCATCTCATCCAGGATCATATCTGCATTCCCGAGAATAACGGACAACATATTGTTAAAGTCGTGGGCCACACCGCCGGCCAGGCGGCCCACTGATTCCATTTTCTGTGCCTGAATTAACTGGGCTTGCATTTTCTCCTGCTGCTCCTCAGCCCGATTGCGCATCAGGGCCGATCCGATATGCGCGGCAATGCCTTCCAGAATTTCAATAGATTCAAGGGTGAAACGGTCATTGCGTTTGTCGTTGAGTTGAATCAGTCCCACAATCTGGTCCTTGGTTCGAATCGGTATCAAGGCCACGGAGGCATAGCCTTGATGGATGCAGTTGTTCCGCGGATGCAGCCTGGGGTCCTGATCAGAGGGCAGATTTAGCAAGGTAAAGGAATCGTTGACCCAACTGCTTCCCCCTTGGGTAAAGAGTGGGTTGGAGGGGTCTGTCTTGCCAGATATGACCAGACCGCAGGTGCATTCCAGACGAATATTGCCATCTTTGTCCCGGCATACGTCGCCATCCTTGTCGCGTTCGACCAGTGTGTTTTCTGTCAGCAGAAAATCTTGGGAAAAACCGTCCTGGACAAAATACGGAAAGTCGTCGTTATCTTGCAGGCGCAGGCCCACGGCATCAAACCCGGTCCGTGTCTTCAATGTAGCCAGGACGCGCTGAATGGACTCTTGCAGGTCGCCGGGTTCGTTGAGAATCTGCAATATCTCCCGCCCCATCTCGCGATAGGTTTCGGCCTGCTTGCGCTCGGTGATATCGCGACCTATCCCAAGAATGCCTATAAGTTTTCCATCGGTGTCGAACATGGGTGTTTTTATGGTCTCAAGAAAAGCCTTATGACCATTGTCGGCAAAAGTAATCTGTTCGTCGTTACTCCTTGGCCCACCGAGAGCCATTGCTTTTCGGTCATTCTCGCGAAAAAAATCTGCCTGGTCTTTATCAATAAAATCATAGTCGGTTTTGCCAATAATATCCGCTTCACCGACCCCAAATAACCGTTCAAACCCTTTATTGCAGGACAGAAAGACCCCGTCGGCATCTTTAAGCCAGATCAGATCAGGAATTGTATTTACCAGGGTTCGGAAATGTGATTCTCTTTTTCTTAGATCTTCCTCCGCCTGCTTGCGGTCGGTAATATTGCTGATCACCAAGCGGCAGACAGGTGCGCCGTTTTCGGCTGGGGTGGTGGTTGCCGTCAGTTGCGCCCAGATGGCTGCGCCCTTGGGTTTGACCAACCTCAGTTCGCATTTTTGCAGTTCGCTGGTTTCAAACAGCTTTTTGCGATGCAGGTAGTAAATATCCTGGTCAGCTCTGAAGATGAAGCGGGAGATCGGTTGCTTGATCAGCAGGCTCCGGGCCGTGCCCAGCAAGGTGGCAACGGTGAGGTTGGCCTCCAGGATCAGTCCTTGCTCGGACAGGATGCAGTAACCAACCGGGGCCAGGTCATAAAGATCGATATAACGCTCCCGCCCGGCTTTGATCTGGGCTTGGGCCGAGCGCAGTTCCTCGTTTTGCATCTCCAGCTCGATCTGGTGCACCCGCAGTTCGTGGAGCGTTTTCTTTATTTCCTCGGACGAGAGGATCGCGTTGTCTTCTGACGTCTTGTCGGTCTGCTTTTTGGCAAGCTTTTCAGCTTTTTGACGCAAATCCTCAGGGTCCATGGGGTGCTTATCCTGCTTTGTCATAGGTTTTCTCCGTAATTTTCAGATGTTGAAGTCCTGTTTATTCCTGTATCCGTTCGCTGCCGGCCTTGTTGGCCGGTGATATCAGGGAGGCGCAGGTGATTCCGACCACGGCACCGGCGTTATTGTGCAGTGGCTCGATCGTCAGGTCATTCACAACGGTTTTGCCTGCAATCGTGGTCCGGATGTTTTGCCGGGTGCCTTTTTTGCTTTCGAGTACCTGTTGCTTGATGGTCGTCAGGGTGGCTGCTTCCTCTTCCGGCAGCAGATCGGCGTCGGTTTTGCCGATGATCTTTTCCTCCTCAAATCCAGAATTTGGATTGTGAATCCAGGTATAGCGAAGATCCACGTCCTGATTGAAAACAGAAATGGAAGTAGCGCTGAGAGCGACCCGCAACCGTTCTTCGTTTACCCGCAGCGCCTCCTGCAGTTTGTGCGCCGCTGTAATATCCACAAAGGTGAGCACCGCGCCTTCGATGACATTATCCACGGTTCGGTAGGGCTGAATGCGCATGTTGTACCATCGGCCCTCGGCGATTTGCACGTCTGTTTCCTCGGGAACCAGGGTGTCGAGTACTGCCTGGGTGTCCTCTTTCAGGTTATCATAGCCGGACAGATTGGAGACGATGTGGGACACGGGCCTGCCGATGTCGTTTTGGATAAGGTTGATTATTTTGGTGGCGGCGGGAGTGAAACGCAGGATGCGCAACTGGTGGTCCACGAAGACCGTGGCGATGCCGGTGCCGGCCAGCAGGTTGTTCATGTCGTTGTTGATGCGCGAAAGGTCGGCCACCTTGGTTTGCAGCTCGGCGTTGACCGTAGCCAGCTCCTCGTTAACCGATTGCAACTCTTCCTTTGAGGTTTCTAGCTCCTCGTTGGTAGATTGCAGTTCTTCGTTGACCGATTGCATTTCCTCGTTGGATGACTTGAGTTCTTCGTTGGTGGTTTCCAGTTCTTCGTTGGTGGCTTGAAGATACTCCTCCTTGGCCTGCAGCTCCTGCTTCAGAGCCGCAATGCAGTTGTTGGCTTCCTTGTTGGCAGCCTCTTCTGACAATGGCTTGCCCTCCTCTTTATCAGGTAATGATAAGGTATCGCCAATCCTGGGCTCCGGTGCCGGCTCCAGAATAACCAGGTACAAGGGTGGGTCGGATGAAACTGACGGGGACGAAGTTGACGGGGGAACAGCCACCGGACGGACAATCAAATTGACGGTGGTGAAGTCGCCGTTGGTTTTTACACGCACTCCTTGGCATAGCACTGTTTCTTTGGTTTGGGCGGCTTTGTGCAGAGTTGTAGTCAGTTCGCGCCGTAATCCTTCCCGGGCCATTCTCAGAATATTGTTGGATCCGCTCTCCCCGGGGGCGGGTTCGAGGTACATGCCGGTGCGACCGTGGATATATAGTAGATCTCCTCTGGCGTTAACCAGCGCCCCGGCCTGGACAACCTGTTGCAGCAGCGCCTGTTCGGTCAGTTTGCGCAGGGGTAATTTATGGGGATGGACCGGCTTTTCCCCTGTACGCAGATGCTTTGCATCGGCCTGCCGTCGCGCCGTCATGGGTGGCAGGAATCGACCCCGGCCTGCGCGTTGGGCGCCGAGGTGGTCTTGCTTGCGCTGGTAGATCTTCTGCTTGCGGTTCAGCGTTGCAAAGAGATCTCTAAGCTCTCTCACGGTTTCGGAGGTTCCCAGAAAGAGATAACCGCCGGGGTTCAAGGCGTAGTGGAAGAGCTGGATGAGTTTTTTTTGCAGAGTACTGCCCAGGTAGATCAGCAGGTTGCGGCAACTGATCATGTCCAGCTTGGAAAAGGGAGGGTCTTTGATCACGTTTTGCTCCGAAAAAACCAGCATGTCCCGGATGCTTTTTTGGATGCGGTAAGAACTCTCGTCCGCCTCGGCTGCGAAGTACCGCGCTAGCCGTTCCGGCGTGAGGTCGGCAGCGATGGAGGCTGGATAGATACCGGTGCGGGCCGCGGCAATGGCTTGGCTGTCGATGTCAGTGGCAAAAACCTGTATCTTGAAATTCTTTTTCAGTTCCTCTCGGTGCTCGGCCAGCAGAATGGCAAGAGAATAGGCTTCCTCGGCGGTGGAGCACCCCGGAACCCAGATGCGGATCGTGGCTTTCTCACCCTTGTCGGCGAAGAGTTTGGGGATGATCTGTTTTTCCAGGACCTGGAAGGCTTCGGGGTCGCGGAAAAAATTGGTTACCCCGATCAGCATGTCGCGAAACAGCGCCTCCACTTCCTCGGGTGTCTGCTGGATGAACTTGACGTAGTCATCGATGGTTTCGATCTGGTGGACAGCCATGCGCCGTTCGATGCGGCGTTGGCTGGTTGTAGGCTTGTACTGGGAAAAATCGTGGCCGGTCTGAGAGCGCAGCAGGACCAAAATTTTATTAAGGGAGCTTTTGGTTTGGGGGGGTGGAGTGGTGGGAAGGGACTGCTTGCCAAAGGCATGGGAGGTGTAGGCGATGAGTTGAGCGGGCATCTCGTTCGGCGACAACTCATAGTCCACCAGCCCTGTGGCAATGGCGCTGCGGGGCATGCCGTCGTATTCGGCGGATTCCGGGTTCTGGGCCATCACTATGCCACCCTCGCCTTTGATGGATCGCACCCCCAAGGTGCCGTCGCTGCCGGTGCCCGAAAGCACCACGCCGATGGCTCGCTCGTGCTGGTCCTGGGCCAGGGAGCGGAAAAAGAAGTCAATGGGCAGGCGCTGACCGTGCGGGGCCGCAGGTTTGAACAGTTGCAGCGTGCCGTTAAAAAACGCCATGTCACAATTGGGAGGGATAATGTAGGCACAGTTATTTTGAACTTTCATGCCGTCCTCGACTTCAAAGACCTGCATGCGGGTGTAGCGCCTGATCAGTTCGGTCAGGATGCTCTTGTGATCCGGGGCCAGGTGTTGTACCAGCACAAAGGCCATACCCGGGTCAGCGACTGCGGGCATGCCGGAGAAGAAGGCCTCAAACGTCGCCAGGCCTCCTGCCGAGGCGCCGATGCCGACGATAGGAAAACAGTCGGAATCCAAGTCAGGATTCGGCTGTGAGTCAACGGCTGTAACGGATTGCTCCCGCGATATGCCGGCCTTCGTTTCCCCTTGGTGCTTGTTGGTCAGATTTTGCCGGTCTTTTTTTTTCTTTGTCATGCTATCCTTTTCCTTTATCTTGTGGAGGTGCAAGAGGTATGTGTCAAGCAGGAGTGGGCGAGTCTAATTAACAGATTGTTATTCTAACCAACAGGTTATAGCGGTCCTGTTCACATGGATATGTCTGGCTCCTCACTTTAATCCCTATATTCAACAATACTTAGTATTTTGAAACTAGAAGGTATTATAGGCGGTGAAACTATAAAACACAAGATATTTAGGGGTGCTGGATTGTGATATGGGTTGAGGATCTTTGCTAGAACCTGCACCTGTTACACATAGTAAAAACTTGGGAACTAGTTAGTTCCCATCCCAAAAATGGATGTCATCGTCTGGCGACGGAATTTTACCTCATCTGCTTTGTCATAACTTCTTGAAATAGCAACTACTATGTCTGCGTAGTTATTTCGCGCATCTGAGGTAAACTTCTTTCCCAGCCAAAAACCCCACTTCTGGGATGGGAACTAGTTAGTTCCCATCCCAAGAAGGAAGGTCATCGTCTGGAAACGGAAATTGAATTGATTTGCTTTGTCGTAACTTTTTGAAATAGTGTCAACTATGTCTGCAAAGTTACTTCGCGCATCTCAATCCAATTTCTTCCCCAGTCAATAACCCCCATTCTGGGATGGGAACTATTTAATCTTTGATTTTTGAATCTGGTTTGTGGTTGTATGTACCTTAATCCCTGACACAGAGGGGTCGAAACCAGTAGTTTATTCACAAATGGAGTTTTTGGACAGGTGTTTGTCCAGCAGGCGGGAGAGTTTTTTGAGGCGAAATGGTTTGGAGATGCTGTCGGTAAATCCGTATTTTTCGGGATTGGAGATTACCGGATTATCAGAATAGCCGCTGGAAACAAAAATGGGGATTTCTGGATTGAGTTTGCGGATGTGAGCAACAGTTTCTTTGCCACCCATACCACTAGGGATGGTGAGATCGAAAATCATTGCTTTGATTTTGAGATTATCAGCCAGACCTTGTTGGTAGAATTCTATCAATTTGCTGCCTTCCTGATAACAGATGACTTTGTAACCGAAGGAAGTGAGCATGAACTTCATGGTTTTGAGCAGGGCAGGTTCGTCGTCCATGATGATAAAAGTTTCCTCGCCCTGATGCAGTGAAGTTGAATCCTGCTTGGTTTTACTGTTTTTTCTGGTAGTGGCAGGAAGGTAAAGGTGAAAGGTGGTTCCAACTCCAGGTTTCGAATCAACCTCAATCAGGCCGTCATGTTTTTCCATGATGGAATGGGAGGTGGCCAGACCAAGCCCGTGGCCTCGGGCTTTTGTTGTATAAAAGGGATCGAAAATATGAGGAATAAGATTGGCCGGAATGCCAGTGCCTGCATCTTTTATGGATATTTTGACATATTTGTTGTTTTGCAGTTCTGGGTGGGCATTTTGTGTTTCGTGAATATTTGCGGCTGTGATTTGTATTTTTCCACCGTTGGGCATGGCCTGTTTGGCATTGATGACAAGATTTTCCACAACCTGGACTATCTGGTTTTTATCGATGAAACAGTGCCAGAGATTGTCGGGAACTTTGCATGTGCAATTGACATTTGAGCCGCTGAGGGCGAAGTTGGCTGTTTCTTTGATGAAGGGGAAAAGGGAAGTTACTTCTCGAACCGGACTTCCTCCCTTGGCAAAGGTGAGAAGTTGGCCGGTGAGATGGCGGGCTCTACTGATAGTTTCGGCTGAACTGTCCAGATACTCGGCAATTTCCTGGTTGGTGTTTACCATGCAGGCAAGATCTATATACCCGTAGATGCCTCCCAGCAGATTATTGAAATCGTGGGCGATGCCTCCGGCCAGGATACCAAGAGATTCCATTTTGGCAGCTCTTTGTACTATTTTTTGCATTTTATGTTTGGCAGTCATATCTCTGAAGACAAGAACCACGCCAATTGTTTGTCCCCGGAGATTTTTGATGGGGGCGCCGCTGTCAGCTATGAGGTATCTTTTCCCTGTACGGGAAATAAGTATTGTACCATTTTGCAATTGCACGATTTTGCCGGTGGATAGAACTTTTTCCACAGGATTTTCATGGGGTTCATCTGTGTTTTGGTTGCTTATCTCGAATACTGTGTTTAGAGGTTTGCCTACAGCCTCATTTTGTTTCCAGCCGGTTAGTTTAGTTGCCACGTTGTTGACCAGCATAACTTTTCCGTGAATATCGGTGGTTATGACCCCATCTCCGATACTCTGTAAAGTTACCGCAAGTCTTTCTATTTCGTTGTGAAGTTTGCTTTCCGCCTCTTTTTGGCGGGTAATATCGGTGCTGATTCCCACCATGCCCGTGGGTTTGTTTTGGTGATCCCGGATTAGTTGAACTCTGCTGTCCAGAATGATCTCTTTGCCTGTTTTGGTGTAGTTGACAACTTCTCCTCGCCAACTGCCCCGGGCAAGTGTTGTATCAATGATTTCCTGCTGAGTTGTTTCTGTTAGGGAATCTTTACCCAAGGTGTGAATAAATTTGCCAAGCAAATCGTCTTTGCTTTCTCCGAAGGTTTTGATTTCGGCTTGATTAGCATAAGTTATCCGGCCTTCTAGGTCAGTGGCAATAATCATGTCCTGGATCTGTTCGAGAATTTCAGCTTGAAAGGCAAGTTTGAGTTCGTCTCTTTTTCTATTGTCGATATCCATATGTAAGCCCACTACCTGAAGGGGACTGCCTGATTTATCTCTCACATACGTTTTGCCCTGGCCGGAAATCCATTTGTAGTTGCCATTTTTACATCTGAGACGAAAATCCACCTGGTAGGGTTTGGCTTTGGCAATATAATTTTCAACCAAAGGAATAACATGGTGATCATCGGGATGGAGAAGGTTTTTCCAACTACTATAACTCATGGGGAAGGCACCGGGTTCATAGCCAAGCATGGTGTAATAGCGTTCACTGAAATAGACTTCATCTGTTTGGAGATTCCAGTCCCAAAACCCGATTTCACTTGCATCAAGAGCTAGTTTGAGACGTTGACGGTTTTCAAGTAGTTGTTGTTCGGTGAAAACCATTTTGGTGATATCGGAAAAAAAGGTGATAAAATACCCTTTTTTGGGAGAACAGGCAGTTATTTTGTAATGTTTGTTCAGAGGTTCCGAATATTGCTCAAATTCAATTTCTTTGCCTTCAAGTGCTACTTCTCCATAGGCCCGGACCCAGTCAAAACCTTTTCTGATGCCGGGTAGTACAGTGGTGATCTTTTTGTTGAGAATGTCTTTGCCTCTGAGGCTAGTATATTCTTCAAATTTTTTATTAATTTCGAGGAAGACATAATCGACTGGTTGATTGTGGTTGTCGAGGATAATTTTATGGTAGGCATAGCCTAGGGGAATTGAGTTGATGATTTCCGTAAAATCTACTTTAGACATGTTGCTCACATTTTTCTTTTATGAAAGCAGTTGGGCTTGAGCCGATAAAAAGATCCCGTATGTAATTTATTGCTTTCTGGCAAAAGACGGGTTGACTATCTGCAGTTGCTGTTTTTACAACACAATCCAAATGCCTTATTGAATATTTAATCCATTAAAATTATAGGAGAAATTATTTTTGAGGCAAGGAAAAAGAAAAATACTTTTCAACTAAGTTCACACAAAAGCAAGTCAGAAGTTAAACTGAAAATAAATTGTTGCTATAAAAAAAAATAGTTGTTTTAAGTTTATAATTAGTCTAAAATAGTATAAGTTATTTGCTTCGAAAGATTTAAAGAGTTTTCGAGATCATAGCAATATTTAACTTGGGTTATTTTTTCCAAAAATCACCTCTGAAAGGATCCTGGATTTTGCTAATTTCTCTCTTTTGTTTGTATGGAATATTTTTTTCTTCCACTTCCTATCTTGAGTCCAACGGAGGCGGGATGGTACCCTTTAACGGACCGGCTCATCCCGATGCTCCCTTTGCTGCCTATCATAACCCTTCTCAGTTGGGATTTCAGAAAAAACAGACGGGGTTTTCATATATTTTTATGTATCATAATTTTGATATCTCTCTCAAAAATCGCAGTGCTGGCCTTGATATCGACGAATCCATTTTCAGAGCCAGGGAATATCTGCCCGGGGGCGGAAGCAGGGCACTAACTTTGCATCCTTTACCTACATCTTATTTGAAGTCGAGGGGGAGTTTCAATCCTTCCCAGCAATTGCATTACATGGCAATTTCTCTGAACCAGCCGCTCATTCCAGAAAAATTGGTAATGGGGGCGGTTATAATGTTGCCGGTTACTTACATGCAACAGCAATCACCTTTCTTCATCGATGAAAGGGAGCAGTATTTTTCCAATTCTCTTCATTACGAACTTTATGAAGATCGCTACCAGATGCAGACTATCGCCGGGGCTTTTGCCTTTCGGCCCCATCCTTCAATTTCCCTTGGTGTCGGGATGGTGATGAACATGTATACTCAGGCGGTTTCAGCCCTCTACATGCCTGATGCTACCGACCAGGATAATTTTTATATTGCCCCTCAGGTCAAGATTGCTCCCACGATCAATCCCTACTTTGGAACCACTTTCAGGGTTAGAAAAGGCTGGTCCCATTCTTTAACCCTTCATCTAGAAGAAAGCATGACCACAGAGATGAATACTGATATGTCCTTTTTTATGAGTGAGGACTCTGGTTTCAGTAGTGAGGGCAAAAAGATTAGTATGGTCTATGGATTTTTGCCTCTAAGAGCTGATTTCGGCAGTTATTTCAAGTATAGAAAGTTGGAATTTGCATCCACCATTGGTTATCAGCAGTGGAGCAGTTATCGCAATCGTATGGGAGAAGAGCCATATGAGCCTTGGCTCAATACTCTTTCCTTGGCTATTCACGCCAATTACAAAACCAGCTTGGGTCGTTTTGGATTGGGCATGAAATATCAGCCGACTCCTGTTCCTGAACAAGAAGGACGGGAAAATTATGTTGATTCCGATCGATTGTCCCTGGCTTTGTCCTGGAAATACAACTTCACTGTTTACGGCAGGGCTTTGGCCTTGACCATGAATTTGCAGTATCATCATTTACTGGAGAGAAATTTTATTAAAAATCTCAACAACGCCAACAGTGTCTATGATGAATATCCATTGTCGGTAGATTCCGAGACAGGTGAGATAATCCCGGCTTCGGAAGGATTTCAGACCAATAATCCTGGTTATCCTGGTTATTCCCATGGAGGTGGCATTTTTGCCGGCTCAGTCATGTTGACGGTCTATTGATTTTTAAATTTTTTATCAGCCAAAAACCCCACTTCTGGGACGGGAACTAACTAAAGGTGTTTATTGTGTTCAACTATAAATTTTCCCTACCTTTTCAAATATCAATTTTTTTTCTGGCATTTTCCTTGACTTTATCCTGCCAACTCGAAAGTTCCGACAACAACAGTGATCCCGTTTGTTCCCCTGAGCATCCCGAGGGAGCCTGTCCGGAAGGAGAGGTTTGTCAGGGAGGAGAGTGTATAGTACCTGCTCAACCTTGTTCCAGCGAATTTCCCGAGGGTTATTGTCAGGGAACACAGATCTGCCACCAGGGTACTTGTTTGGATTCTTGTTCCGAAAGTTTCCCCGATGGCTATTGTTCAGGGGAAATGGAATGTCTGGGAGAACAATGCCGGTACAATTGCTCTTCGGAACATCCTGAAGGTTATTGCGGAGATGGTTTCCATTGCAATGGAAACAGTTGTGCAGAAGGGGATGTTTGTTCCCTTGATCATCCCGAAGGTTATTGTGCAGAGGATTTGGTTTGTGAGAATGGGGCATGTGTCTCCCTTAATCTGGATCTCGGTGATTTTGAAACTTTTACAGGAACATTTGCCCAGTTGTATCACTTTGAATCGACTACTCAAGTGTATGGAATTGATACCTTTTCTGTTACAAAAACTCTTTTGATTCTGGAGCAGGTCCAAAATGGAAGCCAGGTTGATATTATTGCCAGGGTTTGTGATATAGATATCACCAACGGACAGAACGGATTAGCTCCCGTGCAGGTTATTGTTCCCGATAATTACATTGAGCATCTTGACCCCTCTGATATTACCCTGGGGCTGGTTCAAACAGGGGCTGAAGTTCAGATCTCTCATCCCCCTATGGCGGAGATAAGAGGTGCAGTTTTTACGGATCCTGTCAACGACCCTTTTGTAGAAGATGAATCGGACCCCAGAATTATTGATCAGGATGAGGATGGCCATCCGGGAATGACTCTGATAGCCTCTGGGGTTGTGAACGGAGAAATTTATTCCGTTCAGCGTACAGTGACTGCGATAAGCGGCACCATAACCTCGGCTGATACCTGGGATGGTGATGTCATTTGGTCCGATGAACAGATAGTGGTAGGTGCTGAAAACGAAGCTCTGATTCAGACTATGAATGCAATTCCCCACCTTGATGACAGTTTTTTCTATACTACCCGCATAGAGACTACTGATGATTGTCAGTATATTATCGACAATAAAGAAGAGCTTTTCACCCGCTGATATTGAGGCCTTTTTTTTCTCAATCTACTTCTAATAATTTAAAGAAATACTTTTGCAGTCCGCCAATCCTCTGGTATATTATTTTTCTGTTAGTTCCCGTCCCAGAATGGGGTTATTGGCTTTGGGATGAAGCCAGATTCCGTCGTCAGACGATGACCTGCCTTTTTGGGATGGGAACTAGTTTAAAATCAATGAATTTTATACTAAGGAATGTTATTCTATTTACTATTAACTTAATTTAACCGGGAGGATTAAAATGAAAATCAAATTATTAATTATTTCTGTTCTGTTTACCTTTTTTGCAGTTGCTTGCGACGACAGTGACAGTAGCAAACCAACCGTTGAAATCACTGAAGTTGAAGCATCCTATTACGATCTGTTTTGTGGAAAATTCACTACTTGTGACAATGCGCCTTTTTTTAATATGGTTATCGGGGACAGGGAAGACTGCATTGTTTTCATGGAAGAGATGAGTGACAGTGAAAGTGGTGGTTTGCCCGATATTCTTGATGCAGTGGATCAAGGAAAAATAATTTATGATGGTCAAAAAGCTTATGAATGTCTGGTTGAAATGGAAGCTCTTGATTGTGACACTTTTGAAAATGTTGAACCTCAAGCCTGTCGTGATGCTTTTACAGGAACCATAGCCCTTGGTGAAAGTTGCTCCTTGGATGAAGAGTGTGTTTCCGGTTTTTGTGATACTGGTGATAGTTGTCCTGGAACATGTACCGAACCTGTTTTGGAAGGTAATGAATGTGATTATTCTTCTGAATGTGAAGCCGGTACAGAATGTATTTCAGGTGAGTGTATTGCCTTTACAACTGCTCTTACCGAAGGAGATACATGTGATCCTGATGAAGACTGGTGCGCCGAGGGCTATTATTGCAATTCGGACAGTGATGAGTGTGAATCTTATCTTGCACCAGGAGATGACTGTGACGGATATAATGAAATGGAATGCGGACCGGATGGTCTGTGTGTTGAGGGTGATACATCTGTTTGTGTAGAGATAACTACTTTGGTTGAAACTCAAGGGGAAGTATGTGATCATTCTCAAGGAATTATTTGTGCTTATTATGCAGGCTTAAGCTGTGCTTATGATGATTTTGAAAATATGAGCGGAACCTGTGTGACTATTCCTCAAAACGGAGACCTTTGTTTTATCAGTGGGGAGAATATGACAATGATCGGTTGTGACTTTTTTGGTGATTCCTATTGCGATATGTCCAATGGTTACCAGGAAGATGCCTATTGTGAGTCCAAAAAAGCTGCAGAAACATCCTGTGAAGAAAATGAAGAATGCCTCTCCGATTGGTGTGATAATGGCAGCTGTGCCCCGGAAGAAGAATGTAAGTAGTTCCCATCCCAAAAATGGATGTCATCGTCTGAATGCGGAATCTCGTCTCATCTGCTTTGTTATAACTTCTTGAAATAGTAGTGGCTATATCTGCGAAGTTATTCCTCGCATCTGAGGCAAACTTCTCATTCAGCCAAAAACACCACTTCTGGGACAGGAACTAAGTAGTTCCCGCGATCTATGTTTTTTTTCCCTTTTACCCCCTTCCTCCTTCCTTTTAACCCTTAATTTTTACTTTCCACTTTGGGTTTAATCAACTTTTAGTAAAATAGCCAAAGCATCTTTGATATGCTATAATCCGTAAATAAAATGAAAGGGTTTGTTTATGAAAATAAAAAAGCATAATCACGGGAAAAAGAAATATCCTTTATGGGCAGAATATTCCCGCACCGGGTTTAAATCATTGGTTGCTGGATTGGGAATCGGTCTTGCGGTATTAGGGTGCAAGGATTCCGGAAGTAAAGAAGTTGCAAATGATAAGCAACACAAAAATGAAAAAAGGGATAAAAATAAATATCCCGTAAGAACTTCCGGGGTTATAAGACGCCCAAAAATAAACAGAGACAGCGATGGAGATGGCATCGGGGATTATAAAGATAAATGCCCTCATCGCCCTGAGACCTACAATAATTACCAGGATAAGGATGGTTGTCCCGATACCCCCGGTCAGATTGAAGATGGAAAGATAGATAAAGATGAAGACCAGGATGGCAAGGTTATCAAGGTTCTCAATACCGGCAATCCTGCAACAAAACCACCTGAACCTCCGGTAAAACCACCCGAACCTCCCACAAAACCACCTGAACCTTTGGTAAAACCACCCGAACCTCCGGTAAAACCGCCTCCCAATTTAATAATGCGACCTCCCAGACCTCCCAAGGGAACTGTGCGCCGCAGAGGCAGACCCAGAATGCCCCGCAAACCCAAAAATTCCCCGTAAGCAATAGATAAATAATAGTGAGAACAGGTGGGAACTAGTTAGCCAGCAAAATGGCCAACTGGCATTCAAAGGAGGCTTTCCAGAACATTTCTAGTGATTTGATTTGGAGGCTGTAATTTTGTTCTTTCATGGACAGACCGATATTATAGAAAAGTTTGGCCGAAGCGGGGATTACACCTGCATATTTTTTGGCCAAGGCAGCCTGAATTTTTGTGTTTTGCACAGCTGATTCCAAAATTGTTTTCAGATATTGTTTGTGCTTTATTTCTACATCGTTTTTATTGGCAGATTTTTTTATTTTCAAGAAGTTGTGTTTCATCATCAGCATGGAAGAGTTGAAATATGAATTGCTGTAGGCAGCTATCTGAGCCAGATATTTTTGAAAATCTTCTTTACTGTCTATTTTGTTGGTCATTTCTACTGATTTGATGGCTTGCAGGTAGTTGTTGTTTTGATTGATCAGATTAGAATGGATTTCTTCTTCATTTTTGCCTGGAATATGGCCGATATTTTTTTTGAGGAAGTATTTTTTGATAAGGGTTAATTGACCTTTGGCCAATTTCTCAAGATTAGTATTGAGCTTTTGAAATTCAGGTATCTGAATAATGTATTTTGGTCCCTTGACTCCAATGAGCTTGGCAAAATCAGCGGCCTTTAATGTTTTGAGCTTGGCCAGGGAGTATTTGAGAATTGTGTTATCAAGCATTTTGAAGAGTCTGTTTTCATCCATTGAGGGATCAAGTTTGTTTTTAAGCAAATAGTTTATTTTCTCTATTACCTGCTTTTGGATTTCAATGCCTTGGCTGGCATAACTCCAGGCTCCCACCAATTGTTCCCATGCACTTATCAGAGCCAGCAGATCACCACGGGATTCGGGTTTGATTTTTTGCAAATTACTCATGGCTGTTTTTATGTTTTCAGATAATTTATTGAATTCTTCTACAACTCCAAGCAATTTTTTGAGGTTTTTCTTGGCGCTCAACTGGTCAAATCTTTTTGACCAGAACGAAGTAAAAGCAAAAGCTCCTCCCCTTTGGGCATAATCGTAACCGGCAGATACCATACCAGATTTGAGGATTTTTTTAGATTCTTGGGAATAACTGTTGGAAACTTTTTTCCAGTTTTGGGTTTTTTGAGAAGGTTTGGTTGAAAGTTGATCATATTTTTTGTTGAATTGGGCAGCCAGAGTGTGCCAGTTGGCTGAGATTCCGGTGAGTTGACCCTTGAGCTGTTCGGAAAGTTCAAGTTCTTTGTCTGACAAAGGTTTCGGCAGCTCAACAGTTTTGCCGGTAAGAGCAATGAAGGCATCATAAATTGTATAGATTGGAATTAATTTTATTTTATTTTGATCGGCTATTTTGAAAATATCTACATAGGATTTGGTAGCCTGGTCAAAAGCCATTTTTTGACCGGCGGGATAGGCAAAAGTATTTTTGCCGGCAGCAATGGCAGCTCTGAGTTTTGCCGGCAGATTGGTAGCAGGCCCAATGGTGCCGTCAGGATTGATGGAACCGGTGAGACTGAGCAGATTGTCGATTTTTACCCCATTCATGCCGGCCATGATGGTAGCGGTGATTCCGGCTTTGGAATCAAGGGTGGGAAATTTGGTAAAGCCACTGACCTCAATTTTGTATTCATCGAGTTTTTTTCCTAAAGCAAGGGCGGCATTAAAAGCTGAAGAATAGATAACAGCTTTTGTTTCGTCGTCTACTTGAACTTTGCCGAAGTCAAGTTCAAAAGCCTTGTTTTTTACTTTGTTAACTTTGAACTTCATAATTTTTTCAGAAACTTCAGTATTCTGGTCTTTGGATATGGAGTAAACCGATACAACAAGAACGCCCTCTTCCCCTGTATCTGAGGACATATATTCAACTTTATCTTTTTGTTCATCTTGAGGGGTGTTGGTTTTGCCATTTTTATTGCATGCAAACAGCATAATTGAAAAAATTATGGAAAAAAGTGATATTTGTTTCATTATATACTCCTGATTGAATTAGCTCTCCGGAAAATAAATTGATTCACGGGAACCAAATGAATGTGCATTTAATAGTTCCCATCCCAAAAAGGAAGGTCACCGTCTGAGCAGGTCATTTGAATTGATCTGCTTTGTCGTAACTTCTTGAAATAGTATCAACTATGTCTGCGAAGTTTCTCCTTGCATCTCAATCCATTTTCTTACTCACCCAATAACCCACAGTCTGCGATGGGAACTTAATACTTCATAAG
>JAQICJ010000309.1 GCA_027858615.1 Deltaproteobacteria bacterium
ACCGGAGAACCTTCCGTTTGCGATGGCATCTGCGGTGACAGCCTTATCTTGGGCACTGAAACCTGTGACGACGGCAACACTGATGCTCTCGACGGTTGCAACAGCTCCTGCCAGGAAGAGGCCGGATGGAATTGTGACGGTGCTGAACCTACTGATTGTACCGAAATCTGTCCCGATGGACTGGTGGTCGGCTATGAAGAGTGTGACGACGACAACAGTACTAATAATGACGGTTGTGATGACACCTGTCTGGTTGAAGACTACTGGACCTGTGATACCAGCGAACCTTCAATCTGCACCTGTACAGATGATCTTGCCTGTGAAGAAAATTATCAATGTACCTCCGGCGTTTGCGAAGAATATATCGGAGGCTCCTGTCCGGGCTTTGTGGTGGATTCCAATCAATACCTGGATTCAGGTGACACCACTACTGCCAATATCTCCAACCAATACGACGGATATGACGGAGATGACGGCAAAGGCAATGATGTTTTCTACCAGGTATATCTCACAGCCGGTGAATTCCTCTATGCTAGCGTCTACAATACCCCGGGCTGGAATCCGGTCTTGGTATTGCTCAATTCCTGCTATACCGGAGGTAACAATGTCGATGCTGCCAACATCATAGAATATGCCAACTACAATGGTTCAGACCAAGTTGAGCAAATACATTTCGTAGCTTCGGCAGACGGCACCTATATTATAGTTGTCGACGGCCAGGACGGTGGTGATAACGGCTCTTTCAATGTAGAAATAGTTCATGGAACTGCCGGAGCTCCCGACTCCACCTCCAACCTTATTATCAATGAGGTTCTCGTGAATGCACATGGTAGTGGACGCCATGAATGGATAGAAATCTACAATGATGACGGTGTCGACTACAACCTCAACGGAGTTACACTCAGTACCGATTCAGACAATGAACTCATCGATGATGATGTCATCATCCTGGCCAACAGTTTTATCGTTATTGCAAACGATCTGAATGCAAATGACCTGGATGGTGATGTGGACGTCTGTGCTTGGGCCTGGAATAGCAACGGCATTTTTGACAATGACAATGATACTATTGAACTTCTGGATTCATCAAACAATCTCATTGATGCTTTCTATTATAATTATTCCTTCTCAGATAGAGAAACTGCCAACCTCGATCCCGGAAGCAAGAGTAAGACAGGCAATGACACCTGGGCCAACTGGTGTGTTCTTGATTCAGATAATGACGAACACACCCCTGGATATGAAAATAATACCTGCCCCTAAACTGTTTCTTGACTTTGTTCCATCAAATTTCAGAAGGGGAAGAATTTACTCCCTTCCCCTCTGGAGCCCGGCTCTCACAAGATGATTTCATTACTGATCTACTCCACCTTATTTTTTAATACAGCCCCCTTGGCCAAATCCAATTCTGAATGGAACTACTCAAGTACGGGAGACTGGAATGGAATTAGCCTTTTCCTTGAGCTGGCCCAGCAAAAGCAAATCAAAATCAAGGAAATAAATTCCCTGGTCTGGAATCAGATAAATCCTGATAAATCGGTATTGTTTTTTCTGTCTCCTCAAACCAGTCAAATTCCCTTAAAAAAACTGGCTTCTTTTTTACACAGGGGAGGAGTTGCCTTGGTAGCTGAAGATTTTAGAGCTGCCGGCAAAGTATTTGAAAACCTTGGTGTTAAACTTGAACCAGAAGCAAATCCCTGGACCAGGGGAATTATTCTTTCCAGTGAAATATCATCTCAGACCGGGCACAAGACAATCAGACTGAATCATCCGGCCAGCTTCAACATCAATACTACTCCAATCGTAGGCACAACAGAAAGCTTAAGAGCTGTTCTGGCCAAGTTGAATATTGGAAAGGGCAAGATTTTTCTGCTTTCAGACCCCTCTATTTTGATAAATGAAATGTTGTCTTTTCCCGAAAATATGGCCTTTGCCGGATTTTTGCTGAATCTGATCAGTGGCCAAGGTCAAAAAACAATTTATCTGTTGCGTGATTTTACTGAAAGAACCTGGCCTGAAAATGATGAATTCGGCAAAAAAAACAAAAGCAATTTTATCTCGGCTTTTCTCAAAGATCTCTATTCTGATCTTAAAATTCTTTTCTTTACCAACCAGGCGGGTTTAAGATTTTTGAACATAATTCTATCTCTTCCCTTTATTTATCTTTTTCTGTTTTTTCTTTCTTCAAGAACTGTCAATTACCAGACCCCCCCTCCAGCATTTTCAGATAAAAACAAATTTATAGACGAAATACATCGCCATTTCGCCTTGAAAATGCTTTTCTACAAAAAGATTGAATCTCTTTTCCAGTTGGCTCCCTCTAACCTTAAAAATCAATCACGTATACTTGAACTGTTAAAGAAAAATTACGATTCTCAAACTGCATCTATTTGCAGCAAGCTTTTTTTTCAACTTTCAAAAATTCAGAAAAATTCATTTGATCTTTCAGGCAACAAGATTGCTTCTCTCCACCACCTGAACAGCCTGCTGGAATCATTTCTTAAAAAAATTAACTAGTTCCCATCCCAGAATAGGGGTTTTTGGCTGAGAAAAAAGTTGAATCTGCTTTATCGTAACCCTTGAAATGTTATCATCTATGTCTGCAAAGTTACTCCGAGCATCTCAATCCAACTGCAGTAAATATACTGCAAGTTTGCACTAATTTTGAATTTGAAACAACTAACCTGTTCCAATTAATAATTTCAACGATTTAAAATTTATACTTTCAATTCTCTATTGACGCTAAGCATCATTTGTGCTTTAATAAATTATCTAAATGTAATTCATATAATTGGTAAATATAAGTCCCACCTGTTTTTACTGCTTTCAGTTTCTCTCATGGAAGGAATAATATGCCTAAAAAATTAAAAAACCTTAAAGAAGAATTGTTGACCATCCTCTTGGAAAAAACTCAAAACACCTTTGATTATGCCAATCGACTCATCAGCAGGTGGAGTCCCAAAGTATGGGAACTGGTGGATAAATATGTCCCTGAAGATACCAAAGATTCTAAAGATGAAGCAGTTGATCTGGCCAATTTTGAAAAAGCACTTGAAGAAAAACCTGACAAAGAAATTGAAGAAGAAGAAGAAGAAGTTGCAGAAGCCTCTGAAGACGATTCAGATCGTATGGGTCCCGAAACAATCAAGGAAAAACTGGAAAATATCCCCTATAAAACCCTTGAAAACTCTTTTCGCAGAAATCAAATTCTCAAAATTATCTACATTATAATGAGAAGTGGCCAGAAATGGCTTTCAGCCAGAGAAGTCTCAGAATTTGGCGAAAATTTCCGCTTCAAAGTAAGACCAAGTAATATCAGAAAAGGCATTAATAAAAAGGGACATTCCCTTAATCTGGTCACCACCAGAAAAAGAGCAGAAGCCAAACGCAATACCAAAGAACATAAAGTAACTCCCAAAGGCATCGAATACCTGATCGAACACCTTGAACTATAAATTTTCTTCATAAATACCACCAAACAGCTTCAAATTTACAGAGGGAAAATTCAATTTGATACTGGCTTCTTTTATGATAAGGTTTCGGCGATGAAAACAGATAATAAAAACTCACAGGTCAGCAAAGCCGAAGACAACAATCAAAATCCCGATGCCAAGAAAAATCAAGGCAACTTTTTTCATCAAGTATTACTATTGGTACTGTCTTTGGCCTTTAATGGCTGGGGACTCTGGCAAGGTGGCCGCAAAATTAGAGGCATAATTTTTGCTTTGCTTCCAATTATTGCTGTAATCCTGACTTTTTTTTGGGAATCACCTCCCTTTCTGTATCTGGCTTTTCTCACAGGATTGCTAACCGGATCCTTTATTTTATTGCTCCCCTATTATTTTTATTTCATAGAAATTCCTCTTTTCCTGTCTCCCTTGCTGTGGCTCGGGATTCCGATCAAATTGATCTGTCTGGCGGACAGTTGGCTTTTGGGTAAAAAAACAAAGCCGGTAAAATTCATATGGAAATCAGGACTCCTTTTTCTGGGTCTTTTTTCATCTTCTCTTTTTATCTTTCACTACAAATTCCTCCTTTTCAAAATTGAGAATTTCAGTCACACCTGCCAGCTTGAAGTAGGAGATACTGCTATTTTCATCAAAACAAACACCCTTTTTGCCCAATCATCTTTTATCCAGAATAATTTGAAAAGAGGAAATCTTGTCCTCTTTTCTAAAGATGCGAAAACCAGAATCGGCAGAATCATAGGACTTCCTGGAGAAAAAATACGTATCAACTCCGATCACCAAGGAATCATTAATTTTTCTGTCACGAGAAAAGGCAAGACAGGGATGTCTAAATTGAAAAAATATCCTGATCCCTGTGTTTTTCTAATCGGAGACAAATATGAACAATGCACTTTTTATACTGAAACAATCGGTAATAGAAGTTACCAGGTTGCCTATCTTGATAAATCAGATACTGTAGGCATTGTTGTCAACAACAATTTTAAACTTAACAACTCTCAATATTTTTTACTTCCGGACATCAGATCAAAAAACAATCTATCTTTTTATTTTTCCGGAATTAAACCAGAATTGATTGCCGATTCTGATATAATTGGCATTCCTCTGACCATACTCTGGTCTAACCATGAAAAAGAAGGCATAAGATGGTACCGCCTTACTTCTTCCATAGACTGAATTAATAATATGTTTGAATTATTTACATCTTGGAAATATATTTTTAGCCCTCAAAAAAAAACAATAATCTTGAAAATCTTTTTTGTCGGCCTGCTTATCCTGATTACCGGACTGGTATTGTTTTTTCAAAACATGAAATCACTGCAGTTTACCGGGGTTATTCTTTTCAGCATTGGGTGTACTGTTTCTTTTGTCTCCTTGCTCCTCAGGTACTTTTCTGTGTTTACAACTATTTCCATCGGCTCAGTGTTCCTGGGCACAACGGTTATAACGCTGGTCTGGTCTGTATCTTCAGGATTTCAAAAAGATTTCAAAGAAAAAATTCTGGGAGTTAACGGACATATTCTGATTATGACCAGGTCTCAACCCTTCGTTGACTATAAAAGGCCCTTGGAAATTGCCAGAAAAAATCCCAGAGTGATGGAAGCAGGACCTTTCAATCTCAATGAATTAATTGCTGTCAAAGGCAAAAACCATTCAGGTGTATTGATCAAAGGGATAAAGCCTGATATTTCAAAAAAAATTCTGGACCTTCCCAAACATCTGATCCAGGGAAAAATAACCGATCTCAACAAAAATTCAGATTTCAACCCAGACAATGCACCTCCTCCTGTTGACGACAGTGAAGAAACTGCTGATGATCCACAAACTGCTGAAACTCAAATCAATCCTTGCGGCAAAAAAGACACAAAATGGCCCGGCTTAATTCTTGGCAAGGGATTGGCTCAAAAACTGGGAGTTAAAAAAGGGGATTTTTTGACAGTTTTTTCTCCAACTTCAACTTATTATTCCCACCTCGAAATAAATCAGGCAACTCAGTTGAACAAAATAGACTTTTGCATAACTGGAATTTTTTATGTTGGTTTTGAGGAATACGACGAAAAACTTGCTTACGCCCATATCGATGTAACCCAACTTTTCAACCCCAAAACTCAAGATGGACGTAAAACGATTTTTGGTTTGGAAATGAGGCTCCACGATATGGACTCGGCTCCGATTGCCGCTGCTCAAATCAAACAAAAACTGGAAACAGCGGGTTACAATCTCAGAGTTGTCACTTGGGGCGAACTCAATCCGCAAGTTTTTCAGAACCTGCAATTTCATAAAACAGTCATCTGGATCTTACTCTTCTTTTTGATTACTGTGGCAGCTTTTGGCATGTTGAGTGCACTCTATATGCTGGTCCTGGATAAGAGAAAAGAAATTTCCATCATGAAATCCATGGGGGCAACAGATTTTTCAGTGGCAGTTATTTTTGTTTTATCAGGTAGTCTTATTGGAGCAATTGGTTTGCTGGTAGGTGATCTGCTTGGATTTGTTCTGAGTCTGATGCTGAAAATCTATTCCTTTCCCCTGGACTCGGAAGTATATATCATCAGTTCTTTGCCCGTTTCCATCAAGGGAGAAAATTTTCTGATGATCAGTCTGGTAACAATCAGTCTTTGTATTATGGCTACTGTTTTACCAGCTTTCAAAGCTGCCAAAACAAAACCGGTTTATGGACTCATGAAAAACAGAGAATAAATTATGCTCAAATCAGCTATTTTCGGAGGCAGTTTTGATCCACCTCATCTTGGACATCTCTTCGTTGTCACCACCCTCTTGAATATGGGATTTGACGAAGTACGCATCATACCGGTTGCCACCCATCCTCTCTCAAAAAAGTGCCTCCCCTTTCCCCTTCGACTTCAAATGACCAAATTAAATTTTGCTCTATTTCCCAATCGGGTTGTTATTGATGAAATAGAAAACAATCTCCCAGCACCTTCGAGAACTTGGGATACTATCATCCAACTCCAGAAAATACACCCTGATTCAAACTTCACTCTGGTAACTGGAGAAGATAATTTGGCAATTAAAAACAACTGGTATAAATGGAAAGAACTCACCGCAAAAATCGATGGTATCACAATAGGAAGAGGAAATTTTGATACCCGTGATCCTCAACTTAAAATTCCAGACATTTCTTCAAGTTTTATCAGAAAAAATATTGATTATCCCAACAG
>JAQICJ010000005.1 GCA_027858615.1 Deltaproteobacteria bacterium
TTTGACGGTTTTCGTCCCAAAAGACTTTTGATTAAAATTATCGGAGAGTAGATTCAGGATGGGAACTAAATAGACCAGCAGACTCCCCAGTCTGTGGGGCCGTTTCCCCAGTAGGAAAAGTTGAAGCAGGAATACTCGTTCGGGCAGGATTCATCTACATCGGGATAACAGATGGGGACACAGGTGGAATTGCCTGGATTATACGTATACGTGCAAAAAAGACCCGGGGCACAATCATTGGGTTCGCTGCAGAATTCATGATGCTGGGCTGTTCCAGCACTGCTGAAGCAGAAGGTTCTGAAATAGTGATCCTTGCTGACATAACAGGTTGAATTTGCCGAGCAGCCTTCATTGGTGTAAGGATTGCAGCGACCGCAATATTCATAGGAATTTTCCTGACCTGTATTGAAACATTGGGGATCGAGACAGTCAATTTTGCTGTTGGCGTTATCGTCAGTTTGGTTGTCGCAGATTTCAGGGAGACAGTTGATTGCTTCTTTACAGTCGAGATCATTGCAGTCGATGAGCCCGTCATGGTCTTCGTCGTTACCATTGTCGCAGATTTCTACAAGGCAGGCCTGGTGATTGGCGCAATCAGGATCTTCGCAATCGGTGAGCTCGTCGTTGTCGTCGTCGGTGCCATTGTCGCAGATTTCAGGAAGGCAGTTGACAGTATTTTCACATTCCGGATCTTCGCAATCGGTGAGCCCGTCATTGTCGTCGTCAGTTTGGTTGTCGCAGATTTCAGGAATCTGGCAGTGATCTGAATCAAAGCAATCCTGATCTTCACAATCCAGATAGGTGTCGTTGTCGTCGTCGATCCCGTTGTCGCAAATTTCCGCGAGACAAGCCTCATGATCGCTACAATCAGGATCGTTGCAATCAATCAAATCATCATCGTCGTCGTCCAGGCTGTTGGTGCAATTTTCAGTATTTTGATTACACAGGGTATTGTTAGCACAATCGTTGTCGTTGCAGTCAATGTAGCCGTCATTGTCATCATCGATTTGATTGTCGCAGATTTCTGAAGCTTCAGGAAGCCCGCTGGTATCATAGGTGCAACTGGTTGCAAACAGAGGGATAAACAGGAAAAAAATAGAACTGGCTAGTTTTCGAGGAAGCAGATTCATTTTGGATCACCTTTGGGAGTGAATGGGCAAATCGACAAATTTTAGATAACCAAACTATATAATTTAATATATTATCCCATATGATTGGTTCAATCAAACAGTAAAAAGGAAATAAAAGGGATTTGGTTCAATCGAGATCATAGGTGTGGGAGCCGTTTGTCCAATTGACAGTATAGGAAGAACCGTCGGAGGTTATAAGTAGATCCGAGTTAGCTATGATTTTGTCCATATCTTGGTAGTTTCGAGGCCAGATTTGTTCGGCGGCCGGATTGCAGGTTCCGGTTTCCATGGATGCGCCTCCCTCCTGGGTTTGATATATTGCCAGAACATCAGCCTGAGCAAGATTGTCGAGGGTTTCCTGAGAGGGATGACCGTAAGTGTTGAATCCCGAGCCGCAGGAGGGTGAATCGCCCACAGAGATTACAGCAGTTTCCGGAGTAAGTAGATTGAGGGTAAGGGGATCGGTGGAAGTGTAAGAGCCGTGGTGACCAATGTGGAGAAGATCAAGATCAACTCCCCGATCGGCCAGAAGTTGGGCAAGTCTGGCTTCCACGAAAGCTGGCAAATCGGAAGGAATCAGCATTTTAAAATTATGATATTCAATTAGCAGGGCCAGTGAACGATCATTTTCGTAATTGGGGAGAATATAATCATCGTCGATGAGGTGGCCGTCGGAGGCGACAATTTCAATTTTAAGTCCCGGTAACGCCACCGGGATAATTTGACCGGCCCAAGCTGTAGTTCTTACTTGAGAAGCCGAGGTGGTGTATTCAAGCATGTCATTTGTATCGGGCAATTCTTCCAAACCTCGGTCAATGATCAACCCCGGCATAAAATCGTCGCTGCCGGACCAGCCGTATTCATTGCCATCAATGCGTCCGTCGGTAATTCCGTCGTTGTCATCGTCAATGCCTCCTCTTCCTGGAAGTCCGTCTGCTCCGCAGATGATCCTGTCCATGGCTCCAATGTGATCTGAGTCGTAATGAGAAGTTATGAAAACAGTATCTTGAGGATTTTTGTTTTCCAGGAGCTGGTAAATATGTTCACTATCGCCCAATTTGCGGCCGGAATCAAAAAGAATTGAGAATTCGTCCGGAATTTCGATGAGGGTAGCATTGCCTTGGCCTACATCGATGATTCTGATGGAGATAACCGGATTGGACTCAACCACATCGGCATCATTGAGCCAAGCGTCACTTATATGATAATCCGGGGTTTTAATTTCAAAATGTTCAATCAGATCTGAGTGATCGGAACCTGCATCATTATTGGGTGAGCTTTGGTTGGGCGAAGTGCAGGAAATTACCAGCAAGAGCAAGAAACTAGAAATCTGTTGCATCTTGGGTGGTCGCATCGGCATCGTGATTCAAATCGGAATCAAGGTTGTCTGTATCGAGGGAGCTGTCTTCGCAACTTCCGTCAACCGGGCAGCAGGTGATTTTGTCATAGCATCCGCCCAGAGTTGAGAAGAAAACAAGTATCAGGGAAAATAATAATAATTTCATGGGATGATTTCCTGAAAAATATTTGTTGGCAGTATTATTTGGACAGGTCACGGTAATTTTGGCGTTAGAACCAGTTAGTAATCAAAACGAGTATGGATAAAAATTGTTTTGTTGCCGTCCCATTGGGGTGCGTAAAGTTCAATGGAAGCTACATCACTGTTTTACTCTAATAATAAAAAGAAAAAAAAACCAAGTGGAAACCTGAGACAAAATAAAGCAGATCAGGGATGGAGATAAACAGGAACCTCATCTGCAGGTTGATTAAAATAATATAAGGTTCCGGCAGTTGTTCCCAGAAGGATTGCTCCGGCTATACTCCAGACCCACCATTTTTCATACCATTTGCTGGGTTGATGTTTGATGATGGGAGTAAGTTGGGCATTGATACGCAGGAGAGCGTCCGGAGCCAAATCTATGGAAACCTCGAAGGGATTGAATTTTTTTTTGGTTACCTTGATAGAATAAGATCTGGGTGCAATTAAATTTATTGGTTTAATGGGAGTTTGACCTTGTTTTTTGTTATCAATAAAAACTCCGGCTCCTTTGGTCTCGGAAATAATATGAACCATTCCCTTTTGAATGAAGTATTTCTGGGGAAAAACAGTCTTCAGCATGCCAAAGATCTGGAGTCGAGAAATTCTTTCATGTTTTTTGATATCAATATCAGAAGTTCCCTTAATTTTGGAAGTTTTTACGATAATCCTTTTCATGTTGATGAGGACAGTGCCGAATTCGGTAATTCCAACCAGGAGCACTTCTTGAACATTGAGTTTTTTGCCGAGCTTGGAAAAACAGGTTGTATTATTTTGGCATTGGGAAACGATGGAATCAAATTTGGAGCCCATTTGACGTCTGGCATCGTTACGGGTGATTATTTTGAGGTTGCTCTTTTTTTTGAGGAGGGAGCTTATGCGGTTGGTGAGGTTGGGTTGTTCCGAAATGCCTGCTCTGTATTCAACAACAGCAACTTTGGTTTTCTGGTGTTTGGGAACGGCAGTGAAATTGTTTAGCAATAAGGTGCAAAAAATAAGCAGTGAGTTCATTTTACTCCATATAACGATGAAATATTTACAGGGATAAAACTGATCGGTGGAATTTCCACATTTTCCATTTCGGCACAATAGATGTTTTTAAGTCCTTCTTCCGGCAGAGAAAGATCGAATTCGTTTTCCACAGGATAACAGGCGGGCCTGAACCTTCTGGAAATTGTTGCAGAATCTGGATTGAGAAAGATAAGGGAATAACTTTTTCTTTTAAGCTCACTCAGGGAGCCTCCACTGATGGAAATGGGCTGACTATGATAATAGGCTTCGGTGAGAAGAATGATTTTATTGTTTTCAACACTGAGGTTGATGGCAAGGGGCAACACTTTTTCTGTTTCCTGAAGCAGCTGGAGGTAAGAGCCGTCGGGCATGTTGGCATCGTATAAAAAGGCTTCCCGGGGGTAATTGAGGATAATGGGATTGGAAGCCGAATTGGATGGAGAATCAAGGTTGAAGCGCTGGATAATCAGTTTGGCCGGAGCCCACTCATTGCCAATGGTATCGGCTCTGCTCTGACAAGTTGTGAACAGGTGTTTGTTATTTTTGAGCAGATGCACTGGTATCAGGCAAGGGGAAAGATTGGTGGCATTGAGAAAGGTGGAAACCTGCGGTTCATCAATGGGGGTGATAGTGATTTCGTGTTCACAGGGGTTTGCCATCAACAGACTTTCCTGGTTGTTCCACAGAAGGATAGAGGCGATATAATTGGAATTACTGATCAATGGAAAGATTTCCGGAGTGCTTGAGGAATTGAGTCCGGAAGGAAGATTGATCCCGGAGACGGAAGAAGTGGTTTGTTGACTGCAGGTTGAATGAGAATAGCCGGTTGAAGAAAGAGCGTAGGCTCTGTTTTTGCTGGCAAAAACAACCGCAGCAGGATTGGCAAATTCAATAGAACTATAAGCTTGAACATCCTGATTAAAAAAATCAGGGAGGTTGACAAAGATAATCTTGTTGCCCTCAGGGTTGTAGAGAGCTGCCACCTGATCGTCCGGTGAGATGGTAACTTTAGTGAAGGGATGGTCGGATTCAAAATTGATTTCAACAACCTTGGTGTGGTCAATGGTATGAAGACCAAAAATTTTGGCGGTGGATTCAACCTCGGAGTAGGCAGTGGCCAGGAGCATGATGCCGTCATGAGAGAGAGCAACTCCTGAAGAATGGTAGTTGAAATTGCCCAGTTGGATGGGGTTGGTTGTTACTCCTGTTTCCAAAAAGGGATGAAAAACTTCTAGATTGGTGTTGCCGGTGAGATAGGTAAAGGGGTAACGAAAAGGAACGGTCAGGGAAACAGGTTGATCTTCGAGAAGTTTGAAGTCTTTTTCAAGTGTTCCGTAACCGGTTAATACTCCGTTTATGGTGCTGCTGGAAATATGGATTGAATCGAAACTTCCGGTTGCCAGATTTCCAAAATTAAGTGTTTCCCCTGGTTCCAAAGGGGTACTGTAGTTAAATTCCTGATTGTCTTGTTTAATTTTAAGATTGAGAAAACGAGTGGAATTGTTTTTGAGGGGATTGAGAGAGCTTGATTGTCTATTTGTTTGCAGGTAAATGTCTAATTGTCCGTTTTCCTGACAACCAGACAGTAATATTGCAAAAATTATAAAAAAATATCTGCTTTGAAATAACATAATCACAACTTTATTGGAAAAATAGAAAACCGCAACTAAAATTCCCGAAGGAGTTGAATAAATTTGCCCTTTTCGAATTAACAAATTCCACTTTAAAAATGAAGGATGTTGCTGCCCGGGGAAAATTCCAGGGTAAAAAAATGTTTACATTAGCTCATTTGAGTTTTAGTCTGAAAAGAATACACTGCTCAAATTAATTTTTCAGAACAATCCTTTAAAGGTGTCTTTTGTTAAAACTTTATATTTTATTATTGTTTTCAGCCAAGTTGTCAACCACAGAACCTCCAAAATCACTCAAGGCTGTAATTATCAAGAACAATAAAACTGAAACTGAATTGTCAAAATTGAAAAAAGCCGTAAAAAATCAAGTTTATGGTTTTAAAATTGATGTCAAAATCCGTAAATATTCAGGAAAAGTTGAACAATTCAACAAATTGTTTAAACCTGAAGTTCTCTATATTCTCTTCAACTATAAAAACAGAGGATGGTTGAATTTGTATTACAGGGGAAAAAAGTCGCCCAAAAGGGCAAAGCTCAAACCTGTTTTAAGCCGAAAGGTTGAAGGTGAGAGTCCGGAAGCAATTGCCATCATCATCAGATTTTTCTTGCGATCAATCGCCAACAATCCTGAAAAACTGCAGAATAGTTCTTCTGCAGTTTTAGAAAAATCAATGACTGACAGGGCCGAAAACAAAAATCCCCCAAAGCTCAAAAAAACCGTCAAGTCAAAGGCTTCCAGGAATATAATCAAGCCGCTGCCTCCTCCCTCTGAAATTCTCGATATCTCCAGATCCAGGAAAAATCTCAGGCGGATATTTCTGAAAATCTCAGGTGGAAATAGTGTCTATTCTTCACAGCACCTTTTTGAACCGTATATAGGTTTGGAATTGGGATTTGAATTTGTTAACAATCTCTATCTTGGTTTTTCCTGGCTTTTTATCAACAAGGTTCAAAGTGACGGTGAACTTGTTTCCTTGGAAATTGCCCGCAATCCCCTTGAAATCAGCGGCGGATACGTTTTTAAGTACAAATGCTGTC
>JAQICJ010000090.1 GCA_027858615.1 Deltaproteobacteria bacterium
ATTTTGGGTACCAGGACCTACCGGTTTTGTTTCAAAAATTGGGGAAGCTTTGAGCTGTTTGACACAGGGAAGTTGAAGTAATTTTTTTCGAGCTTGAAACAGGTATTCATTGCGGGGAGATATGTTAGAGCCTAATCCCAGATAAACAAGACTATGACTTTTTTCTTTTAAATTTTCCATTGTCCATACTCCGTTTTAGGTAGTTCCCATCCCAGAAGTGGTGTTTTTGACATCCATTTTTGGGACGGGAACTAGGTGGTTCCAAATAAATCATGATTTTTAACCGAAATTCTGAGATTATCTTTTCTTTTTAGCAGATTGGATTGAAAAATAATAATCTTTGTATAAGATATGTCAGAATGGAGGTTTTATCATATGAAAGATGTCCTGGGAAAGATGAGCTCGTTAAATGTTGTATCTCTTATTCTGGCTGGTGGAGTGGGATCTCGTTTGTTTCCCCTTACTGCTGACAGAGCCAAACCGGCAGTTCCAATCGGGGGACGCTATCGTCTCATAGATATTGTTCTTTCCAATTTTGTCAATTCAGGTCTTTACAAAATTAAAGTAATTACTCAATACAAAAGTGACTCTTTAAACAAACATCTGTCCAGAGGATGGCATTTTCCTTATACCTTGGGTCATTATGTCGAAGCAGTTCCTGCTCAGCAACGGGTAGGACAATCCTGGTTCAAAGGTTCAGCGGATGCTATCTACCAGAGCTTGAATGTTCTGGCAGATGAATATCCCGATATAGTTTGTCTCTTCGGTGGAGATCATATTTATTCCATGGATGTGCGTCAAATGATCAATTACCATATCAGGGCGGATTCGGATCTTACAGTAGCCTCAATCCCTGTTCCCGTTGAAGAAGCTAAAGCTTTTGGGGTTATTGAGATCGACGAAGAATGGAAAATAAAAGGTTTTCAGGAAAAACCTGAACAGCCCAAGGAAATTCCGGATAAACCTGGTTACAGTCTGGTATCAATGGGAAATTATATTTTTAATTCTTTGCCTCTGGTTTCCGAATTGACCAGGGATGCAGAAAATCCTGAGTCAGTTCATGATTTTGGCAAAGATATTATTCCCAAAATGCTGGAAAACTATCGGGTCTTTGCTTATGATTTCAGCACCAACGATGTTCCGGGACATACGGAGAGCGAGAAAGGATATTGGCGCGATGTAGGTACAATATCCAGCTATTTTGAAGCTAATATGGATCTGGTTCAGGTCAGTCCCAGTTTCAATCTCCATAATCCCCGCTGGCCTTTGCACACCTATAACCGTACTTTGCCACCTGCCAAATTTGTTTTTTCAAACGGTCCCAGGCTGGGTATTGCGACGAACTCGCTGGTTTCCGAAGGTTGCATTATTTCAGGGGGACGGATCAGAAGAACTTTGCTTTCTCCCTCGGTTCGCATCAATTCTTTTTCGGAAATTGAAGATGCCATTTTGCTCGATTGTGTAGATGTCGGGCGTAATGTCAGACTCAGAAGATGCATTATAGATAAAAATGTTCGCATTCCCGCCGGTGAAGTTATCGGTTATGATATCGAGCAGGATAAAAAAAGATTTACAGTGACCGAAGATGACATAGTCGTTGTGCCCAAAGGATTCATTTTTTAATGCCCGATTCTTCTATTTCAAACACCTCCCCAAACAATTCCCGGGAACAATTCAATCAGATTGTCAAACTTTCCAACCAGATGATCGAAGAAATTTCCCGGGCTTATCTGGGAACTTCCAAAGTAATCCAATTCTCCCTGGCAGTTTTTCTGGCCAGAGGTCATCTTTTACTGGAAGATGTGCCGGGAGTGGGGAAAACCACTCTTGCCCGAGCTTTTTCTCAAATTATCGGAGCTTCCATCAGCAGAATTCAATGTACTCCGGATCTTTTACCATCAGATGTTGTAGGTTTTTCAATTCCAGAAAAACAATTCAGTTCCTTTAAATATAAAAAGGGGCCTATTTTTTCAAATATTGTAGTAGTTGACGAAATCAACCGGGCTTCTCCTCGTACTCAGAGTGCCTTTCTGGAAGCAATGGAAGAAAATCAGGTTACAGCTGAAGGCCAGACTCGTGTTCTGCCCAGCCCTTTTTTTATTATAGCTACCCAAAATCCAGTTGAGATTGCCGGTACTTATCCCCTTCCTGAATCACAGCAGGATCGTTTTGATATGAGGCTTTCCCTTGGATATCCACCTCAAGCCAGGGAAAAACAATTGTTGAGTCAAATCAATTCTCAGCGCAAGCCTCACCAATGCCAAAATATTGCTGGACCAGAACAGTTGCAGCTTCTGCTCGGGGCTGTAGACAGGGTGAAAATAGTTGATTCACTGGTGGACTATGTTCTCAAAGTGGGCAGAAATTCTCGCAAGCACAGTGGTTTGAAACTGGGTATTTCTCCTCGGGGACTTATTTCCTGGATCCAGGTTGCCAAGGCTCTGGCAGTAATTGATGGTAGAGATTACGTTGTTCCTGAAGATCTTATGGATACAACAGACTATACTCTTGTTCATCGGATTAAAGAAAAAAAACAGGATCAACCCTTTATGCATTCCAGACGCAAGGAAATTCTCAACTCTATTCTTGAATCTATTCCTCTTCCCCTTTGATTTCTGCGTTTTTCTACAGATTTAGTCCCTTTTTAAATTTTAATGATAATTTCTTCTTTTTTTGCTCGGTAATATTGGGGCCAGGACAAGTTTTTGTCCAAACACATTTTTTTTAAGATATCTCTGATTTTTCTTGCCCAGAAATCAGGAACTACGTTGGATTTTTTGAACATTTTGTAATAAAAAGTGGGAGCAGGAACTATTGCCGCGAGATGAGCAGCTTCAAGCAGGTTCACAAAAGAGGGGGATTTGCCGAAATAAAGGTTGGCGCCCTGGCGGATTCCTCTCAATTCAGGTCCCATTTCAATGATGTTGAGATATATTTCAAAAATTCTTTTTTTACTCAAATATTTATCAAGTCTCAAGGTGAGAAAAGCTTCTTCGAGTTTTCTGGAGACAGTACGAGCTCCGCTCAGATAAAGATTTTTTACAGTTTGCTGAGAGATGGTGCTGGCTCCTTTAACTATTTTGCCCTCACTGAGGTTGAAGCCGATGGCTTTATTAATCATTTTCCAGGCAAAGCCTCCGTGTTTGAAGAAATTAACATCTTCTGCCGAATTAAAAGCATCTATCAAATGTTTGGGCAGGGAAATCCACGGTGAAAATTTGGGATCTGAATTTCCCAGGGTTCTTTTGACTTTACGGTTTTTATTGTCAATCAGGGTTACTTCAACTTCTTCTTTAAGCAGGCGAACATCCATTTTGTCCGGTTCTTTTGTAACTGTGCAGCCGTTCCCCATGAGTTGAACATGGGAGTTGAAATCCTGCAAATTATCAAGAGGCAAAATGGAAGTAAACAGGAAACCGACTTCTCCCTTGAGTCTGGCTGTGTTGATATGGGGAATCAAACTTTCCGGAATAGTTTCGAACAAATCATTACATTTTACCTTGTTGAGACGAGCTTTCATTTTCAGGCGGTTTTGTTGGAAAGCAAGTTGGACAAAAAAAGGGGATCTCAATCCAGCATTTATTGTGTTTTTCAGCAAAATTTTATCAGTTTTACGATTCAATTTTGAATTTATGGTTAGATTGGGCCAGTTGACAGCATGATCTGCAATTAAGGCCTGGTCGGTGATCAGATTCTTCAGTTCTGTTTTACCGGAGAATGCAGTTAATTTGTTATTCCAGACAAGATTGAAATTGCTGTGGAAACGGCCTTTGAAACCTTTTTTGAAAAAAACAGGAAGTTTGGAAACAGGATCAAACAGGGCGGTAAAGGATTTTAAAGATCCTTCCCCTTCACCATCAAGATAGATTCGATTGTTTTCGAGGTTGGTCTTGCCTCTGAGTGAGAACAGATTGTCATAGTGTTGGATCTTGAAAGAAAAATCCCAAATATCTTTAGAAATCAATTCAGCCTGACCTTTGAGATCAAAATCTTTTCCGGATTTGTGAATCAGTTTGAGATATTCAATTTCAAATCTTTTCAGATTAATTTTATTTAAGCGGAATTTAATCTTTTTCGCTGCCCAGATGCCGTATTTGCCTTCATATTGGGCCAGAAGAGCAAATAGCTCCATGTCCTTGTGGGGAGCTTTTTCACCGGAAATATTCTGAAAAGTTATTTCATTATTTTGAGTGACAACTTTGATAATTCCATTTTTGATTTTAACCCCTGATTGTCTGTAATATTTTTCAAAAAAACTTGGATCTGCAGGGCTGTTTTCAGAAGATTTTCTTTTGATATTCAGGGATAAAACAGGTTTAATCAGTTCTATCCGAGCCGGAAAGGTCAGTGCTAATAAGTTTTTGGGAGCAAATTTAAAGTTGATCTGCCCAATCTTTATTTCATTGTCCTGGTTTTTCAAACTGGAATTATTGAGAACAAGTTGAAGTCCGGACTTGATTTCAATGGATTTGGCAGAAAATTTATAATCCCTTTGTTTGAAAAAAGTTCTGATATTATGTCGCAGCCGGTTTTTAACCAGATAGTGAACGCTTGGCGGTCCAATCAGTGCAAGTAGAAACAGAGGAATAAAAAGACGAATTTTCATATCTTCTTTTTATTACACTTTTGTTGATTTGAAAAATTTTTAAGGGAAATTAAGGGAGGAAACAAGGAAGTTGGTTATTCATCGCTTACGGGTTTGACAAAGGCTACAATGATTGCCCCTACCAGACAAAGACCGCCTGCAATGGTGAAAGCAAGGGGGAAATTGCCCATGTCGCCTAATTTGCCGCCCATGATGGGGCCGCCGATTCCACCTACTCCGTAGGCCAGAAATACCCAGCCGTAGTTTTGTCCGATATATTTGGCACCAAAAGTTTCGGAGGTGATAGTTGGAAAGAGGGAAAAGTTTCCGCCAAAGTTGAAACCGATTAGGGTTGCTCCAATATAAAGCAAATAGGGAGTTCCGGCCATATAAGGGAAGAGAATGACGATGATTCCCTGGGAGGCAGTCATGATTACCAGTGAAACTTTGCGTCCCAATTTGTCACTGATAACACCCCAGGCGATTCTGCCCAGACCGTTGGCCAGAGCATAAAATACTCCCATGGCAGTTCCGGCGATGGCCAGTGCTGCTTTGCCGTCAATTCCATTTTCCTGAAGTGCAATAGAGGGGAAAGCTTTCATGAGACCTATAGCCATGAGTCCTGCTGCTGCTCCAAACAGGAAGGTGATGAAAATCATGTAAAATTGAGGAGTTTTAAGCATGGCTCCGGTTTTAAGATTAGCTTTGGTAGATTTGTTTTTATTGGTTTTGCTGTTTTCATGGGCTTCAGGATCCCAGCCTGCGGGAACATATCCTTCAGGAGGGAAAACCATGAAAATCCCGCCGATAAAAACCATGGCCAGAAAGATGCCGCCATAAATCATGAAGGTAGTGCCAAGACTTGTTTTTGCAAGGAGTCCGCCCCAGGATCCAGCCAGTTTAACCCACAGGGTTGCTCCAAATCCGAAACCGGCAACTGCAAGTCCGGTGATCAGGCCTTTTTTGTCGGGGAACCATTTCATGCCGCAGGCTATTGGTACAACATAGGCCAGGCCGATTCCGGAGCCGCCCATAATACCAATGAAGAAGAGGGTGGAATAAAAATTGTAAGGAGCAATATATCCGGCGAGAAAATAACCGAGTCCAAGGATAATACCGCCTGCCAGTGCCAGGATTCGAGGGCCGACTTTAGGCATAAGTCTGCCGGCTATAACCATGACGATGGCAAAAAAAGCGAGTCCTGCCGCGAAGACTGCTTGAGTTTGAGTTTTAGTCCAGTTGGCATCTTCAAGATAAGGAGTAAATACGGACCAGGCGTAAATAGCACCCAGAGCCAGTTGGATAAATATTGCGCCAATTGCCACAAACCAGCGATTCATAATTTTTTGATCAGTCATTTTAGTCCTCCGGATTGAAGGTATTCAGGGGTTTATAATAAGATGTTCAAAATCGGTTGATTTTGCTTTCAATAATGATTTCAGAGTTGAAACTTCTTACTTCGAAAAATAGATAGTTCCTGTCCCAGAATGGGGTTTTTTGACTGGATAATAAATCTGCTTCAGATGCAAAGAGTAACTTCGTAGACATAGTTGATACTATTTCAAGAAGTAATGACAAAGCAGACGAGGCAAATTTCCATGTTCAGGCGAATGCCTTCCTGTTTGGGATGGGAACTAGAAAAACAAAGGTTTAGAACTTTATAAATCGCCTACATTAATGAGTAAATTTTGTCAAGGACAGGGTGGAATAAACTGAAAAAAATAGATTAAAAACAAAAAAAGATAATTCTGGAAAATAAAACAAAGATCTAATAAACTTTTGTACTTTAACATCCTTTAAAATAACTTTACCCAAAACTCTAAGGTTGTGATGTATAGATTTGTTATTATTGCTCCAGAAATCGAAATGACCAGAGACATACAGGTCTTTATTCAGGAAAAGCAATTGGATTTTTGTTTTTGTTCCTGTGATGATTTGGAGCAGGAGCTTCGGGAATTGAATAATCTGTTTCTGGTTATATCTGAAAAGTGCATTATTGCTCCTGGAACCGAGCAAATTCTTAAAAAAATCAAGCAGAATAACCAGCTAAATTCCCATATTGTTTTTTTATACCGGGATAAATTATCTGTACCGGGAATTGTGACTGAATTTTCTGATATTATTATTAAATTTAAAGATGATTCTTTTGTGGAAAAACAGATTTTACAGCAGATGCAGTGTTTTCACGATTATATATCCAATCTGAAAGAAAAAAGTTCCAACAGGGAAGAAAACAAACATGAAAACACCTTCTTGAAAGAGAATCCTTTGCTGTTTAGAGCTGTTTACAATTCAGCCTACGACGCCATCTTTCTTATGCAAAAAGGCAGGTTCATAGATTGTAATCCCAAAACTCTCCAGTTGTTTGAACTCGATGATAGACAAATGATCATCGATAAATCTCCCTATGAATTTTCTCCGGAATTCCAGCCTGACGGGGTCAAATCTCAAGAAAAAACTTTTTATTATCTTAGAAAAGCAGAACAGGGTTATCCCCAGAGTTTTTACTGGATTCACAAAACAGCAAAAGGACGCAATTTTCACACTCAAGTTACATTGACCCCTGTCAATCTTGGCTCCCAACAGATAATTATGGCTGTGGTCCGGGATATTACAGAGTTAATCAAGGAAAAAGAAAAATTAAAAGCCCAGGAAAAAGAATACAGACTAGTTTTTGACAATTCCGGGGCTGCTACTGTTATTTTGGAAGAAGATGGAACAATTTCCCTTGCCAACAAAACTTTTGAGAGGCTTTCAGGGTATTCCAAATCGGAAGTTGAAAACAAAATGACCTGGATGGAGATGATCAGTCCTGAATACTTGCCTGTAATGGAAAAAAGGCATAAAGCAAGGCGTTCTGGGCATAAAGATATACCAAGTCGTTATGAATTCGACTTGGTATGCAAAGATAGAACGCTTAGCAATATTCTTCTCGAGGTCAAGCTTATCCCTGGAACAATGCAGTCGGTTGCCTCCCTTATAGATATCACCAAGCTCAAAAATACCCAGAAAGAACTGGCTGCCAGTAGAGAAAATCTTCGCATAACTCTTGAATCCATTGGGGACGGAGTTATAGCCACTGATGCTGCGGGCAAGATTATCAACATAAATAATGAAGCTCTCAAAATTTTGGAGCTCGAACGAAAAATCGCTCTGCACAAGCCTTTCGAAAAGATCTTTTCGGTTTATGACGTCCTCAAAGGCAAAAAGATAGCTTCTCCTTACGAACAGGTAATGGACAGCCGGGATATCGTCAGGATGTCCAGTCATACTGTTACTTACACCAGCAGCGGCCGTAAGATCTATCTTTCTTCAAATGGAGCACCCATTCTTGATAAGAACAACCAGATAAAAGGGGTAGTGGTAGTTTTCAGAGATGTTACAGAAAAAATAATTTTGCAAAAAGAAGTGCAAAAAACAGAACAACTAAAGTCGATAGGTATTCTTGCCGGTGGAATTGCCCATGATTTCAATAATATTCTCACTGCAATTGTTGGCACCATCAATTTACTTCAATTGGAATGTGAAGGTTTGTCAGAACCCAGTTCTTTGCTGAAGCAGGCGGAATCATCTGCAGATCGTGCCAAACAACTGGCCAATCAACTGCTTACTTTTTCCAAAGGCGGCACCCCAATTAAAGAAGTTACTTCGGTACAAGAAATTATATCTCAATCCACAGATTTTATTCTGCACGGTTCCGGGGTAGAACTGGAGACCCATTTCGATATCCAGGACAGCCACATATTTGTTGATAAAGATCAGATATACCAAGTTTTCAGCAATCTTGCCATCAATGCCATGCAGGCGATGCCTCAGGGAGGAAAGCTCATTATCAAAGCCAAGCCGGTTCAGATTGGTCAGGATCATCCTACTTTGGAATCAGGCAAATATCTTAAAATTGACTATATGGATAATGGTCCAGGAATCAGCCAGGAAGCCGGAGAAAAGATATTTTCCCCTTATTATACTACCAAAGAAAGGGGACATGGGTTGGGGTTGGCAATTGTTCATTCTATCATAGACAAACACAGAGGGTCTATCACCTTTGCTTCTCAACTAGGCAAAGGCACGGTTTTTACGGTGCATTTGCCGGTAACCAGTCGGAAACCTCAGTCTGAATTTTCCAGAAAAGATTTCGGAAAACTGAAAGGTGAGAAAAGCCTGCTCCTTCTCGATGATGAAGCACTCATTCGCAAATTATCCGGGAAAATATTTAATTATTTCGGTTTCAAAGTAAGTTTGGCCAGGAACAGCCAGGAGGTTCTGGAAATATTTGGTGAAAAATTAAAACAGAACGAAAAATTTGATCTGGTTATTCTTGATTTAACTCTCCCCGGTTCAGAGTCCTCGGTGAAAATAAACAAAAATCTCAAAGAGATGGATTCAGAGGTTAAAACCATAATATCCAGTGGCTACTCCAATTCATCCCTCATGGCAGACTATCGCAAATACGGTTTTGATGGAATTCTCAGAAAACCATATAAAATGGATGATATAACAGAAATGCTTTCAGGTATGTTTGGTGGCGAATCTTGAAGATCTGTTTCAGTGAGTAAACCAGTATTCTGAGATTAGATTTCAAGAAGAAATCCTTGTTGGAGTGGCAAAATTTTGTTTTTCATTTTTTCCTGCAGTCTGGTTTGAGCTAGTTCAACTGCCTCGGCCATTTTGTAATCTGAAGCCAGTAGACTGGCTATTGCCGTACTCAACCAGCAACCTGTTCCTCGATAATTGCGCGGTGCTTTTTCTTTTTTGAAAACTTTGTCAGATTCAGGAGTCAACAAATAATCCATTATAAAATTACCCTCAAGATGACCCCCTTTTATCAGGATATTGTCAACTCCCATTTTTTGGATTAATTTTGCTGTTTTTTTCATTTCTTCCAGGTTATGGGGACGTATTTCACAGAAAAACTCTGTTTCATCAAGGTTGGGAGTAAACAAGGTTACTTGAGGCAGAATCTGTTTGAGTTGTTCAAGTTGAGGTTTTGCCAGCAATTGGCCCCCGCTGGTGGATTTCAGTACCGGATCCCAGATGATATTTCTGAAGTGATGGAGATGGAGGAGGTGGAAGATGGTTTTTAAATTTGCAAGAGTGCCGGTCATGCCGATTTTAGCTGTTTCAACTGTAAATTCAGCCAGGATAATCTTTAGTTGTGCTTCTATCTGTTCAGGCCTGAGGGGGAAGTTGCTTATGAATTCCAGAGAGTTTTGAACAGTGATAGAGGTAGTCGTCCCACTGCAATGACAGTTGAATTCTTCGGCAACTTTGACATCAAGCAAAAGACCTGCTCCTGCGGTTGGATCAATGCCGGCAAAGCTAATAATATTGTTCATGATTGTGATACCTTCTCAGTGGAATTAACAGGGAAGTTTCGCGTTCAACTTGACAAGAAAATCTTGGCGTATTATTAACACAACTACAACTTTTTTTAAAAGTTTTACACGTCCCTGGGCTTTTTCAAGTTCAGGAAATTTAATTCTCCAGTGCACGGGAAACCGGAAGGAATATCCTTAGACCGGTGCGGCCCCCGCCACTGTAAGCTGCATTATAACCCATGATGGTTTCACTGCCTCCAAAGGGCGGGAAGGAACTGTCACTAATTTGGGCAGCAAGCCAGGAGACCGGCTGGAGTATCCATAGTCTGCACAGGCGTCAGTATCAGAGTTGTTTTCTTTGTTCAAACAGTCTATATCACTTTAGACCAGAAAACACTTTATTCTGTTAATAGCGGAGGGCTAGTAACAGCAATATCTCATCTTCTGCCTTGATTCAGAGTAAATGGTAAAACGGGGGGAACTCTCTACTATATCTGTGTTTACAGTTGGAGCTTCAACAAAATTGTCCCTCAATTTTTGGAGTTAACTGAAACTTTATGGATGGTTAGTTACATTGTTTTATCTGTTTTTTATACTTTCATGTTTTGCCCAAGCTAATCCCGCCGAAAAAAAAGAAGAGGAAATAGTAGTTGTTGGGCGCAAACAAAAAACAGCTAAATTGCAGGTTGATTCTGATAATGTGGTTAAAACCCAAGAAATTATTGAAAGTGGCAAAACCCTGTCTGAGGAATTGAGCAGCAAGCCGGGAATAACTGTCAGGGAAACAGGAGGAATTGGTCAGATGTCTCTCATTCAGATTAGAGGCTCCAATCCATCTCAAGCAGCGGTTTTTCTGGATGGAATTCCTTTATCGGCAGGCCAGGGGAGTTCCTTCAATCTGTCCAGTCTACCTCTGGCTGGATTTTCTAAATTGGAGATTTACAAGGGAGCTGTCCCCATAGAGTATGGAGGGAGCGGACCAGGAGGAGTTTTAAATCTTGTTCCCGCTCTCTCGGGCAAAAATACCTGGTTTACCAGTTACAAGCTCGGTTCTTGGTCCACAAACAGGATTAGCGCCAATATAAACAGCAAATCACCATTTCCCTGGACTGCTTCCCTTGATTGGGTAACTTCTGCCGGAGACTATCGTTATTTTACCAACGGTGGAACTCTTTACACACAAACAGATGACAGGTTTGCAAATCGAGCAAACAACCATTCCCGTATCCTGAGAGCTTTTTTATCCGGAAGGTACTCTCTGGCAGGCGGAGAATTGAAAATGCATGGTTTGTATACTTTTAATCTGCGGGGAATTCCGGGACCTGAAGCAGTTGTTACTGAAAATGCTTCTTATCAAAGCAGCCGTTATTTGGGTATTATTCGCTATAATCGCTCTTTCCACCTTTTTGATTTTTCGGGGTGGATATATAATGAATTGCTCCGGGATTATTATCGTGATCTGTTTGGAGAAATTGGCCTTGGCAGACAAAATGACAGGAAGCTGGTCAATAAAAGCGGACTTAAACTGAAATTCAGTAAGTTATATAAATATCATCAGTTTACCTTGGTTCCTCATTTCTATTCCGATCTTTTTCTGGTGGAAAAGATGTTGATGGATTTACCCTTGAAAAAACAAAGAAGGTATTTTGCGTCTTTAGGAGGGCAATATGATTTTCAGTGGAAAAAGTTTCAATTCCTGGCAGGTTATGGCTTTTTAAAAACAAGTTATCGGGGTGGAGAAGACCAGGGAGAGAAAATTCATTCCTGGTTTCTCAAATCAAAGTACAAGTTGAAAAAATTGAATTTATCCATTTCGCTGGCCCAACAATACCGCTTGCCATCTTTTTTGGAATTGTTCGGCGATTCCGGTGGCATAAAAGGAAATCCCCAACTGAATTCGGAAAATTCTTTGAAAGGTGAAATCAGCCTGGGGTGGAAGCAAAAATTTTTACCTTGGAAATTGCAGATCCAGGGGAGCCTTTTTAAAAGCAGGATTGAGAATCTTATCCAATTTGTCCCAAACTCCCAATTTGTCGCTACGGCTGAAAATATAGGCAAAGCCGGCATTTGGGGTGTGGAAGGTCATATCAAACTTGGATGGAGAAGGAAGTTTGAGTCGCGGCTGGGTTTCACCTGGCTTGATCATGTAAATCTCAGTGATGTTTCCTATCAAAAAGGAAATAAATTACCGGGAAGAACCGATTTCAGTTTATTCTGGAAGATAAAAAGTAGATTCAAGTTGGGTGATTTTTATCTGATTCCCGCTTACAGCTTATATTTTCTTAGTGGTGGCTATTTTGACAGTTCTGAAAGAAGACCCATGCCCTCCAGGCAGATTCATCGCATTTCACTTGGTATTCAACCTCTTAACCGTATCTTCCATCTTTCTTTTCACCTCAATAATTTTACTGGCAAATTGAAAACCACAGTTACTCAGACTGGTCAAACCAATTCAGCCTCCATTTCTTATCCCCAGTCCGTAAGTAATTATCTGGGTTATCCCCTGCCCGGCAGAAGTTTTTTTATTAATCTGGCTGTTAAAAATTCTACAATATTTTCTAACTTGGCAAAGTAAAGGAGACAACATGAAGACAAAAATATCCGTTTATTTTCTTATTCTTTTTATTTTTCAGGCAAGCTGCGATGAAGAAAACAGCGACAACAACGTCAATAATGCCAACAATGTTAATAATGTTAATAATCTCAATAATGTTAATAACACCAACAATGTTAATAATGTCAACAATCAACATTGTGAAAGGATTCAGCCAATCAATAATCCGACTCGGTTGGCTGTTGTCCTTACCGATTATACAAACGGAGCTGTTTCGGAAATTGATTTAACTGCTGATCCTTATACTATCACCAACGATGTAGTTTTGATTCATTCAGATGCGATTCCTCGGTATTTTGGCGATAAGTTTCATGCACTTAATCGTTATCTGGGAGACTCCCTTACTTTGATCGATGATGAAAGCTGGCAGGTGTTGGATGAAATTCCTTTTGTGTCGGGGTCAAATCCTCAGGATGTTCATATGGTCAACACCTGCAAAGGATATGTCAGTCTTTATGCTGAAAATTATCTCCAGATTATTGATGTCCAGGGAGCAACTTCCCTTGGCACATTAGATCTTTCAGCTTGGGGAGATGAAGATGGAAGCTGTGAACCTGCTTATCTGACATCCGATGCCAGTTATCTTTATGTTGCTATTCAGAATCTGGTTGATTTTGCACCCACAAGAAATGGACGAATTCTCAAAGTAGATCTGACAACCGATGAGGTTACAGGTGAAATAGCTCTTAATACGGAAAATCCCTTTTATCCCCTTACTAAAGTGCCCCAGACAGATATATTTGTGGTGCTCACTGCTGCAGATTTCAGCGCTAAGGGTGCTGCCATTGAAACTTTTCAATCTGATGATGCAACTGCGACTGTGGCCATTACTTCGGAAGAGCTGGGAGGAATACCCAACCAAGTAGTATTTACAGATAATCAATGTGGTTATGTATTAATAAGTACAGTCACTTATGAAACAGGGATCAGAGAGTTTTGCCTTGACGGAACGGCAGGTTCCTGGCTGATAGAACCAGGAGTTCAGGAGCCGGTGGCAATAACCCTGATAAATGATGAACTGTTTGTTGCAGATAACAGTACCCAAACGCCACAAATAATAATCTATGATCTTGTGACCCAGGAATTTACTCAGACAGTATTGAATACCTCCCTCCCGATTTCAGCTACAAAACCCTTTACAAAAATTCCCTGAGGAGGGTATATTTTGTGCGATCTGCAACAGATATTTTTTGATTATCAATTCAAACCCTTCATTTTAAAATTTTCACATTTTCCAGGACAAAAAGCAGCCCTGAAAGTATTCATTGCGATTATAATCCTAAGTGAAAACTATCTTTATTTTAGGGAAATTATTAAAAATAGAGGAAAAGTTGAAAAAAAGATTATTTCAGGTTAAAAATTCTTCCAACTAGAAAACCTTCTGATTGGTTTACTGTTCAGGTTTAGGTGGTTTACTCATTAAGGAAAAAGTATATTAAAACATGTCTGCTCTACTAACAGCTCTAGTTATAGGATTTTCCTTTGGAAATTTATGGGTATGCGCCATTTTGGTGTTTTCTCTGCAGAATGCAGGCAGATTGACTTGCCTTGGATATTTGGCGGGCAGATTTCTGGCCATTATTATCCTGTCTGTTGTGGTTTCAATTTTTGGCCATTATTTTCATCTGGACAGATCTTCTTTAAATATCGCTTCTGGAGTGCTTTTATTGTTATTTTCGTCATATTTGGCGGCTACCAGAGTTTTTTCCTGGACTCCTCCCTGGAGAAAAAAGACCGATAATTCCGGTTTGGAGCAGGGAAGTTGCGAAGGAGATTGCAGTGATTGTCCCGCTCATCATCATCCGGAATATGTTTCTGCATGTGATGATTGTCATGAACATGGTTTGTGTTCAGCTGAAGATTATGAACTGGAACCTATTTCACGTGATGCCAGGAAAGCCTGGGGTCGAGAAACTGAAAGAACCCTGGGGAATAATTGGTGGCCGGGATTTACCTTGGGTTTTTTAAGAGGAGGGGCAATGTGTACCAAACTTGTGGTGCTCATTCCAATTCTTCTGAATTCAACAATCCTTAGAACTTTGGCTATTGCAACTGTTTTTGCTTTTTCTTCCTCAATTTATCCCTTGTTGGGATTCATCGCAGGGAAATATGCTTTGAAACTGGTTAAATTTAAACGCCATCTTTTTATTGCAAGTTGTATCTTCATGTTTGGACTGGGATTAAAATATATTCTGGCAGGAATAGATTTCTGGCATTAAAAGGGGAATTATTCAATAATTAACCTTTCTTGCGATTGCCCTGACAAAGCGGTAGCTCACACTGACATGAGAAAATCGGTAAATGGTGTTGGGGTTTAGGGGAAATGCAGTGTAATTATGGCAGTTTATCTTTCATAAACAAGTTTTTCCCAGGTTGTACTGGAATTGAGGTTGGTAGTGGAGCCGCAGCGGTACCCGCCTGCAACAGTAGTATGCCAGCAGAGACGATCGGAGCCGCTATCTGTATCGCAACTGTTGCGATAGACTGTATTCCCGGCTGAAGTAAAGCCCCAGGAGTAGTTGTCGTTAAAATACCAGGCAACTCCATTGGCTTCATGGGTTGTATTGTCAACTCCGCATTCGAAAAGTACATCGGTTCTGGGAGCATGAGCGGCAATTGTCAGGTTTGAAGCTCCCAGCGGTGCACAGGCAAGCATTAATTCGGAACCGGTACAAGCAGGTAGCACAACTCCGCTTGGATCTGTATATACACTATAAAGGGAATTATAGCACAAAGTCCAACCTCTGTTTATTACATCTGATTTGGGAAGATCATAAGCAATTCCGCTGAAACTGAGGGGTACGCTTATGCATGAACCGAGATAACAGGCCGCTCCCGAGCCACAATCATTACCGCAGGAACCGCAGTTGGCCGGATCATAATCGGTGTTCACACAGGTATCATTACATTCTGTAAGTCCAGCTTGGCAAGAAAGTTGGCAAGAACCTGCGGAGCAGATTTCTCCTGCAGAGCAAATATTGCTGCAGGAACCACAGTTGAAATTATCAGTTTGGATGTTAACGCAAGTATTGTTGCATTCGTCGAGTCCGGTCTGGCAGGAAAGTTGGCAAGAACCTGCGGAGCAGATTTCTCCTGTAGAGCAAATATTGCTGCAGGAACCGCAGTTGAAATTGTCAGTTTGGAGGTTGACGCAAGTATCGTTGCATTCGTCGAGTCCGGTCTGGCAAGAAAGAGAGCAGACACTAGCGGAGCAAACTTCGCCGTCCTCACATGTGTTACCACATTCCCCACAATTGTTGAGATCGGCGAGGAGGTTGACGCCAGTATCGTTGCATTCGTCAAGTCCGGTCTGACAGGAAAGTTGGCAAGAACCTGCGGAGCAAACTTCGCCGTCCTCACATGCGTTACCACATTCCCCACAATTGTTGAGATCGGAGAGGAGGTTGACGCAAAGTCCGCTACATTCGTCGAGTCCGGTCTGACAGGAAAGTTGGCAAGAACCTGCGGAGCAAACTTCGCCGTCCTCGCATGCGTTACCACATTCCCCGCAATTGTTGACGTCGGTGAGGAGGTCCACACATTGGTTTTCGCATTCAACTTCATTTTCCAGGCACGTATTTGAAGAAGAGGAGTTGTCATCATCACAACCAGAATTAATAAAAATAAACAAAGAGAGAAGCAAATAGAAATTTAAAGTCATCCGCTTTTTCATAAAAAATACTCCTTATCATAAAG
>JAQICJ010000229.1 GCA_027858615.1 Deltaproteobacteria bacterium
CCATGGCACCTATGGGGCGAGGCAAACCTTTCCAGCAGAAAGGGAAACTGAATTTAACCGCGGTATTTCTGGCATGACGGATGGAGCCGGCTGCTATAATAATAAAAAGCAAAGTAATCCCCAACTTGAAATTGTGTGGAGTTACATGGCTGAAAACAATAAAAGCCGGTGCTATGCATTGGGAAAAATGATCGGTAATGGTATCAAAATCGGAACCGAATTGATTGGAATGTTCGGTGAGTCTGGCCACATAACCGTCGAGGGAATCACCAAGGATAAAACCTGCCAGTACAGCATATGATGCATCCACTGGCCTGCCCATAACAGCCAGAACTATTCCTGCAACCCCTCCAGCGAGGTTAATCAGAGTAAACAGATCTTTCAACCCGAATCCTTTACCAACGAGAGAGTTGATTAATTTATCCGGTGGATTAAGTATTTTAGTAAGTATTTTGTTTATTTTCATAGATAATAAGCGACAGAGGCATATCCTACTACTGAATTCTTGTCTCCAGTAACCTCGGCGGAAGATGTATATTGCAACAATTGGGAATTAACTGAATCCATCTGGCTGAGATACTCAATTACAACACAGGCCGGGATTACTCCGCACATGGAAATCCCTCTATCTCTCACCGTATTGAACAGAGCTTTTGCATCCATGGAAACAGCTTGTTTTAAAGCTTCCTGATCCAGTTGGTAAGCTTCTTTTTCACTGATAAAATGAGACATGTCCGAAGAGGCCAGCACTAAAACATTGTCCAGAGAAAGTTCTTCCACAGTTTCTCTCAAGGAACGAGCCAATTCTGTGCACAGAGCAAAATCGGAAAAACCAAGACAGATGGGAACGATATCCATATCTTTGTTTAATTTCTGCAAAAAGGGAAGTTGGACTTCAAGGGAGTGTTCTGAGTGGTGGGCAAGTGAATCCAATTGATACAGATCAGATTTATGGTGAAGGGTTTCAATAAACTTCCGGTTAAGCCTGGTACTGCCCAGGGGTGTTTCCCAGAATTTGTGATCTGCCAGAGAAATTGGAGCCCCCCTTCCTGTGTGATTGGGACCAATGATAACAGTTGTTTGGGGGGCAGTAGCCACGGAGCCGTAAAAATACCCCGCTGTTCTACCTGAAAACATGTAACCTGCATGGGGAACAATCCCCCCAACCAGATCTAGTTGAGGACCTGCAGTTGAATTCATATATTCATTGATTTCTCTGTTCAAACTTTTGGGATCAGATGGATAAAATCTGCCCGCTACAGCAGGGAATCTTGTATCTTTAGCCATATAAACCTCTACTAGTTAGTTCCCATCCCAAAAAAGGATGTAATCGTCTGGCGACGGAATTTTACCTCATCTGCTTTGTCGCAACTTCTTGATATAGTGGCAACTATGTCGGCGAAGTTTCTCCGCGCATCTTAAGCAAACTTCTTCACCAGCCCAAAACACCACTTCTGGGATGGGAACTAGTTCCCATCAAAACAAAATCTGTAAAACTGCCATTGAAACTGGAAAAGGATATTAACCCAATCAGACATTTATATCAACAATTCCAATATCTGCCAACAAATTCAAATAATCGCCCTCTTTCACCTGGCTGGTGATATTTTTAACCCCGATTAAGGTGGGAATACCGAGCTCACGAGCAATTATGACTCCGTGACTCAGTTTTTCTTCTGTTTCCAGCACTATTCCGCTTACTTCGGTGAGCAGTAAAATATCCTGTGGTTTGAGGGAATAACCTACAAAAATCAGAGGACCTTCGAGCCGGTTGAGATTGTTGGAAAAAACCGCTTTGCCTCTACTGCGCCTTGGAATAAGAGGTATTCCCCTCAGTCTCGAACTAGATGTTGGTGGAGGTATCTGTTTATAAACCGCCGATCCATTTTCAACCTTGTCCGGTGGAATCCAACCGGAAAGAAGCGGTGTTTCTCTCTTGCCTGATTCAACAGCAATATCAAAGCCTTCAACATCCAAATACTCAAATATTTCCTCCAGGGACAATTCAAAAACGTCATCACGCTCTGCAATGAACTCCTTTGCAACCAGCCTTTCCCCGACAGCAAGAATCTCTTCTCTTAGCTTATGTAAAGCCTGGGCAAAGAGAAAATCATCATATTCCTTTTCTGATATTCCCTTGTCCGAATCAGGAGGAAAAGAAGCTTCAGAAGCAGCAATAACCGAAATTAAATCAATCACCCTTGCAACAAGTTCCGATAATCTATCGCCCCAGGTTTCAGAACTTAAATCCCAAACCAGAGGGAATACACTGATAAAATTAAAAAACTCCTTCAATTGTGCAGGAAGTTCAGCAAAGTTGATCTCTCCCTCTCGCAGAGATTTTAATTGGGAGATAACTTCCTCGGGAGCTTCAACTTGACTGAGTAGATTCCTTAATTTCCCGGCGATAATGTTTTGGTAGTTTCCGGAGGATAAACGAACGGAACTCAGATACAAAGATATAAAACTGGCAAAAACCGGTAATTTTTTTGAAAGACTGTCTGCAATTTCGAGCCGGGCTATTTCCTTTTTCAGTTCAGAAGTGGCTATATTTTGTTTTTCTCCCTCTTTTTTTTCAAAAAACAGGTATCTGTTCCAGGTTTCTATCCCACTGTAAATTTGCCTTACATATTTAATCAAACTTGTGTGTAAACGGGAAAGAGGATCCGGATTGTGTGTCCTGTCTCTCAACCAGGTTCCCTGCTGCATGGCTCGAGGCAGAATCCGTCCCTGGCTGAGCAACTTTCTGGCCTGAAGCACAACAACTGTTCCGTCATCTTTGATTCCCCACTCCAGATCAAGAACTTCCCAGTTGAAAAATTCCCTGATTCGGCGAGCATATTTAAGGATTTTTTCCTTCTCTTCTTCTCCAAACTGAGAGGTTTTTCCGGAGATTTCAGTTTGAATACTGCACTCGTCATTTCCCCATGGATCAGGATAGAAAAGCACGCCTCGACTGACAAAATCCTGCCAGGATTGAATTAAAACAGCGGGGGGAGTTTTATCCAGGTTTTCATTATTGAGAATTTTTTGGGCTCTGGGAGTTACAGAACTGGCAAAAGCGAGACCTTCAACAAAATCTGCCGGGTTTTTAACTGGACCCACCGAGTTGAAACAACCGGCACAGGAGGAACGACTGCTGTCTTCATATACCGATGAAGACCGCAGAATAAGAGGCCAATCAAACTGGATCTTTTCAGCCAATAGAGCAGCTTCATCTCCCTCGTTATCAACCACAGCAACAATTCCCGGCAATACCGGAAAACCGTTTTTGTGCAATCTGAAAAGATTGGCTGCTTTATTTCCTATGAGTTGACTGGGGTTGTCAAAGTTGAGAAGTTTGTACTTTTTCATTTAAAATTTAAGAGTGAATAGAAATATGGAACTGAATACAACCTGTTACCACTTTGAAATGAGAACCGGCAACTGGGGATTAAAGGAAAATATAACAAAAAAAGAACTGTGTGCTGGTTGAAACAGAGCCAAACAGTTGTAAAAACCTGATAGGAAGAAATTATTCATTTTCAGAAGGAGAAACAAATGATTTTGATTCAGGACAGGTTGATTCTGAAATTGAGTGAAGAATACCGTTGATAAAACTGCTGCTGCTTTTGCTACCGTAGATCTTGGCTAACTCGACAGCTTCGTTGATTACTACCGGTATCGGAGTTTTGCCTATCATCAACTCGGTGGCTCCAAGTCTGATAATTGCCAGATCAACAGGCGAAATGCGTTCGAGTTTCCAATTTTCGCTTACCTTCTGGATACAGACATCAATTCTGTCAATATGAAGGCGAAAAAATTGGAGCATCTCCTTTACCATCTTTTCATTGGTGGCTCCAACTACAGTGGTATGGATTTGATAACCTTGATCCAGGAAGATATCCCAAGGTTCTTTTTGTATACTCCATCCATAAAAAATTTGAATAAGTTTTTCGCGAGCAGCTCTACGTTTTTTAAACTTCATGATATTTTAGTGTTTAACCGATCTCTTTATACAAGTTTGCCATCTCAATGACAGATCTGGCGGCGTCAAAACCTTTGTTGCCCGTTTTTGCTCCGGCTCTGTCCAAAGCTTGTTCCACGGTATCCGTTGTCAACACTCCCATGATAACCGGAATATCAGCTCCGAGTCCTGCACTGGCTATTCCTTTGACAGCTTCGGCACTTACATAATCAAAGTGAGGAGTTTCTCCTCTGATCACTGCACCCAGACAAATAATTCCGTCATATTTGCCAGTTTTAAGAACCTTTTTGACAGTAGCGGGAATTTCAAATGCTCCGGGAGTTTTTACCACTGTAAGCTTGTCCTTTTTTGTTTCAGAACGCTCAAAAGCATCAAGGGCTCCTTCCAGCAGTCTTTCTGTAACCAAACTGTTGAAACGGGAAACTATGATGCAAAACTCAAGATCTCTACCTGTCAGTTTGCCTTCAATAAATTTAACCATGTTACTCTCCTGTTTAACCTGAACCCGGTAAAACCCGGACCTGACTCCTGCAACCTCACATTGCAAGAGTGGTAAATTTAAAATTATCTATTTGCCAATACAGAATCGTGAAAAAATTTCGCCATAAAGATCCTGGGGTGGCTGTTCCAGATATCCTGTGATTTGATTGATGAAAACTTTCATCTGTTCCGCTTTGAGCTCTGGCAAAGGAGCTTCCAGCAGTTCTTTGAAAATATTATGCAAAAGATCAAGTTGATTGGCAAATCTTTCAGATATCCAGATCTGCCAGTTGTTTTCCTGTCTTCGGTCTTTAATAAGTCCGATGATTTGGTCCAGCAATTTATTTACACCCAAACCGGTTTTTCCACTAACTCCAATGAGACCGTCTGGTTCTAAACCAGGCAGATCGGCTTTCCCTTGGACGGGAATTGTTTTATTGGAGTATTTTCCGGCAAAATCAGGCTGGAGAGTTCCAAAATGGATGACAACATCACTGTTTTTTACCAGATCTCTGGTTCGGGAAACACCGGCTTTTTCTATTTCATCTGTTGAATCCCGCATGCCGGCACTGTCGAGAAGTCGAACAACCCTTCCCCTGATTTTGAGTTCCGCCTCGATATAATCACGGGTTGTACCGGGTATTTTGCTGACCAGAGCTCGGGAATATCCAAGTATATAGTTGAATAAAGTGGATTTGCCACAATTTGGAGGTCCATAGAGAAGAATACCGGGTAAATTTCGGTTCTGACGGGATATCTCACCCTGATTGAGCAGGAATTCCAATTCTGCTTCAATTGGTCTCAAGTTGGAAGCTGCCGATTCTTCCTGAAATTCAATTTCTGTTTCAAGGTAAACCAGGGCTTCACGAGCCTTTGCCAGCAATTTTTCCAGAATAGATTTCAGATCCGGAGTTTTGTTGATTATCTCCAATTCTTCCAGAGAACGGGAATGGATGCGACGATTAATCCTTTCGGCTTCATCAATTGTCATCTTACCGTTCAGAACTGCTCTCCAGGTAAATTCCCCAGGTTCTGCCATTCTGGCACCTTGTCTACAAAAACCATCGATAAATCTGTCAACAATAATCGGAGAGCCGTGACAAAAAATCTCCAGAATGTTCTCTCCGGTGTAGGAATGAGGCGCCTTGAAAAAAACAGCCATTACCTGATCATAGCCCGGAAGATCAAGAAGTTGCGTCTTTCCCGGCTGCCAACTGGAAACCCTGATACCCAGTCTTGAGGCGATTTGAGGCATTTCATCGCCGCAGATGCGCAAAATGGATATGGCTCCGGTTCCACCAGGGGATGCTTCAGCTATGATAGTATCTTCTGTTTCAAAATCAGGCTGCGACATCATCAGTGTGGTTCATGTACCATTGGTGAACCATTCCCAGAATAGTATTTGTTAAAATATACAAAGTCAGACCAGATGGCAGGAAAAGCATAATGGTAGTAAACATGATAGGCATGAAATACATCATCATTTTGGCCTGCTGATTTTCCTGGGTAGTTGGTGACATTTTCTGCTGGAGGAACATAAAAATTCCCATCAAAACGGGCAAAACGTAATAGGGATCGGTGGAAGTAAGATCGTTTATCCAGCCGAAAAGTGGAGCTCTGTATAATTCGACACTTGCCATCAGAGCCTGATACCAGGCGATATAAATTGGCATCTGTAAAAACATGGGCAGACATCCGCCCAGAGGGTTCACCCCTTCATTTTTGTACAATGCCATCATTTCTTCATTCAACTTGGCCTTGTCGTTGCCGTGTTTCTCCTGAAGAGCATCGATTTTGGGCTTGAGAGCTGCCATCTTTTTCATGCTTCTCATACTTTTGGTAGTCCAATACAAGGTAAGCAACTTGATGAGAATAGTCAGAAAGATAATGGAAAGTCCCCAGTTACCAAAGAAAACATAAACTCGTTTCAGTAACCAGATCATGGGCTTGCCGATTATACCCAGAATGCCAAAGTCCACAGATTCGCTGAGGGTTGATTCTCTGTCTTCTTTGAGTTGATTAGGAGAACTGGGTATTTTTTCGGTCACATTGACGCTATTTAGATAATCAGTATCTTTGGGGCCAGAAAATATTTTATAAGGAAGGTAAAAAACCTTGCCGGGTTCTATGTCTTTTCTGCCTCCGGCAATCAAACGGGAAATAATCAGACCGAAACCTTTATTTTCCCTGATAGGATAGGCTTCAAAGTTGCAACCGCCATCATCTCCGGGATAATTCTTGATGATTGCCAGCAGAAAATAACTGGTATCAATTCCCGCCCAACGAGCTCCTTGAGCAAAAGAGGAAGAACTTGAAGGAGTTCTTCTGCAGGCACATCCACCGCAACCGCCACCGCTGCAACCACCCATGCAACCGCCGTCACTCTTTCCGTGGCGAATGGTCTCGAAAGGCTGAACTGAAACACCGTCTTCATGATAGCAGATAGCTTCTTTCTGGGTGGAGACAGGATTGAAAAATCCACGTCCTGCTTCACCCTCATGGAGTGAACTCACCTGAAAAACCAGTCTGTCAATATTGATCTTTTCATCTGAAATATTTTCCACCAGCAGATCTAGATTAAGATCATATCTGCCCTCATACAGGGTGTATTTCTTTTTAATCCGAGCCGGGAAGCAATTTTCGCCGGCTTTCAGTTTTTCGGGGGTACAAGGATTATCTGTTTCCAACTCAAAGGTAAGCTCGCTTTTTTGTTGGGAATCTTCTCTTTTTATCAGTTTCCATTTCTGCTGATAGATTCTATCTTCTATTTGCTGGAACCTGTTTCCCAGATTGGCAACATAATAGAATGTATGCTTTTCAACAGATTCCGCCTGTTTTTGAATTTTCATCTCAAAAACAAAGGGTAAAAAAGCCGGTGACCAGGTTTTTATCATGTCTATCTGCTGCTCAACAAGCCCAACCTGTTGTTTTTTCAATTTTTTCTTGGGTACTACTTCCTCTCTGTAGGATTTATATTTGAGGATAAAAGATTTGAATACTCCACCATAAGTAGTGAATTCGGCTTTGTACAAAGAGTTTTCATAGATGAGGCGCTGATCTTTTTCGGCAGGAATGGAAGCAGGAGCATTGAACCTGGTGTGAACACTGTGAACTCTGTTTGCCTTGGTCAATACCTGACCGGATTTATCGTTACCTTTGTCTATTTTGCCATCATTGTCACCCTGGGCAGTTTTAGCCTGTTCGAGCTCAGTTCTCTTTTTTGCTTCTGCTTGCAAAGCTGAACCATCCTTGAGGGTTGAACCATCTTTAACCGCTACTGCCTCTGGAGCTATTGCCGTACCATCTGCAGTTGAAACTGGTTTGGCTGCCTTAACTCCCTTTTTCTCAATTTTTTTGTCTTTACCGGCAATATCTCTCGCAGTTTTGCCAGGCTTAACCGAATTGACTTTTTTCTCGGCAACCGGTTTTTCAACTCCAGGTTCGGATTTTTTTGTTTTATCCGAATTATTCTGACCAGAGGCCGTCAAAGCAAAAAACAAAACAGATATTAACAGGATAACTGGTAAAACTTTTCTCATAATCATAGAACCACTTTCTGATTTTTCAGGTGGGGGATCATATCCACCTTTTACAAAAGGATTGCATCTGAGAACTCTCCAGAGAGAATAAAATGTTCCAACAATGAACCCTCTATTTTTTAAAGCTGAAATTGCATAACTTGAACAGGTTGGTCTAAAACGACAGGTAGGATGTCTTTTTAGGGGAGACAGGTACTTTTGATAAAGTTTTATGAATAATATAAAAACTTTAGCCATGAAAGCGGCCTTTCCAAGTATAGTGCTGAAAAAGAGCCAAACTTGGACTTTTATTGGGATGGAGACCAAGTTTTCGAATTGACCTGAACAGCAGGATTTGCATCCATAATGGTCAGATCAGAGGTTTATTCTGAAAATCGCCATCAAGGTTGGCAATGAAAGTTTCCATCTCTGTGATGGCCTCATCGAGATCTGTTTTTTTGATCCGGTTTCTGGGAATAACAACAATATCGTAACCCAGATGCCTCATGAGAGGAAAACAATAGCGAATTGTATTGCGAAGAAATCTTTTGATCTTATTGCGCTTTACTGAATTACCATTGCGCTTTGAAACAGTAATACCAATCCTTGCATGATCCAGTTGATTTTGCACATAAAGGAAAACCATGCTTCCGGTAACAAATTTGGAAGTTTTTCTTCCCTGAACTCTCAGGTAGTCTTTGCGCTTTCTGAGCTTATTCTTTTTAGGGAATGAATAGAAAATGGTTTCTTCTCCAACTTGCTGTCCAGAAGACGCAGGGGGTAAAACTTGATACTATCCTGAATCAGAGATTGAAATTACCTGAGATTTCCTCAACTGGAGACAGAAAAAGGTCAGTGCTTTTTATTTACTGATACAGCAAGTCTTTTACGGCCTTTTCGCCTTCTTCTGGCAATAATTTTACGTCCGTTTTTGGTGGACATTCTTTTTCTGAAACCGTGAGTTCTCAGTCTTGATTTTCGGTGTGGTTGATAAGTTCTTTTCATTGTATAATTCCTCCTCCGATGTTGCGGGGGAACGCATATTTATGAATTTGCCGATATACAATCAAATTCAAATTTGTATTAACTTTGCCGAAATCTTGAAACGACTCCGGAACCATAAGCACTTAGCAAAGCATCAGAACAAAGTCAATGAAAAGTACTGACTGAATTGAAATATTTTTTCTCAAAACATGCATCAGGAGTTCCAGCAAATTCTGAAAGCAGTGCTTCTCTTTCAGTT
>JAQICJ010000247.1 GCA_027858615.1 Deltaproteobacteria bacterium
GATCTTTTAAATCAAATTGAGAAATCCACTCTTTTTCGGAAGATGATAATTTTATATTTGTAATTTTAACAAAAGACAAATCTAAGAACTCCTTAAGTACGTAATTATTATAAATTAAAAGTTGGATTTAGCAATGAAAAAAAACAGATCACGATTTTCTAGTCTCACTCCCAACGAATTGAGGAGAAGCAGAAAAGTAATTCTAAAATTTTTGATGATGTTGAACAGGAGGTTGGAAAGATTCTTACAGGAAAAACAGATTGTGCATTCTAGTAAAACTTTCTAACTCTATGATAAAATCTTAAATTTTATTGAGAACTTCCCATATTCCCTTTCTGCCTTGTATAGAGTTGGATTCATTTTTTCACGTCTACATATATTTTTTACTTTTCTAATATTATCTTCACTAGTATTTAAACCAAAATAGATGCCTGAAATACACTTTTTATTAAAAGGGATTAACTGATTAGCACAACCTTTTTTTACAATTCTAACTTCCTTTTCATAACTCCAATCTTCGTGTTTTAGTTTTAATAATCTTTTCATTTCAGGTTCCCTTTTAGTGAAAAAGGAAATAGGTTCATATCGTTTTACATACTCGCAAATTATTGGAAATTGATAAAGATTAATGTCATGTTGGAAAGAAAATTCTAGTACAAATCCACTATGATTATTACAATAATGACTCCACATTAAAATACTGTAAGGTATAAGAGATAATGATAGAATTCCAAACTCATGGCAAAGGCTTTTCCTTGTTTTTTCAATCAACCCTTTAATAGTTTCTTCAGCAATAGTTTTTTCAGTATTTTTTAAATTATTCAACAAAATAGTTTTTTCATTTTTCTTCCAAATATATTGAGTCAAGTTTTCGATATAGTTTTCAATATCTTCAATCGAATAATCATTTCTTTCATCTAGTTACCAATCAATTGGATCGTTAAATTTCAAAGGTGATGAAAACCAGATTTCTCCTTTTTTCAATATTTGTAAACTTCTCTGATTGAAACTTCTATACTTGTAAAGTGGATTAGGCATGTTCCCTTTGTCCACTGCTTTTTTAAGAGTGACTTTCAGCTCTTCTTCATTTGAATTCATAAAATATATTCCTTATATCAGCATGGAAAAACCAATTTCTTTCAGTTAAAAATATGGAGTTCGTCAGGTGGTTTATAATCGGGGAGCTGGGTGCAATATCTAATAATTGTAGAATTTCATGTATTTGTCCAGATTAAAAAAACTGGATCTTACATCAGGATAATCTTTAAGGTAAACTTCTTCATATTTGAGACTTCTCCAAAATCTCTCTATTATCCGGTTATCCAAGGCTCTTCCTTTGCCATCCATACTGATTTTAATTTCAGAATCTTTGAGGATGCCGGTAAATTGAGAACTAGTAAATTGAGCTCCTTGATCTGTATTGAATATCTCAGGTTTACCCTTTGACAGAGCTTCTTCCAAGCACTCAATGCAAAAAGCCTTTTCCAGAGAATTACTTAATTTCCAGGATAGAATATATTTGCTGTACCAGTCAATTATGGCTACTAAATACATATAACATTTTGAAAGCCTGATATAGGATATATCTGAAGCCCAAACCATATTCGGTCTGTTTATTATCAAATCTCTGAGAAGATATTTGTAAATCTTATGGTCATGATGTTTTTTACTGAGATTTTTCTTTGGATATATCGCTGCTATCCCCATTTTCCTCATCAGAGTTCTTACACGTTTTCGACTTACTTGATAACCCATCCTTTTTAAATGGGCTGTAAGTCTTCTCTGACCATAAAAAGGGGTTTTCGTGTATTGCTCGTCTATCAATCTCATCAACATCAGATTTTCGTTGCTATCCTTTACAGGTTCGTAATAACAAGCGCCTTTTGATAAATCCAAAAGATTGCATTGTCTGCTAATACTGATTGATTTGGAGTTCCAATCAATCCTGCTTCTTTTCTCGTTAATCGATAATTCCGAGCTTTTTTTTTAACCAATCAAGCTCATGTTGCATCTTACCGATTTTCAAGTAAAGCTCTTCAATTAATTCATCTTTTTCCTTTTGCTTCTTTGAATTTTTTCTGCGAAAAATATCCGGCATTGATTTGAGAACCTTTTTCTTCCATTGAGAAATCTGAGCAGCCTGGATTCCAAATTCAGAAGAAAGCTGTGCCATCGTTTTATCGCCTTTCAAAGCCGCAATAACAACCTGCTTTTTAAAATTTGGTGGATGTTTTTTCCTCATTATGACGCACTCTCCTTTCAGGAAAATATAGCACCAAATTATTACTTAACAATCAGTCTGTTTTGGGGACCATTACACACCTCTCTTCGAAGATGGTTCATCTCTAACTGAACGCCGGTTTACTTTTTTTTGGTAATCTACAAAAGTGTAAAATATCTGACCTGTCCTTCACTTCCACCGGAATGTAATCCGATTAGAAACAGTTTTTTGGGAAATGGGTAGTAATAATTGGGGATGGTATAGCCCGGATTGATCACCAAAAAAAATAAAAAAGAGGCTTTTTTGGTTTAACCTTTTATGATATAAAGGGGTTAGAACGAACCAAAAACCAAAGAAAGCCTCTTGCATGATTAAAAACAGTATACCGACTATAAATAAGATTTTCAAGTATTTAGTTGCACAAAATTTTGAGGGAGGACAAATTACCTCAGATGGTGGAGTTTATCTGTTAGCTCAAATCGACAATATCTATGAAATAACAGGTAGATTATCAAAATGTTTTACAGATTACAGAAATGAAAAATTAATTGAATTTGATGTAGAAAAGATTTTAAGACAGATAACTTACGGCTATTGTCTTGGATATGAGGATCACAATGATCACGATGAACTGAATTCCGATCCTGCCTTGGCTGCAGCTGTCGGAATCGATTCTCCTGATGGTTCCGGTAGAAAATCAGAGAAAAACAAAGGAAAACCTTTAGCTGGGAAAAGCACAATAAATCGGTTTATAAACACTCCTCCGGATACTGATGGCAAAGATAGAAGCAAAAAAATCAGACCTGAGTTTGAAAAAATTGCAGAACTCTTTGTTGAGATTTTTCTTGATGCTATGGGCGATGAACCCGATGAAATAATACTTGATTTCGATAACACTGATATCCCGGTTTATGGCAACCAGGAAAACAAATTTTTTCACGGTTATTATGACAAAGATTGTTTCCTTCCTCTTTATTGTTTTTGTAACGGATTTCCTTTGCTTGCCCAGTTAAATGAAGCTTCAGAAGATGGTGCTGCCAGAGTAACCGATTTTTTGGAATGGGCAATCCCCATGATTAGAGAACGTTGGGAAAATACAAAAATCCTGATCAGGGGAGATTCAGGTTTCAAAAGAGACGAAATCATGTCCTGGATTGAAAAAAGGGAAAACCTTTACTTTGTATTAGGGATGGGGAAAAATTCCCGTTTGAATGAAATGGTTAAAGAAGTGGTGGAAGAAGCAAAGTTGATTTATAAAAAGAAACTTGAAACCGAAAAAATTGCCTTGGGTGATACAATAAAGATTTACAGAAATATATCTTATCGAACCAAAGATTCTTGGAGTAGGAAAAGAAGAATATGTGTGAAATGTGAATATAGCGAAACTCTAGAAGCTGTCGAAAATAGTGAAGAAAAAGAAATAGTTTCCCACGTAAATGTCAGGCATGTTGTTACGAACATAAAAAACGAAGACATTGGTGCTGAAACAATTTATAAAGATACTTACTGTCCTCGGGGAGAGATGGAAAATCGTATCAAAGAACAACAACTTTGCTTGTTTGCAGACAGGACCAGTTCCACAAAATTTTATTCTAATCAAATGCGTGTTTGGATGGCAACCTATGGTTATGTTCTTCTTCATCTTTTACGGATTACAGGTTTAAAGGGAACAAAACTGGAAAAAGCCCGGTGTGATACAATTCGACTGAAATTATTAAAGATCGGAGCTCAAATAAAAGTTACAGCACGCAGAGTAATTTTCAAATTATCATCATCCTACACAGAGAAAAAGCTATACTCAACGGTGATAAACAGATTGTGTTATTAAATTGAAAAAAAATGAAAAAAAGCGGGGAAAAACAGGACAACTATATCTAAATAACCGAAAAATGCTGTAAAAACCTAAATGTTTTCGTCATCTTGAAATTTAAACAGAAAATAAAGACAAAAAAAGGAGGTTTAGATGAAGTTGAGAAAAAAAATCCTCCCTAAACCCCAAAATTACCCAAATTTAAACTTGTCGTGAGAAATGCGGGTATAGTAGACATTTAGGCAAATATCTATAAAACTATCCCCATTATATCTCAAAAATAGTAACCACTTTTGGGGATATCTTTCTCTATTAAAGAATGCTAAAATAAAATTAAGTGTACACTTTTTAATGGACATAAGAAAAAATTATTGCCTACAGCAAAAAGGCAAGTCAGTGCTCTGGATTGTGAATTGGATTGACATCCACCGGATCTGTTTGTCGTAATTTTTTAAAATAGTATCAACGAGGATATAATGAAAACTTCTCTAATAATTATTTTTATTTTGTTTACCGCTTGTGATTCCAAAAATGAGTACGTAGATATTACTATTCCTGATGCTGGCAAAGACATCCATGATTCAGATATGGAAAACAATGATGCTGATAATGATGTTGGACAATTCGATGATATTTTAGAGAATTACAACAATAATCATCCTGAATATCCATATGTAACTTCGGTCTTTCCCTCTGGAGTCATGAGAGACGCTACTCAGGTTATTGTTAATTTCTCAGAACCCATGGCTGATGCATGTTATAATAATTTTCAAATTGCATATGTGGATGAATATGATTTTTTTGTTCCACAAGGATACCTTGAATGGGGTGAGAATTACACCAAACTGATATGGACAGCCTATGAGCCTTTTCCACAAGGAACAACAGTTTGGGTAACTATTGATGAGTTTTATTGTCATGCTAGGGTTAACGAATTTAATACCATTGAATGGCTCGAAGAACCGCTGACCCATCATTTTGAACTGGATGAAATTGTTTGTGATAAGTGGTCTCCTCTTCTTGATTCAGAGCTTGATGCATCAATGTTAACAGAAGATGGAGAGGTATTCATCACTACAGGGGCTGATTTTTTATGGGTAGGTGCTTTTTCCAATAATGAAGAAACAAAGGGCTTTGTTTCTCTTGATTTCTATGAAATATATTACACGTTCAATCCACAATCCATTGAAGGTATATTTTTTACATTATATGAAAGTGAAGGTTTTGGTACATACCCAAATTTTCTAGAATTGGATATCCTTTCTTTCACTTCTCCTCTGGATGCAACTTGTTACAGTGCACCGTCACTTTTTTCGCCTCTTCCTCCTTCGGATTCTGAGTTAAATCCTGTTGATGATAATTATTCTCATATTTTTTGGGATGTAACTCCTGAAATAATTACATTGCTAGAAAATGATGAACCTGGTGTTACCTTTAGGATCAGGGGAACTGATTTAACATATGACGGTAATTCTAATTTCAGGGTTTTATATACCTCAGAAAGCACAACTCAAAATCCCCTTTATGGACCTACTCTTAGATTTTGCTATTGGAATCACGAACTTTATACCAAATGAGGAAAAAATGAGAAGCATTTATATTATTTTATTTACATTATTTTATATTCCTTCAGGTTGGGGAAACACCAGATCTTTATTGCCTTCAAGAACTTGTAACCAGATTCAGAATGTATATGAAGATGCAATGACCCACAAGACTTATAATCCTATGACAGATTCCCCAACATCTTGTGACGTTGATATAAACGGTAATCCTTTTTCTTTGCCAGATGGTATAGGAGGATACAGTTATATTGGGTGGAAAACCATTCCTTCCTCCACTTGGCCATTTTTCCATCAACATTATAGAACGTATTTTCATTTTGAATTGCCATCTGATCTAGAGTTTGCAAATATTGTTGATTTTACTTTAAAAATACCTGTTACAGATACAAATTTGGCAATGGGAAGTGATATTCCAAAGTTACGCCTATATATCAGTCCTTCCATGGTTTCAACTACAGAATTATTATCTTGGAATGGGGATGGAACTGTTTACGAATCAGTTCCCCCTCTACCGGTCTCCGGAGAATTCATTGAACTGTCAACGTCTATATCGAACAATGAGATTATTGCAGACATCCCAATTTCACTCTGGTACCTTTTATTAGATTATGAAGGATTTGTTATTTCAACTACAATAATTCCAGAAGATGAAATGGCAGGAGCTCAAGGAACACAATATGCAGGTTTCACTTTTTCAGTAGGAACAGTATTTTTAGAAATTGAAGAGAGTACTGATCCTGAAGAAGTTCAATGGCCGGGCAATTTATGTGCTGGAATGTGTTTGTCCGACACGGAAAATCCTGAGATACATTTTACCCAATTTTCAAGTTTATGGCCATTTTCTTGTGGAAACGATTTAACTCCAACCATAGGTCTGAGGCAATTACCGCTCCCAAGCGACATTGATACTATAACGCAGGAAATTCCTGGAATAGAATACTCAGGTAATTTGCCACCCAAACCTTCTTGTATATACCCTTATCCCCCAAATGTTAATATTTCAGAGGAACTTTATGCTTCAGCAGCTTACTCACCAACAGGCTTTATTATTGCACCATATTATGCATTTGGGATAGCAATTACGGATAACCACTCCTTGAGAATGGTAGAAATAAAAACTACTAAATCTAACCTGAATACAGAAACAAATTACACCTGGATCTATCCCGGGGTTGGAGAGGTTCCGAGACAATGGCCATTTCCTTCTTATAAACGTAATTGTCAGGATACAACAAATAGTTTATCAATATTTGGAGGATTACCTGATATTCCGGATCCTACAGACAATATAACTCTTCCATCGATTCATAAATGTTCAACTGATTGGTATGAAATGCTCATTCCCCCGGTTGAAAGTTTTTGCGATAGTGAATCAGTTGAAGTTGAAGTTATTGCTACCGATCTCAGGGGAAATTCCTCAACCAGAAAATTTGAGATTATTGGCAAAGGAGATAAAACCTATCCTCAAATCATGACCCCAGATAACGAAATTCTCAGAATCAATAAAACAGGAACAGACAATAATGGAACTCCAATTCTTTTACCTGGTGATTATGTTGATTTTATGTTCGACATCCATAGTCCAGGAGGGATCAGCGAGATTGTTGTTGGATTACATGATGCAACCTTAATTCATGAAAATTGGACTGGACAAGCATGTGATACAACAGATGCAAGCTTTCTTAATAATCCTCCTTTGATAAATGTTATTAAAACAGGTAGAAAGAACTATAGAGTCTGGTATCGCGATCGACCTGAATTCCTTCGCGATCGAAAGTTTTTGTACGATAGACCTCAAACAACTACTTTCAAAATAACGTTAAAAGATGGGGATGGGGATGAGAGTGTTATAAAGGAACTCCCTGTTATGTTGCACAATTATTCCCAGTTTGGACGCTTTTTCAATTTAAATAACTCAATAACTAATGCAGAAAAGAACTCCAGCACCGGCCAGTGGATTAATCACACCAGAGATTCCAGAGGAAGAAATCTTCTCCCAACAGAAGGTTTCTTTATGAATTTTCATAATGATATAGCTGCAGGCATTGATGCTCTTGATGGATGGAAAGATTGGTCTTTTGCTAGAGCATATATGACAACATACCATTCTAAAAATGGAGAACCGGGTTGGGAAGGTTGGTCTAACACTGAAATTGCTTTTGAGGTTGCTATTTGTGTTGCTGGAATTGGTCTTACTGCTGTATCAGGGTGGCTTGGAGGAGCTGTACTTGCTGAAACATGCTCTCTTGTGCAATATATAGTAGGAGCTCCAATTTTAGCAATGTGGTTAAATGAAGAGGATTATGAAATAGGACTTGATAGATCCGGCTATTGTGGTGGTTATTCAACAACTTTTCAAATGTGGAGAACAGGTAAAATAGACCACACTGATTTTAATTCTTGTGGATACTATGAAGGTGATCCTGCAGCCACAAACAGAAAACCTTGTTCTACAGAAGGTTCCAATCCCAGTGATTATTGCTATTTTGATTGCTGTAGTATTGATAATAGAAGAAACAATAATAGTTGTCACGATAGACTTGAATCAAACGACATGATGCAATATGTTGCAGGCATGCATGGCAAGCAAGTAACTGCAGAATATCTTAAGTTTGCCACTTCTCGAAATGAAGGGGGATATAAAGGTGTAACTGATAATTTTTTGAAGAATTTATTTTATTCAATGAAACCACGTCCAGGTAGCCTTTTAGATTTAGATGAAGAAGAGGGAATTTTTGAACATACTGAACATATAGATAGCCTCTTAGATTTAGATGAAGAAGATGGATTTTTTGAACTTGCTGAACATTTTAATAATATATTTAGTCATTCCTGGGAAGAAATAGCATCTTTTACAGATCCCAGATATTTAATAGAAAAACCTGTGGTTCTTAATATCAATTGGCCCGAAGCAGGTCATCTTGTTACTCCTTTGCATGCACAAATACTTGGAGACGACCTGATTAGGGTTTATTTGTATGATTCCAACTATCCAGATATGACTTATGGAATGAGGTGTCTGAGGGAACAAGATCCAAACAGTTTGGTAGACACAAGTCCTGATTCGGATAGTAGTGGGGACTCCTGGGGTAGCCTATGTGGCCCAAGGGATAGTTATGGAACTGGGTTTTTTAGTGGATATAAATATCCAATTAGAGATGAAAAGAAAAGTAATTCAACTACACATCCATATATTGATTTAAATCTCAATACTAGAGAGTATTTTAATCCAAATTATCCAGACAAAACTACTGAAAATATTGCCTTGATCACGATGCATAATAAGCATACAAGCCCAATTAATTTTTTGGAATCGGGTATTTGTTTTATAGAAGGATTGACAGATGATAGTTCAACTAATGTAAAAAGTTTGAAAAATAAAAAGCCATTCTTAAAAAAAGGAAGTATGAAATTTTTTGATTTTCCAATAGAACAGGAGAAAAAAGAAGAAATACTTACTTGGATAGAAGATGGTTTAGCATTTTGCCATCATAATTGGGGCAAAAAATACATCTTTTCAGTAATGAGTTTAGGTTATAAAGATGATGAGTTAAAAGTTAGCAGCAACCATAAAAATCGTACATCTTTGTTTACTTTAAATAGTTCTAAATTTGCAGATGTTCGAGTTGCGGCTTATTTCCCAACAACAAGAAAAACATTGAATGGGAAAAAAATAAGAGTGAATGGTGAACCGGTTATTAAAAATCATTCCTATTTGGGATTTATAAAATTTGATACCGATACTTCTAGTCTTGGTTCCCTTGTTACAGGATGGGAAGAAAATAAATCCCTCTTTTTAGAAAACCTGAATGAACATGAAATCGAATATGAAGTTGAGCTTCATACCTCTTATATCCCATATTTTGAAGAACTTAATGATGCTACAGATATTCAGTCACTAGCAAAAATTGTTGAAGAAAAAGGAATTCCCTTTAAAAAAAGTTTAAATGGGGTAATTCCTCCTGGAAAAAGAATTACAATCACTCCGGCAAAATGGTATAATCTTCCAGATTCTGAAGTAATAATCAAAGAATCAAAAGCAATCGGAGATCCTGATTATTCACCTGGAAATTCAGATGGGTGTTCTTGTAAAACTGCCCCTGCCAAATCAAGTGTTCCTTTAACTCTGATAATTATTGTTTCATTATTAATGCTTTTAATTCGTTTTTTTGTTTTTAATTTGAGTTTATTTGCCAAACGGAATGTTTCAATGAAAATCTTTGTTTTGTTTTTTAGTATTTTTTTCTTAATTTCTTGTGATAACTTTTTTGATGATCCTGGACATAGTGAGTTTAAAATGGATGAACACTATTTAGTTGTTGATTACACTGTTGATGGAACCTGTTTGCAGGAGGGTATTGAGTTTATTTATGAGGGGAAAGTATTGGAGTTTAAGAATGGAACTGATGGTTCTACTCGGGGAACAGTTGGTGAAGTTAGAAATCCTAATTTTAAATGGGCCAATACTCATGATGAGTATTCTGCATATATTGACCGAGGATTGATAAAGACAAACAATTGTCGGTTACTTGTTGATGTTGATGCTGTTAAAGCAATTCCCCTGGACCCCAAAAATAACTATGAACAAATTACAGACCAACCAACAGAGCCCTTCCACCTGGAACTTGCCATTACTACCGGGGATGCTACTGCCACAATTGATGCAACTCATCTTCCCTATACCTGGGATCAATACGAAGAATGCAACAACGATGGACTTTACGAAGAAAGTGAATATCCCCAACTTTACAATTGTATTGAATCCCTTGATCCCCATGAGGTTGTTGATGTGAACTGAGTTTGATTACAATTAATTCTCTGGCCAGATTACCGTGGATTCTGGTTTACAGATCAGCAGAAATTATTCCATTTATGAGGAGAGAAATGAAGATAAAG
>JAQICJ010000251.1 GCA_027858615.1 Deltaproteobacteria bacterium
CTGGATTTTCAGATCATCTTTTAATTCTTTGGCTTTTTGAACAAGTTCCAGTTCGCCGGATTTCATTTTGATGTTGCCGCTGCTCAATTTACTGCCTAAAGTTATTTTGCCGCGATCAAAGTTGGCAATGATTTTGCCTTCATAGGTGCGTATATTTACATCAACATTGCCTTTGGTCACCAGGTTGGAAACAGCTTTAATTCCCATCATATTCAGAGTGCCACCACTGATAGCTACATTGATGGGGAAAGACTGATTCAACGGAATAAGCAATTTAAGGGGAGTTTCAGCACTTTCACCGGCTTTAAGCGATGGATAATCAGGGCTGATTATGATTTCGTTTTCTTTGGTTTTGCTGGGATTGAAGGTTATGGCATCAAGAATTTCACCGGCTCTTTTTTTGCTGAAACTGCGAGCTTTTTTGTTGATTTCTACAATTGTTTTTTCCGGCATTGATCCTTTAATTGTGATATCGCCAATGTTTTCAATGGAAAACCAGATATTTCCAGAAGGGGGAGTAAAAAAGTTGTATTTGGCAGATTTCAGGGATTTTACTTCAACTTCCTCCTTTTTTTTGCAACTGGAAGTTACTATAAACAGGAGTGAGGCAAAAAACATTAATTTATTCATGGTTTTATTCATTTTCCAGGCTGATATAACTATTTGTAGTTAACCAGACCAAATTGGTTTTTCCAAGGATTCCGTTAAAATGGAGAATTATCTTCTTGGTTTTGGAAGATAGAATTTTATGTCCATTTTTTTCGGCAGGGAATTTGATTACATAGAGTTTGTGAAAGTGACTGATAAAAGGGAAAAAAGATTTGTGGATTTTGGAAATTCTGAGTTTTTTAATTTCAACAGGCTTGATGTTTTTTATATTGTCGACGGAAAGGGTTATTTTCCAGATGGATCCATTGGATTCTTTTCCGGGTTTCTGGGGAGATTGGTAGCCTTTTTCAAGATCGTTCCATTCTTCCTCGGTGCTGCCTGCACTGACAATGAATTGGATGTGTTTTTTTAATTCATTTTTTTGTTTGTTCCATAAATTTTGTTTGTCAGTTTCATTCAAATCGAAAAGAGAAGAATATTTTTCGTTGTAGGCTCTGCTGAATTCCCAGGAAAGTAGAACAGAATGAATTTCCAAGGTGGTATCGAATTTCTTGATTATTTTTTTTTTGCGTTTCCAGCGTTCCAGAATTTCAAAATATTCCGATGCTTCAATGGTGACGGGAGCATTGCTTATGTTGACATATTCTGATTTGAGAGTGCAGGACAACACAGTCAGTGAGATTGCAAGGGTAATGATTTTTGCAAGTTTCATGGAGTGCTCCACATAGGTTTAAACCGGAAATTTATTTTCCTGAATTACGATTATCATAATTTACAATTGTATTATTGCAACCCTAAATACTGAACGGAGCCAAATGGGAACCAAGTGGATAAAACTTTATTGGTTGACAGTAACTCAGAATAATCCCTTTTACTTTGCAAAATTGAAAAAATCTGTTTTGGTAAATAAAGAAATAAAACGGGTTTGTTGAGAAATTTTTGCGGCACCAGCATTTTCTTCACGATCAACCAGGGCTATTACCCCGAGGACTTTGAGATTTTCATTGAGTGCTGTTTTCAGGGCTTTAATTGTGCTTCCTCCGGTAGTGACAACATCTTCTACTATTACAACCGGGGTATCTGCAGCGATATTTCCTTCCATGAGTTTTTTATTGCCGTGGCCTTTGGCTTCTTTGCGAAGATAAAAGGCGTCAAGAGACGATATTTCAGGGTTTGAATAACTGATGAGACTGGTAGCACTGGCAATGGGAGCAGCACCGAGAACTACTCCACCTACGGCTTTGGCATCGGGGAATTCACTATTGATCAATTGAGCAAATATATTCCCGACAAGATAATGTCCTTGGGCCTGAAGGATGGTTTTACGGCAATCCACATAGAAATTGGATTTTTGGCCGGAAGCAAGAGTGACTTCTTTTTCTTCAAAGGAAAACCTGTGCAGAAGTTCAAGTAATCTCAGTTTTTTTTGTTCAATATCCATGAAAATCTCCAGATGAGGTAAAATTACGTGTTCAGGCGATGACCTTCCTTTTTGAGACGGGAACTAACTATTGTATTCAATTACTGCTTCTTTGAGTAATTTTGCAGCTTTTTTGCAGTGATCACTGTTGAGAATATAGGCCAGCCTTATTTCATTTTTGCCCAGACCCGCTGTGGCATAAAAACCTTCTCCCGGGGCAACCATGACTGTTTCTTTGTTTCTTTCGAAATCGGTGAGCAACCATTTGGCAAATTTGTTGCCGTCATCTATGGGGAGTTTTACCATAATATAGAATGCTCCTCTGGGTTTTTGGCAGACAACATCGGGAATTTTCATGAGTTCCTCATAGATAGTATCTCGACGTTGTCGGTATTCTTCTCTGATTTGATTGAAATAATCATCTCGCAGGGAATAGAGAGCTGCTGCACCGATTTGTTCGGCGGTTGCAGGGCACAGACGCGCCTGGCCGAATTTGAGGACAGCATTGAAAATCTCACTGTTTTTAGTGGCAAGATTTCCGATTCTGGCCCCGCAGGCTGAAAAACGCTTGGAGATGGAATCAACTACAATGATGCGGTCCTGTACTTCAGGAATTGACATTATGGAAGCAGGTTTTACTCCGTCATAGGCAAATTCGCGATAGACTTCGTCTGAAATAAGGAAAAGATTATGTTTGAGTGCGAGTTCAGCCAGAATTTCCAGTTCATCTTGACGCAGAACAGTTCCCGTGGGATTGTTGGGAGAGCACATTAAGATTGCTTTGGTTCTGGGTGTTATCAGTTGTTCAATATCTTTGGCTTCAGGCAGATGAAAACCGTTTTCAGCCCGGAGGGAATAAGGAACCAGCTTGACATCGGCATAAATGGCAAAGCCTTTGTAATTTGTATAAAAGGGTTCAAAAACTATTATTTCGTCACCGGGGTCGGCTATGGCG
>JAQICJ010000026.1 GCA_027858615.1 Deltaproteobacteria bacterium
CCATGGAGGTGGAATCTATATTTGCTGTGAGTAACCCTCGGACTCCTCTTAAAGAAGGCAGCATCAATTTTTTACCCGAAGGAGCAAGTAAAAACAGATCACCTGGACTTCCGGGTTTATCTCCGTAAATTCGTGAAACTACCAGATGATTTTTCTTGTTATAATTGATAGTGGAAATATTACTGACCATTTTGGAAGTTCCAATTTCTTTCAAATCAACGAAAGGCCTTGGCATTTTGACAATTTTCACATTGTATTTATCTATATGGAAAGCAAAATAAATTATCTTGTTTTTGTAAATATGGAGAGATACTGGATCAGACCTTTGGGTGGAAGGAGAATAAAGATGTCGGGCAATAATTTTTCCTTCAGCAAATCTATAATGGGATAGGGTTATTACTGAGGTCTTGCTGCTTCGACCTCTACCCCAGGCAACAACAAGTTCATCTTTTCCAGTTTTTTTATTTTTAAGAGTTTTTACCAGACGAGGGATGGCCGGAGCTGCTTTATCCACAAGAATCTGACCATTGAGATTGAGTAGCATGATTCTGTTTTTAGAAAGATAAATCAATTGCTTGTTTTTGCCAAAGAATTGACCGGCAGCAATTCTGGATGGTTGAATTTTTGTGTGGGGTAGTTTGGAGGAACTGCTTTTGATGTTTTTGAAGTTGACTGATTTTATCCTGGGTAAAGGTTTTTTGCGGCGTAATTGACTTACAGGGGGCAATTGGTGATCGATAGTCATAACTTCTTCAGGTGAAGAATTATTTTCGGAAGATTCAGTTGATACAGTTTTATTTTGTTTGGTTGAATCCTGTTTGTCATTATTTTTACAGCCAGCAGACAGAAAAAAAGCAAAGAACAGAAAAGGATAAAGTTTTGATTTCATGATAAAACCTTTTTTTGTAATAGTTTTTGCTCAGGTTAGAAAAACAATGTTTGCCACTAAGCATGATTGCCATACATATTGAGTGGTTCAACGGTTATTACAAAAATTTGGAGGGTTGCAATCTTCCAGCCAAAATATTCTTTAAGTGAAAAAAAGACCCTTTTTGAATTATTTGTTATTTGCTTGGGAATTCAAAGCCTTGAGAATTTTCTCCGGCGTAAAAGGCCCTTCTTTTATTCTGACTCCCGTTGCATTGTAAATAGCGTTGGAGATAGCAGGAAGTGCTCCGTTGATACTAATTTCAGAAACAGATTTGGCTCCATAAGGACCGGTGTCTTCGAAAGTGGGAACCAGGATAGTTTTGATTTTGGGAATATCCTGAGTAGAGCATATTTTGTAGTTGCCAAAATCAGGATTGAGCATTTTACCTTTATCGTTGAAAATATATTCTTCAGTCAAAGCAAAAGAAATGCCGTTAACCAGGGCTCCTTCGGTCTGTCCTTCTGCCAGTTTTGGGTGGATAGCTGTTCCACAATCTACAGCTGCGACATAACTGAGCAGATCAACTTTGCCGGTTTGGGTATCAACTTCTACTTCAACAAAATGAGCAGCGAAAGGTGGAGGTGATTTTTCGGTTACATGAGAAGCTGAAGCTATTATTTGATGTTGATTATCAGCATAGAGAGTATGACGACCTACATCTTCGAGGGTGAGTTCACTGGGACCACCGGTAATCACACTGTTTTTAATGTCAAGTTCTTCAAGCTTGCAGTCAAGCATTTCAGCAGCGGCTTCAAGAACCTGGTATTTAGCCAGGGCTGCTGTTTTTTTGACAGCCATTCCGGACAGGTAAGTAGTTGAGGATGCATAAGCGCCTACATCAAAAGGAGTTACATCTGTATCAGAAGAAAGGGGAATAATTTGTTCTACAGCAACCCCTAGTTCTTCAGCTGCAATTTGAGAAAGAACAGTATCACTGCCTGTACCCAGATCGGTAGCTCCCATCAACAGATTAAAGGAGCCATCGTCGTTAAGTTTGAGAGTTGCAGCTCCCATATCAACGTGGGGGATTGATGAGCCTTGCATGAGTATGGCCATTCCCAAACCATGTTTGCACCAGGGTTTACTGGCTTGTTTGTTTTGTTTTTCCTCCCATTTGATTTCTTCAGCTCCCATTTTTATACATCGATCAAGTCCGCAGGAACCAATTTTCATTTCAACTCCTTCGGTTCCTTCACCCAGAGCTTTGAAAATCGGGGAAGTTCCTCCACTGCGAATGTGGTTTTTCTCTCTGATTTCTATTGGGCTGAGACCAAGTTTTTCAGCTGCTTCATCCATGAGGCATTCCAACCCGAAAACAGCTTGGGTGGCACCATAACCTCTATAGGCTCCGCCAACGGGAAGATTGGTATAAGGAGAATCCAAAGTAAAATCAATATCATTGCAGGGATACATCGGGAGTACTTTGGAGCCTGAATTGCTTCCCACTGTTAGAGCGTGGGAGCCGTATGCGCCTGTGTTCAAAATGACTTTAAGGGAAATGGCGGATAATTTTCCTGAAGCATCAAAACCGAGCTTTGTGTCACAGATAGCAGGGTGACGAGTTCTTGAAGAAATAAATTCGTCTTTTCTTGTATATTCAAGCAGAACGGGCTTTTCTGTACGCAGGGCAAGCATGGCACAGACATCTTCGAGCAGGATTTCCTGTTTGCCACCGAAACCTCCTCCTATGCGGGGTTTAATGACTCTGATCTGTTTGATGGGAATTTCGCAGACCTGGGAAACAATTCGCCGTACATGGAAAGGAACCTGAGTTGATGTGGTAATTACAAGTCTGCCGTGGGGATCGAGTTTGGCATGGGAAATATGTGGTTCAATGGCACAATGGTTTGCATAGTGAGTTGTATATCTGTCTTCTACTACAAGATCAGCCTGCTCAAAAGCTTTTTCTGTATCACCGACCTTTGTATCCACATGGGCGGCGAGATTACGAGTTTTGTCATATTCTACCGGAATAATGACCTTAGCGTCTTCTTCATCATGGATAATTGGTGCTCCTGGTGCCAATGCTTCTTCCGGGTCAAAAACTGGCTTCAGGACTTCATATTCAACATCAATGAGATCCAGAGCTTTTTTAAGGATAGCCGGAGTTTCAGCTGCAACAGCTGCCACCCTGTCTCCAACGTAACGGACTTTATTGTCAAACATCACCGTATCATAGGGAGAAGGTTCGGGATAACCTTGTCCTGCTGTTGTATGAGGAACTCGATTTACGTTACCGTGGTAAAGAACACTATGCACTCCGTCCAGTTTTTTTGCTTTGGAAATATCAATTTTTTTGATGCGGGCATGAGCATGGGGAGAGGTGAGAATACCTGCAACCAGGGAATCTTCGTCAGCAAGGTCGGCCACAAAAAGATGCCCGCCTGAAGCAAGCCCAATTCCGTCAACTTTTCTTACATTTTTGCCTACTGTTTTATAGTTATTGATATTATTGGTCATTTTTGTTCTCCCTCATTATTTTGGCGGCTTTTTTGACAGCTGCTATCTGTTTAACATAACCTGTACAACGACAGAGATTGCCATCCAGAGATTTTCTAATTTCCTTTTCATCTGGTTCTGGATTTTTATCAAGCATGTTCTTGGCGGCCAGGAGCATTGATGGAATGCAATATCCACATTGAACAGCACCTTCATCTACAAATGAAGTCTGGAGGGGGTGAGGATTTTGAGCATTGCCTAGAGATTCTACAGTTTTGATTTCTGTGCCATTTGCTTGTATCGCCAGTACAATACAACTTTTGCAATAAACTCCGTCCATAATTACTCCACAGGCTCCACATTCACCTTTTCCACAGCCCTTTTTAACAGATTTAACTCCTATACTGCGTAAGAAATCCAGCAAGGAAGTATCTGGTGCTGTTTCTTTTTCATGTTTTTTGCCATTAACTGTCAAACTAACTTTTATCATCTTTATATCCTTTGAAATCTTATGTGATTTATTCCTGTCTCACAACTCGGGTTATGAAAAAGGACTGAATATTTTGCATAATTACTGTTGCAGTAGTACTGGGTACGGGCAATAACATAATTAGTTAAAGGGTAATCATGCTCAACTGGAATTATCAGAAATTAAGATTGTAAATCCTGCAAAACTCGGGAAATCATAACTTTAATCAAAGACTTCTGGTATTCTGTTGAAGCTCTGAAATCGGGTTTGAATTTAATCTCTTTGCAACATTCAGTACTGACTTCTTCAATAATTTCGTCTGTAATTTTTTTGCCGACTAACTGAGAAGAAACTTGTGGAAGAAGACAGGGCAAGGGAGTTACGCCTCCGATACTCAAATTAATTTGTTTGATAATATTCCCATCTTTTACTGCTTTTCCGGCTGCGCTTGCTAGTACATAATCCACCTGGGTCTTGGTAAATTTATGAAAAGAAGAGGTAGATTTTTGCAGTGGAATAAATATTTTTGTGATTAATTCGTTTGAATTAATGAATTTGGATGGATGAGAATTGTAAATTTCAGATAAGGCCACGGTACGTGATGATGATGAGTTTTGCAGCAGTACCTGCGTATCAAGGGCAAGCAAAGTTACGGGAAGATCAACCCAATATACACCCTTGGCTATTTCTCCACCAACAGTTGTCATATTACGGATGGCTGTCGAGTAGATTGATGAGGCAGTTTTTCTGAGAATTGGAAAGGGAGAATCTTCAACTTCTGCAAGTTGAGTCATACTGACCATTGCGCCAATTTCAAGACGATTATTTTTTGTTTCAATCTTTTTTAATTCAGTCAAATTGGATAAATTAACTACTTTGGTGTATTTTTTGCTTTTTGATAAAGACAACGATGTGCCTCCAGCCAAAGCAATGCTGCCTTCTCTATTAAGTTCTTCGAGGGCGCTGGGAAGTGAGTCAGGTTTGACAAACTGAGTTACGTTAATCATGTTTCCTCCGTATTTCCTGGTAAATAGTCCGGACTGTGCCAGACCGAGCTATTTGTTTCAGATTAGCTTTTATATCATTTAAACAAAAGATAGTCTACTGCTTGAGTTCGAGTAGGGAAGGCAGATAATTATCAGGCTTTTCAAAGCCAAGCAGATTCATAATGGTAGCTGCATTATTTGCCAGACCTGGATTTTCTGTTGTACTTGAAATTCTATATCTGTTTAGAGGATCACAAACAATATAGGGCACTTTGGCCAGGGTGTGGGAAGTCAGTGGTATTATTTTGCCACTTTCATCCTTAACAATTCCTCCATTTTTCAAGGTGAACATTTCGTCGGAATTGCCATGATCGGCTGTAACAATAAGGATTCCATCCATTTGTTTGATTACTTTCCATAATCTGCCCAAGGCAAGATCCACACTTTCAACAGCAAGAACAGCCGAGTGGAAAAACCCGGTGTGTCCTACCATGTCACCATTGGCATAATTCACTCGCAGATAATCATATTTTCCGGATTTTACAGCTTTAAGCAAATTATCTGTGATTTGAGCTGATTTCATCCATGGTCTCAATTGAAAAGGTACTTTATCAGATGGAATTTCCTGGTAGTCTTCGAGTTTTTCATTGAATTTTCCCGAGCGGTTTCCATTCCAGAAATAAGTTACATGACCGAATTTCTGGGTTTCAGATATGGCGAATTGGCTGATCCCTGATTCAGCCAGATATTCTGACAAGGTTTCTGTGATATTGGGTGGTGTTATAAGATAGTTGGAGGGAATATTGAAATCTCCATCATATTCCATCATGCCGGCATAGATAACATCAGGGTATTTATCCCTGTCAAAATGTTCAAAGTCTTTTTGTTCAAAAGCTTTTGAAATTTCAATAGCTCTGTCTCCCCTGAAGTTGAAAAAGATAACGCTGTCCCCGTCGTCAATTGTTCCTAAGGGTTTGCCTTTATTGTCAACAACCACGAAAGAATCAAGAAACTGATCAGTAATATCAGGGTCTTCTTCATACATGGTCTGGATTGCTTCTTTGGCATTTTTAAAGGTACGGGCTTTGCCTGATACATGGGCATCCCAGCCTTTTTTAACAATATCCCAATCAGCTTCATATCGATCCATTGTTACTATCATCCTGCCACCCCCGGAAGCAATCTTGGCGTCTATTTCAGTTGATTTTTCCTGCTGGGTCAGAAAGTCTTCCAGTTGAGCTATATATTTAAGGGCTGATTTCTCCGGAACATCTCTTCCGTCCAGAAGACAGTGGACTCTAATTTTTGTTACTTTGTTGGCAATGGCTCCTTTGATCAATTTAAACAAATGATCTATGTGGCTGTGGACATTACCATCTGAAAGCAGACCGATAAAATGAAGAGTTGATTTATTGGTGAGACAGTTTTCAACCATCTTTTGAAAAGTAGAACCATTTATCAGTGAGCCATTTTCAAGAGCTTTGTTGACAAGCTTTGCTCCTTGAGCAAAGACTCTACCGGCAGCTAAAGCGTTATGTCCAACTTCAGAATTCCCCATATCTTTATTGGAAGGCAAACCGACAGCTTTTCCATGAGCATTAATTGCCAGATTGGGAAAATTATTCATGAAAAAATCCAGATTGGGGGTATTGGCTGCAGCTACTGCGTTGCCAGGGACAGGAGGAGCAAGCCCCACCCCGTCCATAATAACTTGAACTACTGGGCCTTCAGGCTTGGAAATTTTTTCAACTTTGTTTAATGGTTTCATTGAAACTCCATTTTACTTCCAAGTTTACTCTTGCAAATACAGGTTGGAATTTACGAAGAAAATGACTTGGCATGAATGGTTAAAAAGATAAATGGGAAAAAAATATTTAAAATGTAGAGATCTCCATAGTTAATGTGCCTGGTTTTTGGGTAATAGAGGTAAAAGGGAGAAGGAAAAATTGGAGGAAAGGAGTTTGCTGCACATTGTTTACAGAACTTTTGCCATGAAAATGATAAAAATATACCACTTGAGAATATCAGTCTCCGGCGGTAACTCTTTGGACTTCAGCTACAGTGGTAACACCATTTATGATTTTTGTAAGCCCTGACATCCTTAGGGATTTCATGCCATTTTTAATGGCAGCTGATTTTAATTCTGCAGAAGAAGCACCTTGGATAATCATTTCTTTTATATCGTCATAGAGCCACATTACTTCATAAAGAGCCACTCGACCTTTATAGCCTGAATCATTACAGTAGTTACAACCTTTTCCTTTGTAGACATGGTCGATCTTTTGGGCATTTTCTGGCTTCAAGCCCATTTTGACAAGGACTTCCTGCTCAATGGGAACTTCAGCTTTACATTCGGTGCAAATTTTTCTGCACAATCTCTGAGCAAGAACCAGGTTTACAGAAGCTGTTACCAAAAATGGTTCGATGCCCATGTTGAGGAGACGGTTAATTGTTGCCGGTGCGTCATTTGTATGCAGGGTAGATAATACGAGATGGCCGGTGAGAGCTGCTTTAACAGCTATTTCGGCAGTTTCAAAATCACGAATCTCACCAACCATGACTATGTCTGGGTCCTGACGCAGAAAAGAACGTAAAGAAGCTGCGAAATCAAGTCCGATTCCGTCTTTAATCTGAACCTGGTTGATTCCGGGGAGGTTAAATTCGACCGGGTCTTCAGCTGTTGAAATATTTTTGTCAATTTGATTCAGTTCTGTCAGTGCACTGTACAGGGTTGTTGTTTTACCTGATCCGGTAGGTCCTGTAACCAGAATCATTCCAAAAGGCTTATGGATTGCATTTTTGAAAATATCAAGATATTGCTGTTCAAAGCCAAGCTTGGTCATATCCAATTGGAGGTTTGATTTGTCGAGAATACGCATAACGATTTTTTCACCGAAAAGCGTGGGGAGAATACTGACACGAAAATCGATTTCTTTGGATTTTCCGACTTTCAATTTAATACGGCCATCTTGGGGCAGTCGGCGTTCAGCAATATCGAGGTTACTCATGATCTTGATTCTGGAAGTTATGGCGTTTTTCATTTTGTGAGGAGGCTTCATTTCTTCATGAAGAACTCCATCAATGCGATAGCGAACCCTGAGAAATTTTTCGTAGGGTTCAATATGAATATCTGATGCACCCTTTTTGATAGCTGAAAGCAAAATGAAGTTTACAAGTTTTATAACTGGGGCTTCTTCAGATGCCTTTTCCAGATCGAGGATATTTTGTCCCTCATCGCTCATGTCATCAAATTCGACTTCTTCATCATCAAAATCGAACATTGTTTCATCGAATTCGATGGTTTCAGAATAGTGTTTTTCCAGAAAATCTTCGATGGCTGCATCAGAAGCGACCATTGGTTCAATGTTGTAGCCGGTTACGAACTTGAGTTCATCAATAGCATAGATATCTGAAGGATCAGCCATTGCTACAATTAAAGAAGACCCGGCTCTCTTTACAGGTATGACCCGCAGCCGTTTGGCAATATTTTCGGGTACCAGCTTGATTATTTCCGGAGTAACTTCTTCCTCATTGAGGTTTATCGAGGGAACACCATAGTGGTTGGCAATGAACGAAGTAAGATTTTCTTCGTCGAGCATCCCCATTTTGGATAGAGTATAACCAAGTCTTTTACCGGTTTTTTTTTGTTCGTGACGAGCTTTATTCAACTCGACTTCACTGATGAGACTTTTTCTGACCAGAATGTCTCCAAGCCTGTCATCCATGTTTAACTCCTTGTAATGTTAGCAACAGAGGAAATAGTACAGAGTAACCCTTATCCTTGTTCAGAGACAAATTTGTTTCTGTTTATCCGAAAAGGACATTTTATTGTACTAGGATTAGATAAAAATACAACTGAAAATAATTAGGGATCAGGTATTATAGAAAGATAAAAGCGGGGTAGGGGAGAAAGAGATGGAACAGATAAACTATTTGGTTTGGTTGGGAGATTCAAAAAACCATTCGAGAGTGTATCGGTTAAGATATGAAATATCAGCACCGAATACCATCAGGAAATGCCAGCCGTTGTTGGTAGCCAGATAAGTAAGTTCATCAACATCTCTGGTGGAGTAGGAAAAGGCATCGGGATTGTTGGTATTCCATGTTTTGTTACCGTCGGCGTCTATGGTTTCCTTGAAAAGAATAATATCAAGGTTGTTGGCTAAATTGTTAGAATCGATCCTCATGGTGACACTGAAAGTTTCTCCGTTGATTAGATAAACTTTGTAAATATCAATGTCTCCAGTGCTGCAGATAGTGAGGTTTTTGTAGGTAAATTCGCCGCCGTATCTGTTGGGGCAGGAAGTGTCCTGCTCTGGAATACCACCGCAGGTCATGGTGTATGCCTGATTGGGAGTGTTGTTGGGTTCAAAATCTTTATCGGCACTGCCGCCGATTTCTCCGAAAAATTGATCGTCTACATAACAGGAAGGAGCGGATTCAAGACAGAGGCCGCCATAACAATTGTACCCGTCAGGACATTCGCCATTGCCGTGATCGCCACCGCAGGCAAAGGGTTCTTCGTTTAGATTGGGCGAATAACAGCCCTGAGTAAATACTGCAAGGCTTAGTGATATGAGGATAAAAGAAATATATTTTTTCATAAGAAACTCCGTTATGACTGAGATTCTGGTTTAAAAGTTGATTGAACCACCGATACCGTATGTATTGTTACCAATAATTGGTGCAATGGTGAAGGATTTGGAATCTTGTTTGACGGTGCCACCTTCTGAAAAGACTTTAGCATCAAGGGAATAATTCTTCGGTATTATTTTGAGGTAGTCGAGCCAGAAATAAAGTGTAGCCAAACCGGTTACAACAGCAATTCCCCCGGTGAGGAACATGGTGCTTTCATAGCTTTTGCCCTTGTTCTCATAATCTGCAATATTACCGGAGAAGGGAATAATTCCAGTGGTATATCTCCTTGCGGGATTTTTATCTGTGGTGTTGGCTGGATTTCTGGCCATCTGGTTGTTTTCCAGATTCTGACCTTGAACTATGGCCATTGAACCCATGGCAACAGCAACACCAAATAAAGCTGCTGTTGCTATAGAAGTGCCAACCGCTAAGTAAAAACTTTTAGGTCGGGTGGTGGTTTCTGAACCAAAATCGGTTCCAGGAGCAGGGCCGGTTCCAGGACCGGGAAGAGTACCGTCTGAACAACTGAGTTTTCCGCCCGGTTGCAGAGGATTTGCTTTGTTGATATCAACAATGAATGGACTTGAGTTGGTGGCTGCACCGGCTATTCTTCTGCCATTGACTCCAACAGCTTCTATGTAATATTGCAAAATATTACCAGTCATGGCTTTGCAGGGAAGAATATAAAAATAGATGTCGTTTTTGTCGACCTTCATTTTGGCTTTATTGAATTTTGATTCGCCAAATTTACGATAATAAACATATACCCAAGCTCTTTTAATACTGGGAGGAAGTTCAGTTTCCAGTTTGGCAGGATGATTGGGCTTAGCTTCTTCAAGGGGTGTGTGGATCAATTCGCCCTTTTTAAATTTGCGTTTTTTTATCTTTTTGTGTTGTTTTTTATCTTTTTTATCGTCTTTTTTTGAATAGTCTTTTTTGGGAGGATTGGAAATATATGTATATTTGGAAAGATCAGGTCCTTTTTGTTTTCCCCCAAGACTTTTTATTGACTCTTTGGCTTTTTTGCGAAAGCCGGTTTTATCGTTGACTCTGGCATTGGCAAGGAATTTCTGGTAATAGGTAATGGCTTCTTCTTTAAGACCAGCTTCTTTGTATACTTCGGCGATGAAATAAAGAACAACCGGTTTGGGTATAAGGTTGTAGGCATCTTTCATTTCTCTTATTGCTTGCAGGTATTTCCCTGATTTGAAAAATACCATACCTTTTTGAAATTGAGCCCGGGCTTGTTGTTTTCTGGTCATCTGAGCATGAGCTGCGGGGGAAGAAAACAAAGTCAAGCAGGTGAAAATTGTGATTAATAACTTGATTGATTTCATATCAATATATCTCCTGATACCTGGAAAAAATTCCATAAACGCTTGTTGCCAATTAGGATTACATTAATGAAACTTATATGTAAATTAGAAAAAAGTAAAACCAAAATTAATATTAAAATGGATTGGTAAAGACTTTCATTGGCTTCTTTTTCATTGGTTTTTTGCGAATTTTCTTTTTAACTGGTTTTCTGCGAATTTTCTTTTTCTTGGGTCTATATGTTTTTTTGACTGTTTTCTTGGGGGGAGCAGTTTACATCGCTGCTGGCTTGACTTGCTTGTCATCGGTTTTCCCTGCATTTTCGACTTTTTCTGTCTCGTCTGTTTTAGGGTCGACTTTTTCTTTTTCTGTAGTGTCGTCTTTGACAGTTTTATTTTCAACCGCCTCTTTAATCAACTCAGGTTTCATGACAGCTTTAGGTTTCATGATAGCTTTAGGGGTTGTATCCTGTTTGCCTGAAGACATTTTTGGTTTAGAAGCAGGGGGCTGAACTGAATTTTTGTCATTGGAGCCGTCCCCGGAAATCATGAAAATAAGAGCAGTAACAGAAGCTCCAAAGATGATGCCGAAAGCTAATGAAAAAACCAGAATCTTGGTGGCTGAAGGAGCATTACTTGCAGCTTTCTTGGCTGAATCGGCAACATTTTTAGCAGCATTAGCGGCGGCTTCAAGATCGGTTGGAAGGGCGGCAGCCCTTTCTGCAGCAACTTCAGCTGATTTTCTTTTTTTGCGTTCTGATTCCAGATCTTCTTTCAGTTCTCTTTTCTCTTCCTGGAATTTAGCTTGCAGATCTTCAGAGATTTCTTCTCTGAGTTGATTCATTGCTTCTTCACTCAGTAATTTACGCTGAGATTCGAGGATTTCTTTCTGCCTGTCTTTTTCTTCAGCCACTTCGTCTTCAAACCAATTCCCGGCTTCCTGGATTAAAGACTCAAGGGGCTTTTTGTTGTTGTCATTAGAATTAGTCACTGGTGACCTCCGTTAGAAAAAAATAAACTGAATTACCCGGGAAAATCCACGAGGTAAAAATGAATAAACATTATAGATTAAATCAGGAATAATTTTAATAAAAAAATTACAAAACCTGTCAGAAAAATAGGTAGAAAATAGTTAGTTCCCGTCCCAAAAAGGAAGGATGCAGTCTGAGCAGGTCATTTGAATTGCTCAGTTTTGTCATAACTTCTTGAAATAGCATCAACTATATCAGCGAAGTTACTGGGCGCATCTGAGGCAAACTTCTTCACCATCCAAAAACACCACTTCTGGGATGGGAACTAGTTAGTTTCTGACTTTAATAGCATGAAACGACAATTGAGGCAATTTACTTGCAAAAATTACAAGATTCTGGTTTTACCTGAACCATCGAAGATAACTCTTGGTTATGAAGATAACTCTTGATTATAATGAAGAGCCCTGTTCTGGAATGGGAATCAAAGTTGAATTTGAATCCTGTCAAAGCCATTTAACATAATAAACAACTAATTTTCAACATGAAATTAAAAGTGTTGCCTCCAGTTGAGAAAGAGGGAACCTGAGATAATATATTATTGTTGTTTTAACGGTGAAGCAATTTGCTTAACAAAGACTGAAAATTATTGTTGCTCAAATATAGATTCATTTTCACTATGTTTATCCTTAATACAATAATACAATAATAAGTCCCGTTACAAAAAAGGGAAGGTATTCGTCTCAATTCTGAGATGGAAACTGATAAACCCCCATTTCTTCAAATGAAAGATATTTGACACAGTACTCAAACTGAAATTAGAATAAGAGGGAAGGGAACCAGGTAGTTCCCATCCCAAAAAGGAAGGTTGCAGTCTGAGCAGGTCATTTGAATTGATCTGCTTTGTCATAACATCTTGAAATAGTGTCAACTATGTCGGCGAAGTTACTCCTCGCATCTGAGGCAAACTTCTTCCCCAGCCAAAAACCCCACTTCTGGGATGGGAACCAGGTAGAAAAAATGAGTGTTTTATAAGTGCTTGTAAACAAAGTGAAAAAATTAGTATTCTCTAATCGCTTGAGAATAATTAGTGAAACAAGGAACGCGAATATGGAAAAACAAATAAAAATCAAAAAAAAACTTGCCAACACTAATGTATCATAGATAAAAAACAAAAAACAAAAAAAGTAACATTTGTAAGGTAAAAAACAGGAGGGAAGTCATTAAAAAGCCTTGTCAACAGCTTGTAAAAAAATAACAAAGGTGTATTCTAAGACAAATACATTGAATATAATATACTCAGTAGAAGCAGAAATAACTAAAACATAAAATATATAAAAACGGTAGTTAGACAACACGAAAATAAAAAGCGAAAACAATGGCTAAGCATCTTTCAAAAAAAAAAATAGAGAATTTAATTGCCCAATATCCC
>JAQICJ010000031.1 GCA_027858615.1 Deltaproteobacteria bacterium
TTCCTGTAGAGACCTGGCTTGGATGCAAATCATGCTATTTCGTCACCTTGGCATAGCTGCCCGCTTTGTGAGCGGCTATTACTATTTCGATATCGGCTTTGTAAAATCCCCAGTCATTATTGCCACCATCCCACAAGATAACATCAGCTTCTTTTTCTGCTTCCTTGAGGATTGCACCATAATCGACTCCGGCATAAACAACATTGCCCATATCTATGTGAGCTTCATATTCTTCTCTTTCTTCAATGGTGCAATCATGCTTGTCAAGATCGCTATAATTCGCAAAACGCTGTACAGCCTGCTTGGCAAGATCTCCGTATGGCATGGGATGGCGAATTGCAACAGTTTTGAGTCCCTGGGCTTTGAGAATATCGCTGACATATCTGGTGGTCTGACTTTTACCACATCCGGTTCTGACTGCACAAATTGATATAACCGGTTTGGATGATTTGATCATGGTGTTCTCGGGACCGAGAATTCTGTAATCTGCACCTGCGGCTGTAACTCTTGAACCGAGATTCATAACTGTATTATGGGGCAGATCACTGTAGGCAAGGATACATTCATCAATTTTGTTTTCTTTGATGAGTTTTTCAAGATTGTCTTCGGAATAAATGGGGATACCTTCAGGATAAAGCTCACCTGACAAAGAAGGTGGATAACGTCGATCATCTATCTGGGGAATCTGGGTTGCAGTAAACCCGACTACTTCATATTCTTCATTTCCCCTGAAGTAGGTGTTGAAATTATGAAAATCTCTGCCAGCTGCTCCTAAAATTAATACTCTTTTCTTTTTCATGAACATACCTCTCATAATTCCTGAATCTGGTTAAACCAGGCTCCACAAAACAGACAAAAAAAACCTGATTTTTGCTATCCATAAAAAGTTATCTTGAGTTGATCTGGTAGAATCAGCCGAACAAAAATCTTTGACAAATCTGTGTTTGATGAATTTTCAAAGTGACAACTGTGCAGAAAAGCGGAAACAGGCTACCCGAAAAGTCAGACAGCAGGCGGTCAGTTCGTTGGCATATATAAAAGTTGATAATTCTTGATTATGCAAAAGTGCCAGTTGAACTTATCCGGCAGTACTGAATGGCAGGCTCCGGGATGGTTGAAGCCCTGGGTGAAGATCACCAGAAATCAATGTTCCTCACGCCCCTTTGTATAATGATTTTTTTAAGAATTGCAACATTTTTCTGATTCAACAATCGAGAAATTTTGGAAGACTTAATATCATCTCAGTGGGAAGATTAAATATCAATTCAGTGGGATAACTAAATATCATCTCAATTGTTTTTCCCACTTTTCAATCTGGATCTTTGCATCTTTGAGTCCGGCACCGGTCATTTTTTTGAATTCCTTAATAGCAGCAATTTTATTACCTTCTCTGATAAATTTTTCTACTTGGGGAGGAATTTCAACTTCAGGAGCCTGAATTGAATTATTAATGCCCAGATTTCTGAAAAGAAAATCAATCTTGTTTTCCAGTTCGACAATTCTCTGTACCAACTCTTCAATTTGTTTATTATTTTTATTAAACATTTCTTTTACCTTCGGAGCAAAAACTCAGAGAGTCAGCATCAAGCAATATCGCCATAGTAGACAACCTGGTTGCGACCATGTTCTTTGGCATAATAAAGGGAGTTGTCAGCCTTTTCAATCAGAGTCTGTTTATGACTGCCATCCTGGGGATAGGTGGCAATTCCCAAACTTAGACTGGTTTTGAACTGTCCCTGACTTGAATCAAATATTTGAGCTTCAACTTCGTTTCTGATCCTCTCACCCAGAATTTTTGCTCCCTCACTGTCTGTTGATTCGACAACCACTGCAAATTCTTCACCACCATAACGAGCAACCAGATCGATGTTTCTGGCTTGATTTTTCAAAATTGAAGCAACTTTTTTGATGACAATATCTCCAACGGGATGACCATAGGTATCATTGACAGATTTGAACTTATCGATATCTGTAATGATAATGGAGACAGGATTGTTGTTCCTTTTAGCCCGTTGGATCATCTCCTCAAATTTTTCCTGGAAAGTACGATGGTTGTTAAGTCCGGTCAGCCCGTCTGTAGTTGCCATCTGTTCAAGTTTTTCAAACATCAGGGCATTTTGGAGAGCAACGGCAACCTGGTTAGCGATCACCAGAAGCATTTCCCTTCTTTGATAAGTAAAAAGCGCCCTTTGAGAGGAAGCCAGCACGAAAGCACCAATGACTTTATCACTGCTGATTAATGGCAGAACCAAAACCGATTTCATCCCGGAGAAATTCAATTCAGAATTGATAACCTTCTGGCTTTCTTTTCGCAAACGTCCGTCACTTGGCATATAATGACGATTTTCCATAACCATGGAAAGCAGTGATCTTTCCACTTCCAGTTTTTTATTTTCCAGATCCTGGAAAATTTCACCTGAGCAACCGAGTACTCTGTAAGTACGACTATCGTTTTCCATCTGCATGACAGCAGCATTATCAAATTTAACAATGGAAGAAACAGAATTAAAAGCCGACTGAACAACCTCATCAAGTCCCAGAGTTTTATTCATCATAGTTGAGGCTTCAAAAAATTTTTCCTGTTCAAATTTAGTTTTTTCAATTGCGTTGAAAGCTCTCTGGGTAATGATTGTTCTCATGATCTGTTTGGAAGCATTTTTAAAGATTTGCACCTGCTCCATGGTAAAAGGACGCGGATTTTTTCGATCTGCACAAAGCACTCCCCGCATTTGATTCTGCTCAAAAACTGGCACTCCCAAAAAAGAACCCACTTCCTGAGGACCATTATAATAAGGTATGGTTCCAATCTTATATCTGGAATCAAATTCCCCCAGACTGAGAACACTGCCATTTTTAAGAATGCTGCCGATTATTCCTTTCTTGATGTCGAATTCATTTTGTTTGATAAAATCACTTCTGGTGGAAGCTTCTTTGATTACCATCTTGTTGCTTTTTTGTTCAAACCAGAGAAGAACTATGCTGGTCAAAGCAAAACTTTCACCAAGCAGATGCAAGGTAAAATATATATTTTCCTGAACAGTATCAAGACTGGCGTATCCCAGCAAATCCTCCACTTCATCCCTGGTTTTTTTGTTACCAGTAATAGCAGTACCCATCAATCTGTAGTCATGGGCCTTGTTCTTCAAATCCCGGGTATGTTCTTGCAAATCTCTTCTGAATTTTTTTTCCAGAAGCATCTTTTCCAGACGCAGGGCCAAAAATCCCAGAACATAAAACATGAAAACCATGCCAGCATGTATATAAATGATTTTATCCGCCGCTTGCCCAGATGAAAAACGACTAGATGCAAAAATAATCCCCAATTGCAGCAATAAACCAGCCATGGATACAGACATACTGAAAAAAGCAGCAAGATAAGCACTTATAGCGTAATTAACCGGAAACAAATAAGATTGGTGCCCCCCAGTATACTGGATAAGAACTGCATTTCCCATAACCAGCAGCAAAACAAATTCCAGTTCATCCACCAATTTTGCTCTTCGATTATTTTTGACCCCAATCAAATTGCTTTTCCATTTGTCAAAAATTTTGACAGTCAAGGCAAAGGCTAAAACAGCCAGGATAGTAATCGCGAATAAATTTCGTTCTCGGTTGGGTTTGATATAACCAGCAAACAACAAAACTCCGGTTGAAAGTGAAATAATGAACATCCACCATCTGCTCAAACCAAACTTAAGGGTATAAATTAATTTTTCCATATCTAACCGGCTTATTCTGTGGTTTTCAATTGATAGACCAGGCTTCCAGGGGGAGAATATCCTCTTTCTCTGAATACCCTCTCCATTCCTTCTTTTTCTTTAAGTGAACGCAACTTCGAAACCGAGTTTTCCAGATCGACATATAAACGTTTGTTTAATTTACGTATTTCCCGTAATTCACTCTTCAAATTTTCAACTTCCTGCAGCTCCTGATGGATATAAACAGGCATCCCCCCGACAATCAGGGCCAGAGATAAAGATATTCCCAGTCTGATACTCCATGTTTTTATCTTGTTGATTGAAATCACATCTTTTGTCTTCATCTGAAAATCTCCATTCTGAGACGGGAACTATTTGGCTCAAACATCAAGTGTTTAAACCCCATTATATGTGTTTTCACTTGTGAGTAAAAATTTTGGTGTTTTTTTCCATTTTCACAAGTAATACCTGTTGATTGGAGTTTTAAACAACCAGTTTTTCGCTGACATTATTTGCCCTGTGATTCATTGCGTGAACCATGCTGTTCAAGATCCGGCACCACATTTTTTTCTTTTTTCTGGATCTATTGATTTTACGTGGTAAATTACTTGCATCATGTAATGTACTTTGATATAGATGTTCTAAATTTAATATCTATCCAAGTTTATTCTTAACATCATTATTATTTACAAAAGGAGTTAATATGATGAAAACAAAAAGCTTTATTCTTTTATCCCTAATCTTGAGTCTAGGTTTGCTGTTTGCAGCCTGTGACGATGACGAATCAAACAACAACAACAATAACAATGCCAGTTGTGGAAACAATGAAATCGAAGCCGAAGAAGTCTGTGACGGCACCGCACTTAGCGGTGAATCCTGCAGTTCCCTCAATCCTGATACTTCCGGCACCCTGGCTTGTAAAGCAGATTGCTCCGGTTACGACCAGGACAATTGTGTGATAGCCGAATGTGGCAACGACATCAAAGACGGCAGTGATCAATGTGACGGCGTAGATCTCGGCCTCAATGACGACAACAGCCCAAATACATGCCAGGACATAGGAGATTTCTCCGGTGGTACTCTCGCCTGTAATGGCGATTGCACCTATGATACTTCCCAATGCGAAGTGGCATGTAATGTAGAAGGGTCTTTTGAGGATTGCGATCCCCTCGCTGGCGAAAACGAATGCTGTGAAATTAACAGCATGCCCTCTCAATGCTTCACTCTCCCCGGTAGTGAGACATCCTTTTGTCTCCAGACTTGTTCCGTCGGTCCTGATTGTGGCTGGTCCATGATGTGTGAATCCGGTGCAGGAAATCTTTGTTACTATCCTTTCTGTGGTAGTGGTAATGAAGGCTCCCCCGTGCGCGAAGAATGTATCATTGATACAGGTCGTGACGGATATTGTTATCCTCTCTGGAGAGATATGGATGACGCCGGTATCTGCTTCCAGAACGGTACAGTCGCCCACGAAGGCACTTGCGACAATTCTGATGTAATGGGTGAAGTCAATGTTGACGCAGACACCCAGTGTGACATGGGAATCTGCGCTGGTAATGAAGGCGAAGCCGAAGGTATCTGCCACTCCTATTGCAATCCTTTAGAAGTAATTGAAGAAGGCATAGACAACTGCCCAGCCGATTACAACTGCATCAACTTCTCTGAAATTGATCTTGACGAAACTTTTGAAGACGGTAGCCCAAACCCCAACCAGTTCTTCAGAACTCCTGATTATGGTATTTGCTATCCTTCCGTCGACGGAGTCAATACCGTTATTGATACCGGTCTTCTGGCCTGTAATCTTATCACAAACAACCAGACCAAAGATGCTTCCAGTCTCTGCCCTGTAGATACAGCCTGTAAATATGTATCCCTCGGTACTCTCATAGGTGCCTGCCAGACTGTTGATGCATCACTTCTGGGTGAAGGCGAAGAATGTGTAAGACCTCAGGCAGCTGAAGACAATTATCAGTGTGCAGTTGGTCATGAATGCTTCATCTATGATCCATTCAACGATCCTGACCTTGAGAATCCTTACATGGGTTGCAACAAACTGTGTGATGCCCGCAATGGTTATGACGAAAATCCAGATTGCGCCGGTATTACAACAGACGACGCATCTGCTCTGCCCTATGTCTGTCTCACAACTTCAAGGTTCTTCACTCCCGATATGGAACTTCCCTCAACCGGCAGTGGACTTCAGGCTGAAACCGAATCAAGTCCTTCCAAACTTGGATTCTGTGTAGCTCCTCCAGCAGTTAACTAATTTAACTAACCTCTCCTTTTTATGATTGGAAGACGGAGACTCCTGTCTCCGTCTTCTCTTCTTTTCCATTCCCCAAAAAGTAAATCTTACAAACCAAACAAAAACCACCAGATTTCTCCCTCACTTTCTCAATTACAAAGTTATTCTTTTCTATTTTGTAAATCTGTTTTATAAAAGCTTTAGCATTAATGCACATTGGTGCATTAATGGGGTTTCAAAGAAAGGTATCAGCTATGCTGACTCAGATTGAATGTCTCCCCTGTCTTCTTAATCAAATCGTCAAAACCATTACTATGCTTGGCGTTGATAATAAAATACGCAAAGCTTCAATGAAAAAAAGTATTCAACTGATGGGCAAAACAGATTTAGACAAATCCCCTCCGGAAATAAGCGGGTTATTGCAAAATCAACTATGCCGGGAGTTGGAAATTGATGATCCATACCTTGAAATAAAGGAGACCTACAACCAGTTACTTCTCCAAAAAGAGAAACAGTTCAGAAACTTGATTCAAACTGCTGATTCCCCCCTGGAAACTGCGCTTAAACTTGCAGTAGGTGCCAACATTATTGATTTTGGAACACCTTATGCTTGCACGGAAGAATTAGTCGAAGCAACACTGGAAAATGCACTGGACCTCAATTTGAACGGAAGCAAACTGGGAAAAGTTGCCAATACTATCGAAAATGCTGAAAAAATTCTTTATATTGGAGATAATGCTGGTGAAATAGTCATTGATAAATTGCTGATTGAAACAATTGACCCCGCTAAAATAATTTTTTGTGTGAGAGGAGGTAATATCCTCAACGATATTACCAGAAAAGATGCTGTTACCTGCGGAATTGACAAAATTTGTCCAATTATTGACACCAATTCCAGAATTCCCGGTGTCGCCCTGAACTTGACCTCTCCGGAATTCAAAAATCATTTTGAAACAGCGGATTTGATCATAGCCAAGGGTCAGGGTAATTTTGAAACTCTGAGTCAGGTTACAAAGCCGATTTTGTATCTGCTCAAAGCTAAATGTAAAGCTGTTTCGGAGCTTCTTGAAGTTCCCTTGAAAACTCCCATCTGCAAACTAGTAAATTGTTGAGGTTCAACCTCTGAGGATAAATCTGATTACAAAATCTTTTGCCTGTCATTTTTAAATATTCCATAAAAGATAATATGATAGTTTGAATTTAATCGACCGATCTGCTATTTGAAGGGGAACTATACCATGAATGGAGAATTCAGATTTAAAGTTGAGTTCTCCATTCAACTTTTGTCCAGATAAAATCAGGAGAACAATAATGACCACTGCAAACCAGGATATAAATTTTAAAAGTGGATATGTTGCAATTTTAGGCCGGCCCAACACCGGAAAATCCACCTTGATCAACAAAATCGCCGGAAAAAAAATTGCCATTACCAGCAAAAAACCTCAAACCACCAGGGACAATATTATCGGTGTTCATCATTCTGAAAGAATGCAGATTGTATTTATAGATACTCCCGGCTATCACAAACCGGTCAAAAAATTAAACAATTATCTGGTTGGACAGACGTTGAAAGCTGTCAAAGACACTGATGCCGTTCTGGTTCTGGATGATCTGTCCACAAAATTTATTGAAGATGGGTACAGTGCTCAAGCTCTGGCAGAATTGGCTTCCCGCAGAGTTGACAATATAATAATCGGAATCAACAAAACAGATCTGCCATCCATCTCCAGACGATTGGACGACGCTATGGAACTGTGGAAAAAACAATCCTTCGTAAAAGAAGTTGTTCCTTTGAGTGCAAAAACTGGAAAAGGAATCCCGGAATTGCTCAAGCTTATTGCAAAATTTCTTCCTGAAGGACCTGCTTATTTCCCCGAGAATATGATCACCGACAAGCCCAAATATTGGCTCTATGAAGAATTTATCCGGGAGATTATCTTTGAAGAATTACAGCAAGAACTTCCTTACTCCAGTGCTGTCAAATTGACCGGATTTGAAGACAATGAAACAGGTCTTCATCTCAGTGGGGAAATCTTTGTGGAAAGAAGCTCCCAAAAAGGTATGGTGATAGGCAAGGGAGGAAAAATGATTAAAAAAATTGGAACCAGAGCCCGCAAATCCATCTCCAAACGAGAAAAACGCGAAGTTCATCTGGCTTTGCAAGTAAGAGTCAAGAATAAATGGAGTGAAAACAACAACGGTCTCAAAGAAATGGGATATGAACAATGAAATTGCCGATTATTTCTATCATAGGACGACCAAATGTTGGCAAATCAGCTCTTTTCAACCTAATAATCCGTCACCGTAAATCACTCGTGGAAGATTTCCCCGGAGTTACCAGAGACAGAATTTACGGAGAAGGCAAGTGGGAAGATTATCCTTTTATCATCATTGATACCGGAGGCCTTGATTCTTTTTCCCCGGAAGAAATGAAAAAATCCATTGCCTCCCATGTCAAAATTGCTTTGGAAGAATCTGATGCAGTTATCGCAGTGGTTGATCTTAACGAAGGAATCATGCCCGATGACAGAGAAATAATGAAATTGGTTCGTAACAGCAAAAAACCTTCCGTTCTGGCAGTAAACAAGGTTGATAATCCTCGCAAGGAACTTGAAGCAACTGAATTTTATGAACTTGGTGTAGATAAATATGTCTGCACTTCCGCAGCCCATAATTCAGGCATCCACGAAACACTGGCAACCATCTTTAACCAGTTGCCACCTGAATTCAAAAACGATCAGAACAACAGGGGAAACTTGCAGGATAACATCAGAATAAGTTTTCTTGGCAAGCCCAATGCAGGAAAGTCAAGCCTGGTAAACACAATCCTTAACGATAACCGAGTTCTGGTTGATGATATTGCCGGCACAACCATGGATGCTATCGAAATTCCTTTTAAATATGGCAAAAACGATTTCGTTCTCATTGACACAGCCGGCATGCGAAGGAAGAGAAGCATCAAAAGAGATTTGGAAAAGTTGGCAGTTTTCAGAGCGGTTAAAGCTTTGGAATCATCTGATATAGTTATTCTGGTTATCGATGCCAACCTGGGAATTCATGATCAGGATGCGAAACTGGCCTCATTGATAAAAAGAAAGGGGAAAGGACTGATAGTACTTTTCAACAAATGGGATCTGGTAACCAGTAAGGAAGCCCAGGACAAGTTGGCAGAAGACTATGAATACAAACTTCGCTTTGCCACCTGGTGCTACAGGATAAATACAAGTGCGAAAACTGGACGAGGTATCAGAAAAATCTTTCCCACAGCCGCCAAAATTGACCGGGAACGCAAAAAACGCATCAGCACCAGTAACCTGAACAAATTCCTCGAAGATACCATTGCCAACCATCACCCTCCTTATGTTGGCAAAAGACCTTTAAAATTTTATTACATCACTCAACCTCAAACTTCTCCGCCTGTTTTTATCATCCATGTAAATCGCCCGGAAAAAATTCCAAAAGACTACAAACGATATGTTATTAATGAAATCAGGAAAGCATTCGGATTCCGGGGAACTCCCATCAAGGTCTTCTACAGGAGCAGCCATGAAACTGAAAACCAGTAACCTTATCATTCTCATTGTTTCAAGCTTTGGATTATCTCTATTTGCCTGCAAACCCAAACCTAAAGTCGTCGTCAAAGCAAAAAGGGTATTTATCAATAAAATTACCCTGGATAAACTTTTTCTAACTGCAAGATACGAAATAACAAACCCCCACCCTGTAGCTATTACAATTGTTTCTGCAGATCAAAACTTCAAACTGGATCAAAAAGATATTTCTACGGGTAAATTAGAGAAAAAAGTCAAAATACCCGCAAAAAAGGCTGAAAATATCGATATAAACATGGTTATCAAACTTGAAAATTCCCTTAAACCGGTGGGACAACTTATTTTAGGCAAGAAGGTTGATTATTCTCTTAATTCAACCTTTAAAATTGAAACACCGGTGGGAAACGAAACCAGAAGAATGCTGAGAGAAGGAGTTTTCCGCCTTCCCCTCAAACCTGGTGGCGGTCTGGTGGGAATTAAAAATCTAAAACTTGAAAACAGCAAGATCAAAATGGAGCTTCTGATGAAAATCCCCCTTCCCAGGGTAGAACTCATGGAAACAACCATAGTTCAATATAATTTTTCCATCGAAAATACTAAAATCGCAGCTGGAAAATTCAACTTGAAAAAAGATGGCAAAAGTGACTTTCAAACAGTTAAGATTCCTGTGCAGTGGCCCTTGGATAAAGCTGCAGGTTGGGGAATAAAATCCACTTTAAGCAAGGTGGATTACCAGTTTAGACTTAATTTTGATCTGGGCCAAGAAACTGAATTTGTAATCGAACAAAAAGACAGCTTCAACTTGAAAAAATTATCCCCCTCCTATATTTTGAAATATTTGATCAGCCAATAATCCCCCTTCTAAAATCTTAACGGAACTAACTAGTTCCCATCCCAAAAAGGAAAGTTGCAGTCTGAGCACGGAATTTGAATTGATCTGCTTTGTCATAACTTCTTGAAATAGTGTCAACTATGTCTGCGAAGTTACTGGGCGCATCTGAGGCAAACTTCTTCACCAGCCAAAAACCCCACTTCTGGGACGGGAACTAACTAGTTTTGATTTCAAATTTGTTTTATATTGATCAGGTGATATAATGATTATCATTGAAAATTTAGAATTGATTTATTATTGCATCAGATGATATTGTAGGATTAAAAAATGAAAATTAAATGCAGGGTTTTTAATTGTTTTTCAGCGGTAATTCTTTTTGCTTTAAGCTGTACTTCTGAAACCGAAACTCCGAAACCCAAATGTGGTGACTGGATCATAAACCAGACAGATGAAGACTGCGACGGGATGGATTTTGGTTCAGAAACTTGTAATACACAAGGTTATTACGGCGGCACTCTTATTTGCACTTCCACTTGCAAAATAGATTATTCCAATTGTGAAAATGCGGGAATCTGCGGAGACAGTATTGTCCAAGGAGGTGGAGGTGAAGAATGCGACACCAACAACATGAACGGTAATACCTGCGAATCCCGGGGATATTATGGAGGGCAGATCGACTGTACTCAAAACTGCAAACTGGATTTAACCAATTGCTCTGAAAACGGATATTGCGGAGATGGTGTTGTACAACCTGATTTTTCTGAGGAGTGTGATGGCAATCTCGATCCTGAAACAATCTCCTGTGAAGATATGGGCTATTATGGTGGAGAAATTTTTTGCAAAGATGACTGCACTTACGATCTTTCCGGGTGTTCAACCTGGGGCAGATGTGGAGATGGCTTCATTCAAGCAGGTGCTGGTGAAGAATGCGACGCCAACAATATCGGTCAATCAACCTGCATGGATGAAGGTTTTTGGGGCGGAAGTCTCCAGTGTGATCAATGTTTGCTTAATACTGACCAATGCTTTGTACCAATTGATATTGCAGCCGGCACAACCCATTCCTGTACTGTTGACTCCAATGGTGATGTCTGGTGCTGGGGAAACGGACAATTCGGACAACTTGGTCACGGCCTCGACGGCACCGGCCTAATTGAACTTTCCCCACAAAAAGTAATTATGCCCAACAATGTAAAATTTAATCAGATATCTCTTGGCTTTATCCATTCTTGTGCTCTGGCCGACAATGGAACTGTCTGGTGCTGGGGTGCCGGCGGATTAACTGGCAACGCCCAATATATAGAGGACAATTATGATCCTGTTCTGGATCAAATCGCCAATGCAGCGACTCCGGTACAGGTAGATACTCCTGACACTGTAACCGATTTTGTTAAAGTATCTGTCGGATACTACCATTCCTGTGCCCTCGATTCCCAGGGCAAAATCCATTGCTGGGGATTAAACAACCTGATGCAACTCGGCCAGGGTCTCTCCTCTCCTGTATCTTTTTCGGCCACCCCTCTGCAAGTAGCTGAACCTTATATCGGAACTGGGAATTATAAAGATTTCGATTGTGGGCCCGCACACAATTGTGCCATCAACACCGACAACGAAATCTATTGCTGGGGACATGCAACCAACGGAGAAGTTGGTATAGATCCGGAGGCTCCCTTTTCTCCAGCCTTTCCCATAACTCTGAACATGGATGGCATGGAAATAGAAAATCTCTATGTAGTTCCTCAACCGGTAAAGATTGACGGAACAATAGTATCTGTCGCCGGAATAGAAAAAATTAGCTGCGGGGGAGGTTTTTTGGATGATGATGCCGGAGGACAAAAATTCCACGGACATACCTGCGTATCAACCATCAAAAAAGTATACTGCTGGGGCAGCAATAATTTTGGCCAAACCGGGAATACGAATTCAGGGATCAACTCACACCATTCTCCCAATAAAGTCGAACTACCCTGGATAGTCAGCAACTTTGAAAATCTTACAACGGGGCTGGGTCATTCATGTGCCACTAGTTTTGGAACCGGCTGGTGCTGGGGGCTCAACATTATCGGCAATCTGGGCAGTGGCGATGCCAATCTTTTTCTTACTCCCTATCCTCAGGTAATAAAGAAGACTGTCCCCAACCAGTATTTTTACGAGATCAACAGCAATTTCATGCATACCTGCTCACTGGGCAGAGATCGCTTGTGGTGCTGGGGTAATGGAACTAACGGAGAACTAGGCAATGGCTATCGTTCTTACCATTATGAACCCCAGGAAGTCAGTTCCCCTATTAACTAGTTCCCATCCCAAAAAATGGATGTCATCGTCTGGCGACGGAATTTTACTTCATCTGCTTTGTCATAACTTCTTGAAATAGTGAAAACTATGTCTGCAAAGTTACTCCGCGCATCTGAAGCAAACTTCTTCACCAGCCAATAATCCCCCTTCTGGGATGGCAACTAACTAATTTTTATTCAAATAATTTTCAATATGAAGGAGCGTCATAAAGGGGGGCAGCATATTCGGGCTGAGCTGCATCATCATCTATGTCATCGGTATCCTGAGCCGCGTCCTGTGGAGCTCCGTAAAGAGTATTGATCTCATCCATTCCCCCATCGTCGGGAACTCCATACAGTTCATTGTTGATATTATTCACGTTGTTTGTGTTGTTTACGTTATTAACATTATTGCTGTTATTGATGTTGTTCATATTGTTCTGGGAGGCATCGTTGTCATCAACAATTGGAGGTTCGCAGCCTAGAGAAGCCAGTCCCAAGCCAGCACTCAACATGGCTGTGGTAATCCAGCTCGGCAGGGATCTTTTTCTACGATGCCCATTCTTTGCATGTTTTTTGAGAAATTTATCAATCTGTTTATGATAATCTCTGTTTTTCATGATACCTGAACTCCAGACTTTGGTTTTCAATTGTTTTTCTAAAATATTTTGCAAATACAAAAACAGTATAACACCCGTTTCCTTTTTTTCACCATTTTACTCAACCATAATTAAAATAACCTGATTACCCGACCAATCACCTCAGGAAAAACACCTTCGTTTTTGATTTTTTTCTGAAAAATTAACAGAACACTTGACATACAGCAATATTTAATCTAAATCCTTTTCCTGCTTGAAGCTATTGGACTTTCCTTCTCAAAACTAACCCGTTTTCCTGTTGAACTACAGTCCTTTTATGC
>JAQICJ010000056.1 GCA_027858615.1 Deltaproteobacteria bacterium
TTGTTGCCCCATTTAATTTGTCTGATATTTTTGAGTATTTTTTTGCCATTCAGGGAAGTGCGAAGCAATTTATACTTTTTGACAATTGTTTTAATCAGTTTTTCTTTTTTTATTTTTTCTTTGCTGGTCATCCCATTCCAGGAAGAAGGCAGAGAAGTAGCTTTGCTTTTGGTTCTTCTGCCCAGCCATCCCCCTCTCCATTTCTGGACTTGGCTGCGAGGGAGCCTGGCGGGAATCAGCAAATTGGATATAAGCAATAAATATAGCATAATTAGAATTTGGAATAAATGAGGTTAATTACAACAATTGAATAAGAATCATGAATGCAATCGCAACTACTATAGTTGAGAATCCGGATTAGATCAAAAAAATGACCAATTTTTCCATTTTTCTAACCTGAAATCTAGTCTTCGTCCTTGCTGTATTCGGCTTCAACCAGGGTGCGTAATCCACCTCTAATGTTAAAATCACCGGAGACTTTCAAATAATGGGGACTCAACAATTCCACTAAATCATCACAGATTCTGTTGACTACATCTTCATGGTAGGCTCCTTCGTTGCGATAAGACCAAAAATAAAGCTTGAGGGATTTTAATTCAACACAAAGTTGATCCGGAACATATTGAATTTCCATTACCGCAAAATCCGGTTGGCCAGTCATGGGGCACAAAGCTGTAAATTCATCGGTGTCAATGGTTATGGTGTATTTTCTGTCAGGATTTGGGTTTTTAAAGGTTTTAAGTTCTTTACTGGGATTGGTGGTCATTATTTCTCCTTTGGAAACAAAGTTGAATCTATTTTCAGCGATTTATTTTTAACAGAAAAATGTAATTTTGAAAGAAAGAATAGTGGGGAGAGCGGAAATAAAAGCACGAAAGAATGAGAAACGGGAACAATGCAGTTCCCGTTCCTTATTCTATTTTTTTGCTACCAAGTGAGGGGAGCCAGAGTAAGTTCTGTCTGACTAATCTGATCAGGTGCCCAATCGGTATAACCGTTATTAAGATCATCAGTAACGGCGGCTCCGAGTTTGAGAGTATTTCCTGAAATGGTAATCCCCGGGATATCTGCCACGTCAATTATGAACTCAACAGTACTGGTACTTCCTGAAGAAGGAGATACGTCGAAAGAACCAGGATTGGTAAGAGGACTGGCCCAACCATTGGCACTGGACCAAATGGCAATGGAATTATTTTCGAGAGTCAGAGTATTAACAGTAGTTCCGTCTCCCATTACATAGAGATCCTGAAGACCGCCAACATCACAGGCAGAATAAAATACCATGCGAGCACGTAAAGTGGTTCCGCCTTCAACATAGGCTTCAATATTCTTAAGATCACAACCATAAGTACCAAGATCGTCGCCGGAAGGATCATCAGGATTGATGAGAGTCATGTAGGCCAATCCGATTGTATAACTTGCCTGGGCTGTCCAGGTATCTGTACCATCGGTGAATTCGATATTAAAGATTACAGTTTCACCGTTTTGAGCAGTATCAGGGATTTGTATATCCCAGTCATCACAGGTTCCGGTTTGGCCGGGAGCCAGAGCAGAGCCACATTCAGTATTTGCAGGTGCAGTAATGGTGATATTACCGGTAACACTGGAGGAAGCATCAACCGAAACATCGGCAGTAATTGTGCCAACAACTGTTGCATCACCAGTATTAATAGCATCAAAAGCAAGAGAAGCCATTTCATCAATATCAAGAATTCCGTCGCTGTTATCATCATTTATGATTTCAATACCTACAGGTTCGACAACTCCGTAAGGAACAGGTATTTCAACTTGGAAAGACCAGGTATTGCTGGCAGAATCAGTTACTTCCAGATCAACCATTATGGGTTGATTGTTTTTGTGATCAGAAGCAATAGTCACAACCAGGGGTGTAGCATTTGTAGTTGATGCTCCGGGAGCAACTGTATCAAAATCAACTGTACTTGCATCGATAGTAATATCAGGATCACTGCTGGTGATGGTTCCAGTAAGACCTTCAAGATCACTGCCGCCAACATTGTCGAGAATAACTGTAAGATCAACTAAATCACCAGGAGCAACAATTTCAGGATCTGTAACTATGGCAGCTTCCAGGTCACCAGGGGCATAATCAACTGTAAGTTCGTATGAATTTGTAGCTCCAGAATATCCCACTACTTCGAGATAATAGGTGGTTCCGGCTTCGGCTGTGAAAATAACTTCTTCAATGTCGTCAATACCGGCAGAACCATCTACAGCTTCAAAGTTGGAATCGTAGAGGGTAAAATCGAGATCGCCATCATCATGAGTAAACTCAATGCTAGCACTCAGAGCCATTGCATCGGTTGGTGAAACTTCAAACCAGTCAGAAAAATCGGGACCGCAAATATAACCATCGGTGATGGAAACAGGAAGAGTTGTCAAATCAAGCTCATATGCTGCTGTACCTTCGTGATTGTCATAACTGTCCTCGGTGCATCCGCATTCAGCATGGGAATCACAATCGACATCGTCACAGTCAATATCTCCGTCCATATCATCATCTTCACCATTGGTGCAGTCTTCATTTTCAGTTTTACAAAATCCTATTTCTGCATCACACTTATTAGTAGTTTCACACTGGGCATTATCGGTACAACCGGCCCAGCAAATGCCTACTGTAGCACCTTCTTCAAGTGGAACACAGGTCATTCCATCACGACAATCAGAATTACCGATATTACATGCGGGAAGGCAATAGGAATTTTCATCCTGGAAAGTAACACAAGTAAAAGTTTCATCAGCGCAGGGACTGCTTTCAGAGCAGGTAACCATGCAAGAACCACCGGGCAGTCCGGTTTCTACTTCATCCCAGCATTCGGCTCCGTCATCAAGACATTGTGTTGTTTCGGTGCAGGGATCGCCAATACCACCGTCTGTTTGAGTGGAAGTACAAGCTGAAACATCATAATCTGTACAGCCGTTGTTACAGGCCAATTCACCACCGGTGAATCCTTCCAAATCTGAACATGAGGTATTCTCTCCTAAATTGGTTGCGTCACAGACTTCATCACCTTCGATAATTCCATTGCCACATTCAGCATTGTTATTGTTGATGTTATTGACATTGTTCTCGTTGTTACTGTCGTCGTCATCACAAGCGACCAGTGCAGTAACCAAAGAGAGCATAAACAAGAATGAAATAAAACGTTTCATAAGCTTCTCCGTAATTTGTTGTGTCTAACCCACTGATATAACTTGAAATAAGCTGGAAACCGCTTACTCTGAAGTGAGCGGCAATGATAATCAGGGAATTTTCAAATAAAAGGGGTGAGGCACTGCTATGGTTAAAAAATAATATAAATACAATAAGTTAAGACAGTTATAAACTATCTCTACATAAATAACGTCTAAACTTTTAAACAAGATTGTTTTTAAACGATATATTTAAATAGCTGATTAAAAAATAATAGTCAAATGAATATTTGTCTTTTTTATTACAGAGTTAAAGTTTCAGTAAAATTGCTCAATCCTTACAAAACCATTACATTTCATAACATGTTGTTTTAACAGGCATATTATAAGCGAATGATTTTTTGATTTATTATTTATCAATTTCGTTGGTTAATCTCCATTTACAAAATTAATTTTGTTTTTTTTGCCAGTACAAATTCAATGACTTACACTTTATTGTCATCGTGATGTCATTCTGAATACCATCCGGTTATATCATATTCAGTATAAAAGAAAACAGACTCAAAACAAAATCGGGTCGATATTCGTCAACATGTCAAAATAGATTTTAAATTATTGATATACTTGTTTTTAAAACGAATATCTGATCCTAAGGAGAAAGATTATGAATACCGACAAAAAGAACCTGAAAAAACAAAGAAATAATAGTCGTCTGCTATTGACATCTGTTTTTGGACCATATGGTGTAAATGATGAATATGGGGAAAAAACCAACAAAATGGAATTGTTTCACAATCAAGTAACCAGAGAACAGGGAATTTTCTCCTATCGCTTCAATCACAACAGCTTTGGCTTGTATTTTCTGGCTGAAAACATCAACGTACCCTCTACTGTTCTTGATTTTCCATCTCTTGAAGATTTCAAACAAGAAATATCCAAAGGCTACGAATATATCGGCATCAGTTTTATTATTCCAAATCTGAAAAAAGCCCAAAAAATGACGCAACTGATCAGAGAAATCAGCCCCGAGAGCAAAATTATTCTCGGAGGACATGGCACCAATACTCCGAATGTCGAAAACCTGTTGGAATATGACTATATTTCAAGGGGTGAAGGAATCAGTTTCATGCGGGAAATCTTCAATGAAGACATTGATGCACCGATTAATCATCCCCTGGTGAAAGGCTCCTGCAATCGCAAAATCATGGGAGTAAAACTGCCTTTAAATACAGGCATGGTAGTTACAGGAGTTGGTTGTGCCAATAAATGCGCTTTCTGTGCTACTTCTCACTTTTTTCGAGAATATACAGCTTACCTGCCTACGGGAAAAGATATATTTGATCTGTGTTGCCGATACGAAGATGAAATGGGAGTCAGTGATTTCTCCATAATGGACGAAAACTTCCTGAAAATGAAAGATCGGGCTCTCGAACTCATATCTTTGATGGAAGAAAATCAACGCTACTTTACTTTTTCCATCTTCAGCTCTGCAGAAACCATGAAAAAACTCGGTGACCTGGACTTGCTGATCAGACTCGGAGTGCAGTTCATCTGGATTGGAATTGAATCCAAAGAGGTAATTTTTGAGAAAAATCGAGATACAGATTTCAACAC
>JAQICJ010000070.1 GCA_027858615.1 Deltaproteobacteria bacterium
TCAAGATTGCGAAGATCCTGATTGTGCCGACTCTTGCATAGAAATTTGTAATGATGGCAATGATAATGATGCCAATGGGCTCATAGATTGCGCTGATCCCGCTTGTGCTTGCGCTGCAGATTGTACTCCACCTGCCGAAGAAACAAATTGCAGTGATGGTATTGATAATAATTGTGATGGTTTTGTTGATTGTGAAGATCAATTTTGTATTGGAAATCAGGCTTGTAAATGTATTATTGTTAATATTTTCTGGGATAGTACGGGATATATAGAGTGCGAAGATCCTGATGTTTGTTCCTATTATTATGATGGAGTTAATAATTATACCGATTGTATGGATCTTGATAGCTCAAACCGGGGTTATTATGAAGTATGTGATCAAGCGACTGATATTTGTCCCAAAGGTTCTATTTGTACAAGGAATATTGGAGATGCCGAAAACAATAATACCTGTGTTCCCCTTTGCCAAAAAGAAACCCATCCTTCCTGTCCTGATGATGGTAATGGCAAAGTTGGTGTTTGCCTGGGGAATAATTTTAATAATACCGGTTTAGGCTCTTGTGTTCTCCCCGACAATTGTGATTTGCTAAATCCATATAGTTGTGAATATAGAGCCTGCTATATAATGAGTGTGGAACCAGTAAATTCTAATTTATTGACGATATGTCATCAGGAAGGCAATAAAGCTATCTGGGAGCATTGCATCCAGGGCAATTTTGAATGTATTGACGGCTCCCAATGTCTTGCCACCCATCTTGGTTACAGGTGTGCTCCCTTTTGTTATGATGAAATGGATTGTAACGACCAGACATGTCATAAGATGGGAAACAACAACTTTGGCTATTGCTTTTAACCCAACCAACCAACTAACTAACTAACTAACAATTTTTATGGAATTAATTATTTCGGGGGTGGCTATTAATTTGAGAGATGAAGGATGGAGTTTTCTGATTTTTTCACTTTCCAGTCGTTTTTGCTCTTCCACATAATGTTCCCGGTCTTCAGCCTTTTTGACCTTGGAAAGAAGATGGCTGTAATATTCACGAATCATATGAAATTCATCGGTGAGGGTTTGTACCATCTGTTGTTGTTTTTCCTTGATGGAATCTGCCAGAATATCTTTGAGGGAATTTTTAACGGTAGCAAGTCTTTGTTGGTAATCATCTTCGCTGAAATAAATTTTGGCAGGTTCAGCTGCTCCCAGAAATTTGAAAAATTTATCGAGATCAAGAACCTGTACTTCTTTGCCTTCAGTGATAACTGCCAGGGGTTCTTCTATGAGATCGTGGGATTCATACTGGATTCTCAGAAAAAAAGCCAGATAATTGATGTCTGGTTTAACTTGCAACCCGGTTTCATTAATAAACAAGTTGCCCGGAAGAGAAATACGATAATAAACGGGGGAATTTCTTTTGATGAAAGAAGAAAGCCGTTGCCAGAAAAAGCCATGGGAAATCCCCTTGTGGATCTTGATTTTTTCTTCATCGAGAAACCATTTTTTATGATCAGGAGGAATTGTGGCTGAATCATTATTGATTTCAATGCCGTATTGTGTTTGGCAATATTGGTTGAAAAGGTTTTTGTAGTAATTTTGCTTTTCGATTGCGTTTTGTTTGTCAGACATAAATCTATTTTTCTGCCGGGAGATCAAGTAATTTGGCCGAGGAGTCTCGATCCTGGTTGAATTGTTTTCTGGCATCAAGAATTTCATTGGCAAGATGGTCCAGTCTTTTCTGGATCAGGTTTGAATTGCTGCTTTCCAGGATAATCTGACTTATTCGTTTTTCCAGAGGGAGGGGATTTTTAAGATAAGCCAGAATAGAATCGATTTCACCGATGACCATTTTGAACAATTTGATTTTGCTGATTAAAATTTTGACGAGATATTCTTCGAAAGTATTTTTACCGGCAATAGTAGTTATTTTTACCTTTTTCTGCTGACCGAAACGATGAATCCTGCCAATTCTCTGTTCGATTCTCATGGGATTCCAGGGGAGATCAAAATTGACCATTCTCTGGCAGTGTTGCAGATTGAGGCCCTGGCCGCCCACTTCGGTTGAAAGCAGAACGCCACCTTTTTCCCGGAAATTGCGCAGTGATCTTTCTTTTTCTTCCAGACGCAGATTGCCGGCATAACGATGTACCTGATGACCGTCTTCTTCGAGAATTTTGGTGAGGATTTCCTGAGTACGTAAATATTCGCTGTAGACTATAATCGGAGAATCTTCTTCATTTACTACTTTGAGCAGCCCTTCCATTTTGGCTGTTTTTCCAAGATTTTTACCAAGCTTGAGCACCCTTTTCAGCAGTTCACCCTCTTTTTCCCGCAGGACTTTGGGCAAAATTGCTGCTTCTAAAGTGGAGAGGAGAGCCTGGGGAGAAGAAGTTGATTCCTTGAGCAGAATAGAAAGCAGAAGCATAATGTGGTCTGCAGACTCCCGGTTGGCAATAGCAACAGCCTTGCGGGCAAGTTCGAGGGTGAGATTATAGAATTCTTTCTCTATTTTGGAAGGTTGGACAAAAATGGTTTTTACTTCCCGGGGAGGAAGTTTGATCAGAGTATCGGCCCGGCGGTGTCTGACCATTACTCGGCTGCACATGCGCCGCAATTCTTTGGGGTTGCGGGGAGTGAAGCGGTCTGACATGTATTTGCGTCTGAAAAACCGGATAGATTTGAAATATCCGGGTCTTACAATATTGATCAAATTGTAGAGCTCCCGCAGATCGTTCTGGATGGGAGTTGCTGTAAGCAGAATCGTATATTTGCGTTTGAGTCCGAAAACAAACTTGTGGGCCTGGGTGAGATGGTTTTTAAGAGAATGGGCTTCGTCTACCAGCAGCATATCCCAGGATTTTTTGAGAAAGATTCCCTGAACCTTTTTACTTTTGGCTTTGTGTAAAGACAGCAGCATGATTCCGGAAAAAGATTCATCTTCTATTTTGTCGATATCATTGTCGCCCATGATCTCCAGGTTGAATTTTTCCCTGAGCTCAACTTCCCACTGATAGAGCAAAGATGATGGTACCAGGATCAGTATTTTCCTGGCAGCTTTACGCAAGATCATCTCTTTGATGATAATGCCGGCTTCAATGGTTTTTCCCAGACCTACCTCGTCAGCCAGAATTCCGCTGCCTCCCTGAGATTCGATGATAGAGCGGGCAGCTTCAATTTGATAGGGGCGAGGTTCTACATCTATGTAGGCTAAGGATTGCAGTCCAACGGAGCCTGTTTCCTGCATCATCAGAAAATAGTCGAGTATTCTTCCAGTGAGAGGCTCGATGGGAATAAACTTCTGTCTTTTATGAAGAATAACCTTTTTGATTTCCGGTTCCGGCTCTTCAAAAACCAGTTCTGGTTCTTCAAAATTGTCTTCTTCCATCTGCAATAATACTTCAGGAAGTTTTACCCGCTTTGACTGTTTTTTCTTTTTGACTACTTCTTCTTTGAGAACTTGACCGCAGTGGATGCAAAATACGCTGCTAATGGGTACTTTTTTACCGCACTGCTTGCATTTAATGAAATCGATATTATAAGAACTAAAGTCGGAAAAATCCATATATCGACATACTATACATTGTTTTCTGACTGAGTAAACCTTTTATTGGATCAAAGAAATGGGTTCAGATGAAATTAATAGAATTAGAGAAATATTTAAATAATTTAATGCAAGTGGAAAAATTCAACGATTACGGGATCAATGGAATTCAGGTTGAGTGCACCGGAGAAGTTAAAAAAATTGTCTTTGGAGTTACAGCCAGTCTTGAATTTTTAAAAAAAGCCGCCGCCATGGGAGTAGATGCTGTAATTGTTCACCACGGCTTGTTTTGGGGCCCAACTCCTTTGAAGGGACATATCTACCGCAGGTTAAAATTGCTATTCGAGCATAATATCGGACTTATCGCTTATCATCTTCCCCTGGATTCTCATTCTGAATTTGGAAATTCCGTAAACCTGGCCCACAGATTTGGCGGAACCAACATCGAACAATTTTTTCCTTACCGGGGTGGAGAAATTGGGGTCATTGCCCATGTCGACAAAAAAGTGGATCTTTTTCTTCGGGAATACACCAGGGATTTTGCCCCTCCGCTGGCTTCTTTTCTCCATGGAAATGAAAAAATGGGCAGAACCGCAATAATCAGCGGTGGTGGTGCCGGTATGTTTCCCAAAGTTCTCAACCACAAAATCGATACCTATCTTACCGGTGAATTTGACGGTCCCTCTCAATATATAGCCAAAGAAGAGCAGGTTAATTTCATTGCTCTAGGTCATGAATACAGTGAAACAACCGGTATAAAATCACTGGCGGCTCATTTATCGGAAAAATTTGACCTTGATACAGAGGTTTTGTCCTTTAAATTCAGAGGTTGACTTTTGGCGGTTAAAATGGGAACCATTTATGGT
>JAQICJ010000210.1 GCA_027858615.1 Deltaproteobacteria bacterium
ACATTGAGATCAAAGAAACTGAACTCTCACCTGAAGAATCTTCTCCAGAAAGTACTGTTCCCGCCAATGGGGAACAAAAAATATTCCATCCTCGCACCAAAGCCTCAGCTGGCAAAATAATCCGTAAAAAACTGCCTCAGGATTTTTACTTTAACGAGTTTATCGTTGGCGATGAAAACAAATTTGCTTACGAAGTGGCTCTGCAAGTAATCAAAAATCCCGGCAAATGGAATCCTCTTTATCTTTATGGAAAGACCGGGGTGGGTAAAACTCATCTGCTTAAATCTATCCTAAGAGAATATCACAAGCGCAATCTCAAAGCACGGTATTTGCAGGGCAACCAATTTTTCTCCCTCTACTACAAAACCACCCGCTCCAATTCCTACGACGATTTCTATTCTCTGTTCAGCGATCTGGATTTACTCATAATTGACGATCTGCAATTTTTTGAAGGCAAAATCAAAACCCAGGAGACCTTCTTCCATATTTTCAATTCTCTTTTTGAATCCGGGGCTCAAATCATCCTTGGTTCCGACAGAAATCCACGCAATATAACCGGCTTGGAAGAAGCACTTGTTTCTCGTTTCACCTGGGGACTGCTCATCGAAATCAGTCCTCCCGGCACTTCTCTTAAAGCAAAAATCATCCGTAAAAAACTGAATCTCAATGCAGACAAATACCCCGAAGACGATATCATAAAATATTTTGCAGAATTGGATATTACCAATATTCGTGATATTGAAGGCATTGTCACCAGACTCAAAGCCCAGACTGAAATAAAAAAACAAACAATTACCAAAAAACTGGTTAAACAGGAAGCTCATAACCTCTGTCTCCAAATGACCAGACCCCTCACCATCAATAAAATAATCAAAACCGTCTGTACCTATTTCAATATATCAATAGAGGAAATTACGGGTAAAAGAAGATTGCAAAAATTTACTCTTCCCCGTCAAATTGCTATCTACATAGCTCGTCAAGAAACCAGAGCCACTTATCCCGCAATTGGCAAAAAATTCGGCAACCGGGCTCATTCCACAATCCTCAATTCTGTCCAGAAAATTGAAAAACTCGTCAAAACCGAGCCAACCATCCAAAAAGCCCTGAAGGAAATTAAAAACCTCCTGGCATCTTAAAGGTAAACTTTCTTTTTGTTCAATCCAGGGACCAAGTATTCAGGACAAATACTTGACTTATCCCCGATTTAAAGGCAGAATTTTATTTATGAATGAACAGGAAAAAGCTATTCTGAACAAACTTGAAAAACTCCAAACCCATTTTGAGGTCAGCAACCTCAAATATGAAAAACTTGAGAAACAAATTACCCAACTGCAGGGTGAACTTTCTTCCTTAAAAAATACACTCTCAAAAACGGAAGAAACACTTTGAGGTTTATATTTAAATAGTTTTTCTGACAAATTCTCTGTGCTTTTGTTTTTGAGAACTGTTACATATAATAATCCGTCCTTTATATAGTAATGACCAGAATTCGCCAACATGTAAATCCTCTGACAATCAACAATCTCAGTTTCAAACCTGATCCCATCAATTTCAACTGCAAAATAACTGAAGTGGAATTAGGCTGTGCCGAAGGAGAGTTCCTTTTTAATCGCCATCAAGCAAAGCCCGAGCATTTAAAAATCGGACTTGAAATCAGGGAACCTCTGGTAAAGCGCCTCAATAAAAAAGCTGATAAATTAAATATCTCCAAGTATGTCCGAGGCATTTTCTGCAATATCAACATTCACTTCAAAGATCTTTTTCCTCCTGAAAGTGTTGATCGTTTTTTTCTTAATTTTCCAGATCCGTGGTTCAAAACTTCTCACAAAAAACGTAGAGTTTTTACTTCAAAGCTATTAAATCAAATTACTCAGGCTCTAAAACCCGAAGGGGAATTTTTTATCCAGACAGATATTTTCGAGTTGGCACTGGAATCCATGTTTTTACTGGAATCGGAAGGTTGGCAGGAATTTACCAATCAATTGGGGGAATGGTCCTTCATGCCTGAGAATCCATATGGTGCAAGAACCAGAAGAGAAAAATACGTCAGCGAGGACAATAAAAAAATATGGCGAATGCTTTATATAAAATCCTGATTTTATTTATTCTCAACCAGGTTATCCATCAACCTTACCCTGAAAATCTCAAAGATGAAACTGCCACCATCGAACCTGAACAGATGAGTCGCAATTCCCCAAACAATAATTCCGATAAAACTGAAAAGGTCGAAATAAAACTTCCTGCTCGCTTCAGCGCAACCTCCAAAAACAAAGGTAAAGATTCCAAGAATAATAGCCTCCCCAATACAACCAGACTTGATTCCCAAACTAATAAATGGGATCGAAATTCTTTTACCCCTATTATCAAATACTATCCTGACATAACCCCCAATGAAAGAATCCAAATTCACAAACACTTCAAACTGGAAGCCGGAACGATTCTCACCTATTCCATTCCCAGTGAAATCTATCCACTGGATCTTGAAAAAGTTGATTCTGCAAAAAAACACTCGAATTACAAATTTTTCTGGGGGCAATTACAAGCAGGAACTTTTCCTGCCATTGTTCCTTTTCCCTCCATTTCTCCAGATATGAAACTGCAGGGAATCAACTATCTTGACACCCAGATAAACAAAGAAAAGAATCAAATCAGTTTTTTACGCAATTATAAAGGGGAATTTTTCCTTAAATTTGCCCAAGCATCAACGAAACCCCGGTCTCTTGACATAAGAATATCCCTGGCTGTCCCCAAAACCTACTATAAACTGAAAGCTCTTGGCCAAACAGGTGGAAAAATCATCAAATACCATTCTCTACCAACTGAAGATCGATTTCAGAAGATGCGAAAACTGGTAAAAAAACATTTTGGTCATTTTGAAACTGAAGAAAAACTGGTGCTCACCCTGGCTGAATATTTCAGAAGTTTTACAATCAAACCCCTGAAACATACCAAAAACATGCCTCTCTATGAAAATATTCTTCTACAAAAAAAAGGAGTTTGCCGCCATCGCAGCCAGATTTTCTTTGCCATGGTAAAATCGTTTAATATTCCAGTTAATTTTGTATTTAATGAAAACCATGCTTTTTGCGAAGTTTACCTGCAACATGCCTGGAGACTTGCCGATCTTGGAGGCGCTCCTGTTAATCCCACCAATAAACTTCCAAACACAAAAGATAAAGAAACCAAAAAAAAGAATAAACCAGAAAAGTTGAACAATAAAACTGTTGAACGAGGAACTCAAAAATATATCCAAAACATTGAATCATCAAATTATCAACCTGACAGAGGTACTACTCTCAAGATCAAGATTAACTTCAAGGAAATCCCCCTCCTCAGTCATGGTTTATTGAATTTAGTTGATAAGAATGAAAAAATCTTGAGTTCTAAAATATTTTTTCCGGTTTTGTTGAAAAATCGTTCACAGGAATTGGACTTCAACATACCTGATAATGTATTACCGGGAAAATACAAGCTCAGGATAACCTTCCCGGAAGAAACAGAAACTAAATAGTTCCCATTCCCAAACGGAAGGTCCCCGTCTGAGAACGGAATTTTACCTCATTTGCTTTGTCATAACTTCTTGAAATAGTATCAACTATGTCGGCGAAGTTACTCCTTGCATCTGAGGCAAACTTATTCACCAGCCAATAACCCCATTCTGTGATGGAAACTAAATAGTTTAAAAACAGAATTTTCCTGAAACCCCGATTGTGAATATTGTTAACCGCTTCGTTTCAGTCGGAATAATTCTTTTCTTCTTTTTCCTGCTCTTCTTTGCAATCTATGCACATGGTGGTTACAGGGCGTGCCTTAAGGCGTCCCTCGCCTATTTCATCACCACAATGTTCACAAACTCCGTATTCGCCATTTTCAATTCTGTCGAGAGCTTTGTCGATTTTGCGCAGCAAATATTTTTCTCTGCCTCTGAGTCTGAGTTCAAAACTGACCAGATATTCGTTGGTCGCAAGATCATTCTCGTCTGGCATTTCATTTCTGTCTAATCCCATCTCCCCTTGTAACTGCTCTTTTGCAGCCTTGAGCAGTTTTTCTTTTCTGAGAAGAAGACCCTTTTTAATTTCTTCGAGCTCTTTGGGTGTTATTAACATTTTACATTCCTTTCAAATCGGAAAAGGTAAGAAAATTGCAGGAATTATTCCTGCAATTATCCGAACTGTCACCAGTACCTGCCTGGCAGGCAGTCAACCATGCCAGCTCAGTTATTGGACAGTATAATGTCAAGGTGCATTTAATTATGAAATTATACCTCAATCTGTTCCAAATATAAAGAGACTTATCCTCGCCAAATAAAATAACTGCAAAAAGTTGGTTTCAGGTTCTTCTTTTTTTCAAGTAAAAAACCGAAAGTAAAAGGAAAAAACTGATTAAGCCGGGAATTTTGTTTTTACTACCAGGATTAGTGGAACATCCAGAAGAAGAACCTCCCCCACTGCTGACTATATCAAAGGGAACACAATAATTGAGATTGTCCTCTGGGAATGCAGTACATCCTGTATTTGGAGCACATTGTTCCATATAACGATGACAAATTGAAACACAACGTGATTCACCGTCGACTACCTGTTTACAAAGAAAACCAGTTTTACATCCTATTTTGCTGCAATCATCACCAAGTTCAGCACCTGTAACCCCACGACAATAAGAACCATCTGAATTATCTCTGCAGAGAAAACCAGCTTCTGGACAATCTTCACTGGCGGCACATTCTCTGGTACAACGACCGATTACCCCACCAAAGTCTTTACAAAACAAGCTGGGATCGCAATCCTGATCTCCAACACAAGGAGTTCCAACAACACCTGGTTCTCCTTTTACACAACTGCCCTCGAGACAATGAAAACCCTCTCCGCAGGAAGAGGTTTCACTGCAGGCGACAGTGCAATAACCGTAATTATTGAACTGGAGGCATTCCCCAGTTTCACACTGGGAATCCGATGAACAGAATTCTCCGGTACTGCGAGCCTGATTTGGAGCGACCTCGAAGGGATGACATCCACCACAGCCCTCTTCCACTGTAAGGCAAAACTCCTGTTCCAGACAATGAATTTTACCTTTTTCACAGGGATAGAGGCAGCGTTTTTCACCATCAACAGCTTGGCGACAAAAAGAAGATTTACACTGTTGATCCTGGTTGCATTTATCATAAAATTCAAGATCGCCTTTATCTCCCGGTGCACAAATCGCTTTGCCGCATTCAGTAATACGGCAATAACTTCCGCTGCCGCAACTGTTTATAAATTCATAAGGATTGCAACTTTTCAAACATTTTTGCACCCCATCCTGTTCAAAACAAATACCATTTTCGCATTCCCAATCCTGTTCACAGATCTCACCGTCTGACAAACAGGCTTCATCTATTAAACCATCGCAATTATCGTCTATCCCGTCATCACAAATTTCTGTTTCTCTGGTTGGAGCACAATAACCAACTGATTCGAAAACATCTCTGATGATTCCCATATGATGTGCTATGGAAGTAGCTATGGTAATCCCCGCATACTCACCACTGCATTCTCCGGAACCTCTGGAAGTAATTCCGAAAAGCTTCATGTCCGGAGAAAAAACCGGACCTCCCGAGTCACCATGGTTAGCTCCCCTGCCCTGAGTAATAAAATCACCATTTGAGGTTAAATAACCAAGGAAGGTATCTTCTGTTCGTAATTTAATTCCAGCATTGCCATCTTCCCCGCAAACACTTTCACCGTAGCCGATAATCGTTAACAAGGTTTCATCGGTCTGGGGCATAAAATCGCCATGTAAATCGTATACTATCTCATAGGGCTCAGCTACTTCTGCCGGTATTTCCTGTTGAAGCACCATTAAAGCAATATCCTGATCTTCAATTTCAGTCCCGGGATAAGTATGAATGGAACTGACACTGAAATAATCTTCCACAGTATACATATCAGGTCCAATGCGAATACTAAAACCGCTGACAGGCAAATCCCACCCTGAATCCAAATCTCGAACACAATGTTTGGCCGTTATCACGATATCCGGTTTTACCAAAGTTCCTGTACACATTGCCCCCATCTGGTGATAAATCAAAACCACTCCCGGTTCACCCGGTTCACTGATTCCATCATTTATTGTTTTTTGCTGGGAAGAAATATGAGGAAGCGGTTCATTGCATCCAAAGCTAAAAATTAAAACAAACATCAAGATTTTTTTCATCTGCGGACTCCTTGTGTTTAACTTCCCCAATAATTTGCATTTTAAGAGGGCTTTGTAATTATTCAGTGTATTTAAAGAAAAAGATAAGCTCATTTTTATTGACTTCAACTGGTATCTCAAAGTGCTCGCAGACTTTCACCAATTTTGTGTTCCGGACCAGGGGACATGAAGCAGTAAAACTGCAAAGCAAAGTATTTGGATGTATATTACTCTTTTGAAGATTTATTTCCAGTTTTATTTGTTCGTCGTTGGATTTTAAAATTGTTTCCAAACCTTGGGATAACACAATCAGAATATTAACTGGTTCAATTTGAAGAAGAAAATTATCATTTTCGTCTTCTTTGGAATTAATTTCCACCTGCAATCGATTTTTGATGCGTTTTTGGTTGATGGTTAGAACCTCTTTCAACAAGAAAGCCATATCCTGACACATCTTTGTCTTTAAATTTTGCTTTGAAATTAAGGATGATATAGATTTTATCAATTTCATTATTCTTTTGATCGAAATTGACATCTCTTCAATATATTCGAGATAGCGCTGGGAAATTTCAGGATCCAGATTTGGGGCATCTCCCTCGATATCTTCCATGAAAACTGTTGCATACATGGACAATGCACCCAGAGGATTATTGATCTCATGAATAAAACCCGGCAGGAGTTTGTATAAAAGATCCTTCTGGAACTCAATACTTTTAGTTAGAGATCTTTTATTCTCCATACATGATCCTTTCTGAGAAATAAAAATCGATGATAATTTTGCTTAATTTAAAAACAATGAGATAATTCCGGTAAACTATCCCAGCATAACATTAACTGCTTCCTGGTACTTAAATTTTATCCTTGAATCCAAACCAAGTTGACTCAACTATGAATCTATTTTTTAATTTGTTTAAAAACCCCGAAAATAAAATAACCCGACTGTTTCTATATTATTCGACTTTTTTTCTTATTTATTTAGGAATTTCTGCAAAATTCGAAAATAATGACAAACAACAATATTACAGTCGCATACAATGGAATAAAAAAGAAACAATTCCAATTTCCAGCAAAAGTTCTCTTTCAGGAAATCGGTCAGAATTATTATGCAAGGTTTCAACTGAAGATTTCTTCAGACAAAACCGATTTTACTTTTCGAAATTTTGTCACTATCTTACCTCAAAAAACAAATTAAATAAAATTCCTCGTCTAACAAGAGAAAAGAAATTTGAAGAAATAATTACTCTTCTCAAAGGAAAAACTGATCACTTTTCAGTATATTGGCGAGTACAGGCTCTGCTGGGATTGAAAAAATGGAAACAGCTTCTCCGGGAAATTCCACAAGCCAAAAAAAAACTTCCCCTGCTTTCGGATTATCTTACTTTGCTCGCTGCCCGGGCCAATCTGGCTGAAAACAACTTTGAAAACAGTATTATCTTGTCCAAAATAATCATGAAAACAGAGCGGAGCATCCTGGGAATTAAAAATCTGATAAAGATATTCAAAAAACAAAACAAGTTGAGCTCAGAACTTAAATATTTGGAAACATTGCTGAAAAACAGCAAAGTCAATGATTCCTCAAAGGCTGAATTACATCTGAGAGCAGCTTCCATCAAGAAAAAACTGGATAAAGAAAACAAGACCATCATTCAGCATCTTCTATGGGTTTGGATCAATAAACCTGGTTCATCACTGTCAAAAAGGGCACATCAACTTTCCAGAAAATGGTATAAAAAAGGAATTGCAATATTTGCATCCTGCCAGAACAAAACCAAAAGAGCCGAGTTTCTCAGTAAATTTTACCTGAATCGTAAAGTTTTAAGAACCTTGCGCTTTCCAGGCAAGTGCAACCTTGCTCAAAAATGCAAAATCAATTATCTCAAAGGCAGAGCTCTTTTTTATCTTAAAAAACGCCGCAAAGCTGCCAGATATCTGGCAAAAGCAATTTATAAATGTGAAAAAACAAAATTAAAAAAATACAGGGTCAAGGCTAAATATCTGGGCGGAAAAAATGCTCTTTTCAGAGCCCACTACAAAACAGCTCTTTCCCTTTTCAAAAGAGCCTACCTGGAACACCCCAATGATTCCTATGCAGATGATGCCATACTTAAAGCTTCTAAAGCGTTGTTCGGACTCAAAAAAATCTCCAGCGCCAAGAATCTTCTGGACGCAGCAGCAAAAAAATACCCCAAAGGGGATATGCATGACAAAATCCTCTGGAATAAAGTGCTCCCTCAACTTACTTCCGGCAAATGGATAGCAGCGGAAAAAATGCTTGCTGACATCAGAAAAAGCAGTGTTCCTGAAGCTCCTTTGAATAATTGGGGAAGAATCATCTACTGGCAGGGCCGAGTAGCCATGATTCAGAATAAAACAGAAAAAGCCGTCAAATTTTTCAGGCAAACCATAGCCACAGCCCCCGTAACCTATTATGCCGCTCAAGCTCTGAACCGGATGGAAGATATCCAAAAAGGAAGTGGCGAAAAATTTCTGAAAAAGATTTTAAAGCAATCAAACAACAATTCCTCCCATCCCTTTCCGGTTCTCAAAAGTGATTTTTTTAAGAAAAAACTGTTTAAACAAATGGTTGAATTTGCTCGTCTCCAAGATAGGGAAAATTTGCTCAAAACATACAAGTTGCTGGATCTGAAACTGCCAGAATCCAATAATGAAATTAAAGATAAAACACTCTGGAAAGCAGTTTCTCTGATTTTGGAGAAGGGCAAAGCCGAATTGCTGGCTTTCAGAATAATGGGAAAAATTCTTTATTTGCACTCATCCGCTTGGCCTACAGGCTTTAATCTGAAATTGTGGAAAATAGCTTATCCCAAACTTTATGAAGATAAAATCAGCAAGGCAGCTGGAAATTACAAAATTCAGCCAAATCTGCTAACTGGTCTGGTGAGGGAGGAAAGTGGATTCTCTCCCCAGGTACGTTCGTCGGCAGGAGCAATGGGACTTGCTCAGATAATGCCATCTACGGCAAAATATCTGGCCAGACTTGCCAAATTAAAATATAAAAACAGGCATCAGCTCCAAAAACCTCAATTGAACTTGAAACTTGCAGCTTTCTATTTGAAAAGACTGGAAAAGTTATTCAAAGGCAAAACTATTTTACAGGTTGGAGCATATAATGCCGGAGAAGGCACCATCATGAAAAAACACAAAAAATTCAGAGGCCAGCTGGATCTTTTTGTAGAAGCTCTGACCATCAGTGAAACCAGAAATTATATCAAAAGAGTAATTTCTTCCTACTTTGCTTATAATATTCTTGAAGGCAAAAAAACCTTTCCTTCACTGCCACTTAACTAGTTCTAACTAAACTGCTGTAAAATCGATCCAGTGCCGGGATATATAATCCCCTTTTCGGTAATAATGGCAGTAATCAAATCTTTTGGAGTGAGATCAAAGGCCGGATTAAACGCCTGAGCGTGAGCCGGAGTTATAAGTTTTCCGTTGATAAAAGTAACTTCCCGGGGATCTCTCTGTTCGATCTCTATCTCATCTCCGCTTTTTAAAGAGGTATCAATTGTGGACAGTGGGGCTGCAACATAAAAAGGAATATTATGCCTTTTGGCCAGAACCGCCAAAGTATAGGTTCCGATTTTATTGGCTGTATCTCCGTTGTCGGCGATGCGATCAGCACCTGTGATAATCGCATCGACTTTGTTTTGGGAAAGCAGATAACCTGAAGCAGTATCTGCCACCAGGGTAACCGGAATGTCATCCTTCATCAACTCCCAAACAGTAAGTCGCGCTCCCTGTTGCCGGGGTCTGGTTTCATCGGCCCAAACCATCTCCAGACTGCCTCTGGAATGAAGACTTCTGATAACTCCCAAAGCAGTGCCATAACCTGCTGTAGCCAAAGCACCCGCATTGCAATGAGTCAAAATTGACCAGTTTTTTTCAACTGAAAAAAGAGACAGAGCGTTTGTCCCAATTAATTGACAACTTTGCCGATCTTCATCTTCAATGGTTTTTGCTTTGCGTTTTAAAGCATCAAGGTATGCACCCGAGTCTTGAGAATCCGGGTTTATCTTTTCCATCTCCTCCAGGGCCCAGAATAAATTGACTGCGGTAGGTCGGGTAGAAGCCAGCATAAATTTGATCTCAGCCAGCTTTCGGGCAAAATCCTCAGAGGAAACCTGGTCTGCTATCAATTTTCTAGCACCAAGGTAAAATCCCCAGGCGGCACAACAGCCAATTGCCGGAGCCCCTCTGACAGCCATATTTTTTATAGCGTTGGCAACTTCCCGGGCACTGCTGAAAACCAGCCAGTTCTCTTTATCCGGAAGCTGCCGTTGATCTAAAAGGTGTAATTTTTCATTGTTGAATCTGAAGGGTACAAACATGGAAAACCTCTGTTGTTGTTTGTTAAATCAAAAAGGGTGCAAGCATCCTCTTTTACAACACAAAAGTTTTAGAGTAAACAGCATTCCCCTGGGATTTGTTTTAGTTGGTAGAAGGGTTTGAGCAGGCTTGGATACTACCTGCTCAAACTTAAAGAAGAATTATTTAGTAACACAAAGTGTATGTACTGAGAAAACTGTGCAAAAATTGTTCAATTCCATGCTTCTCTTGAGACCAAGTCCCCAAGCTGCTTCTTCGCCTGCAGGAGCTTCTGAACTGTCATAAATTCTTGAGGGGAAAGAAGGCATTCCGTCCCCCGGTTCATCATAATTGAGACCGAGTTCAGTCCAATCATCTGAGAAGGCAGAAATGAATTGAAGCACTGACACCCAAGCTTTGAGTTCGACTACGGTAGGAAGACCACTGCCGTCAGTAGTAGTAGGATCAGCGTCGAATCTGAGGGATGCAACTTCTGCGGAATCTTCCATGTTAACTATGGTTCCGTTTTTGTATTTTGGATCGATGGTTAAAAATTCACCAATTTCATTACGAGCTTCCGGCAGCAATAAAGCGACATAATAATCCACAGCGATTCTGACCATGGTGGTATCATCGTCGAGGTCAACAGGCATTCCTGTACCACCGTCGGTGTAGGGGATATAACAATCCATCATGTTGAAAGGATCTGCATCAGGACATTTATAGGCTGCAATAACCTTGTCAAACTGGTTGCCGTTTTCATCGTAGACAAATCTGAGACCGGAAGGCTGGAGATAATATTCAAAGGGAACATTGCCCATGAGACTTTCGGCACTCATATTGAGCATAATTTTCAGTTCAGCCAAAGTAACATAGAAAGTAAGCATGGGATAGCCGGGTACACCGTCGGGACCAATACCAAGGGGAAAAACCCTGAAGGCATCAGCAGCGGCGACATTACCGGTTTTACTGAGCATGATGGGTTCCCTGACTGCACCTGTTTCAGCTACTGCCATAAAAACAGGAGATGCATCATATGCAGGATTTAAACCCAAAATACCACCATCTACTGCCTGTTCGATAATGGAATTCATGACTGTTCTTTGAGCATCAGCCACCAGTAGACCGGCGGGAGTCTCAATGTCTTCGCCCTGGGGGATCTCCTCGTAAAAGTTGCCAAGGTGACTGAGAGAATATGTTGAATGGGCTATTGGAGTTGCGCTGTAAGTCATCCCGAATATAGGAATGAGATATTGAGAATCAAGGTTTTCTATGTAAGAATCCATGATTCCGGCAATAGTAGCATCACCTTCGATTGTATCGTTGACGGCATGAACATAACCGGTGGCATCTTCGATAACTTCCTGACTGAGATTGAAAGTGACATCCATCTGATCAACAAATTCACCTCTTCTACCGGCAGCAACTATGTAGGTATCGCCAATTTTGAGATAAGTAGCATCGAGAATCTGATGGCGATGTCCGGACATGATGACATCTATACCATCTACGTTGGCTGCTACATCCTTGTCTTCACCAATGGCATTGGCATTGATGCCCTGATGACTGGCATGGACAACCATGTGAGCACCAGCAACTTTAATATCGTCAACCAGAGCCTGTGTATTGGAGTAATCTCCTGCACCTGCGTTTGCTTCAGGATCATCGTGCCACCAGGTAAGTGGCTTGGCCTGAGGAACATTGGAATCAGCCTCAAGACCCATTTTGCCGAAAATGCCAACAGTAAAATCGTCATCGATTGGTTTAAGAGTGTAAGTCACAATGGAACCGTCAGCTATGAGAGTTTCAATGCCATCATCGGCTGTTGAGGTAGCATCGGTGATAATGTTGGAAGAAAGCAGGGGAATATCAAACAGAATCAGGGGAAAAGACTGGGCAGTTGTGATAATTGTGGTAGTGCCCTCTGGAGTCCAGTCGAAATCGTGGTTACCAAGAGTAACAGCATCGTATTCCATATTTTTGAAGAAATGGAATACAGGAGGAGCTGTACCTGAAAGCAGATCTACCATATCTCCCATGAGACAGTCGCCACTGTCAACCAAAACAGTACTGGCATCGGAAGCTTCTCTTATATTGTTGATAACGGCCGCGATCCTGGCCAAACCACTGACGGTTCCGTCTTCGTCGGTATTATCGAGGGGAGTGTAATCAGTTGCCGGTCCTACACCCATAAGATGACTGTGAATGTCGGAGGTTCCGATAATGGTTACATGTTTGATGATATCCTGACAAACTTCTGCATCGGTACAGTCTTCGTCTTCACAATCCACATCACCGTCGCCATCGTCATCGATTTCATTATCGCAGATTTCACTGACACAGGCAGCATCGTCGATACAGTCTTCGTCTTCACAGTCCACATCACCGTCGCCATCGTCATCAACCTGGTTGTCACAGATTTCGTCAGTAGCATTATTGTTGTTATTGTCATCGTCGTCATCACAGCCAAAACTGAACAACCCGAATGATACAAGGGTTAGTGTTAATAAAAATTTCTTCATGAAAAAACTCCTTTTCCACAACGGATCGATGGTGGAAAGATGGATTAATAAAATAGGGAATTAATGGAGATATTTACAAACTTTACATTATAAATAAATAAAATATTCAAAATATTATAACAATTGATAGTATAAACCAGAATTGAATTAATTCAAAGACTACATTCCAGATTTTGTAAAAAAATTTACCCATTTCTATTTTGAACTACCTGATTAACTGGGACAAGGATTCCCCTGGTTTGAGAATTACCGGTTTGATGGATGATCCCTGGAGCCTTCTGGCAAAATCCTGAGGATCCGTATCTATGAGTTCCCAGGTTCCATAATGCATGGGTACTGCAATCCGGGGGTGAATATAAGTGGCAGCCAGAGCTGCATCTTCAGTTCCCATGGTGAAATTATCTCCACAAGGCAGAAGTGCCAAATCCACACCTTTTCTTCCAATTAATTTCATATCGCTGAATAATGCAGTATCGCCAGCATGATAAATGGTAACACCTTCAACCTCCAGCAGAAAACCAACAGGTTGCCCCCCATAGGAACCATCGGGAAGAAAACTTCCGTGAAAAGCCCTGGTCAACTTAACTTTGCCAAAGGGATGTTTCCAGGCGCCCCCCGGCTGTTGACCGTGAACATGCTTAACCCCCCTGCCTTTCAGATAATTGGCTATCTCAACGGTGGATACAACCAGACAATTGAATTTCTTGGCCAGATGGAGAGTATCGCCAAGATGATCCCGATGACCGTGGGTTACAAGAATGGCTGACAGTTCAGGCAGTTCATCAGCTTTGCAACTGGCCTGAGGATTGTCAGTCAAAAAAGGGTCGATAACCAGATTGTACTTTCCTGTTTCAATTAAAAAAGCAGCATGACCCAACCAAGTTACTTTGACAGACATATTTTCTCCTGTGTTATATAGTTAATCACAAAAATTCATATAGGAATATTGAAAGTAATTAACAAAAAATTTAATTAAAATCAAGAATTAAGAAAGGTGAGAAAAGAAAAGAAGATGAAAGAGGAGGGAAGAAAAAACCCGACTTTGATAAAAACAAGAACAGGGACAAGAAATTTCTCTGGAATCTCCCTGTCTGGTTCTTATATCAGTTTATGTTCTTTCAGGAAGGCCATGATGTTATCTGAGAGGGAAGAATCACCCATGTCCTCAAGCTTGTAGGTTACCCTGACAACAGGTTTGTCAAACTTGACAACTCTGCTCAAATCGATGGGAGTACCGACCAGAATGATATCGACCGGTGCTTTGGATATAGCAGACTCCAACTCTTTGATCTGCTCGTCGTAATAACCCATGGCAGGGAGAACCTTGCCCAGTTGAGTAAATTTTTCAAAGATAGTTTTGAGAGAGCCGCTGACATACGGGCGCGGATCAATAATTTCACCGGCTTCATATTTTTGAGCGGCTACAAAACCTGCACCTATTGCCATTCCACCGTGAGTCAGAGTTGGTCCATCTTCGATGATCATGACTTTTTTGCCTTTGAGGGCTTCGGGATCGGAAATAATTACAGTGGAGGAACCCAGAATTACATCAGCCTTGGGGTTCATCTCGGCTGCATTGGCAACTACTGTGTCAACATCTTCTTTTTTGGCATTATTAGCTTTATTGACAACAATTACATCGGCTCTGCGGAAATTTGTTTCTCCGGGGAAATAAGATTTTTCGTGTCCAGGTCGAAATGGGTCGGCTATTA
>JAQICJ010000132.1 GCA_027858615.1 Deltaproteobacteria bacterium
ATTTAAACCTGAATCCACAATATGGTTTTTTGCAGAAATTTCATAATAAAAACAAATAAATAAAAGTAAGTAAATTTTAATATAACAGGTATCATTTCCCTATAAACTGACAAGGGAAAAATAAATTGCACCTGAAAGCTGATAATCCATTATGGCAAGTGAATGTCAAGTAATTTCTTGTAACTTGGAAAGGGGATATTCAGTTCCCGTTTCATAATTGTAATAAAACAGAAGCAGTAAAATAAATCCTCGCAATAACACCTGCTTTTTGTGATGAAAACATGATCCAAACCATCAGCCTTTTCTTGTAAATCATCTTGAAAATTTAACTGAATCATATATAAGGATGGAGTTATTGATCTTTCCCAAATAGCTCCCATCCCAAAAAGGAAGGTGATCGCCTGAATGCGGAATTTTTCCTCATCTGCTTTGTCATAACTTCTTGAAATAGTGTCAACTATGTCTGCGAAGTTACTGCCCGCATCTGAGGCAAACTTCTCATTAAGTCAAAAAAAACCATTCTGGGATGGGAACTAAATAGATGGTTGTTTTTGCCTCTCATCTGTTTTCCCAATAAAATTTCAAAAAATACTATTGTTCAGGGTTTAACTCTGATTTTAAAACAAGGAGATAAATAATGAAGTTATGCGTTATTGGAACTGGTTATGTCGGGCTGGTTGCCGGAGCAGCTTTCTCTGATTTTGGTAATCAGGTGGATTGCGTTGACATTGACAAAAAAAAAATTGATATGCTCAATGACGGAGTGATTCCTATTTATGAACCAGGACTTAAAAGAATTGTTGATCGCAATGTGGAAAAAAATCGTCTCCGATTTACTACCAACCTGGGTGAAACAGTAAAAAACAAAGATATTGTTTTTATGGCAGTTGGAACTCCCATGGGTAAAGATGGCAACGCGGATCTTTCCTACTTGCTGAATGCTGCCCAAATGGTGGCCGACAACCTCAACGGTCCGATCATAATGGTAAATAAAAGCACAGTTCCTGTTGGCACCTGTGCCCGCATGCAAAAATTCATGGATGATAAAAGCAAAGAAAAGGTCGAAGTAATTTCCAATCCGGAATTTCTGAAAGAAGGTGATGCTGTTTCAGATTTCATGAAACCAGAAAGGGTGATTATCGGAACCAATAAAGAAGAAATACGCAAGATCATGCATGAATTATACTCTCCCTTTGTTCGCAGTCGTGATCGAGTTATTTTCATGGATCCTCCATCTGCCGAACTCACCAAATACGCCTCCAATGCTTTTTTAGCCACCAGAATTTCATTCATGAACGATCTCTCTCGACTTTGTGATCAGGTGGGAGCTGATGTAGAATTTGTCCGCAAAGGCATGGGATCAGATTCAAGAATAGGACCTAAATTTCTCTATCCGGGAATTGGATATGGAGGCAGCTGTTTTCCAAAAGATATCAGTGCTATCAGACATCTTGCCAACAATAACGAATCCCCTTTGAAAATTGTAAATGCCACCCATGAGATCAATGAAGAACAAAAAATTCTGCTGGTCAAAAAAATGAAGCAGCATTTTGGCAAACTCAAAGATTTGAAAGTTGGTGTTCTTGGTCTTTCTTTCAAACCTAAAACAGATGATATCAGAGAAGCTCCCGCCCATAAGATAGTCGATTATCTTTTGCAGGAAGGAGCCCGAATCCGAGCTTTCGATCCAGTGGCCATGGATAATTTCAAAAGTCAACATCCAGGAGGTGAAAACCTGGTTTATTGTGAAGATCTATATGAAACAGCTACCGGAACAGACGCCCTTATTTTATGTACCGAATGGCATGAATTCCAAAGACCGGATTTTGCCCGAATAAAAAAGATCATGCAAGGCTCAGCGCTGTTTGACGGACGTAATACCTGGTCCCACAAAGAAATTATTGACAACGATTTCCATCTTTATTCAATCGGACGCCCCGTTATTCATCCCTAGTCAAATAAACTTTTCCCCAATTTATTTCCCGAATTTTATTCATTCGGATTAAGGCAGATACCAGTCATGACAGAATCAACCCAAGTCAGAACAAGAATTGCACCCAGTCCAACCGGTGATCCCCATGTAGGAACAGCCTATATTGCACTTTTTAACTATGTTTTTACAAAAAAGAACCGGGGAAAATTCATTTTGCGCATTGAAGATACTGATCGTACCCGGGCTCGCCATGATTCTGAAAAAGCAATCATGGAATCTCTGCAATGGTTGGGACTAAATTGGGATGAAGGCCCTGAAAAAGGAGGACCCTACGGACCTTATCGTCAAAGTGAACGCAAAGAAATTTACCAGGAACATGCCATCAAACTTCTGGAAAAAGGCGAAGCCTACCGTTGTTTCTGCACCCCTGAAAGACTGGCCGAACTCAGAAAACACAACAAAGGTCGAGGTACAGGATATGACGGTAAATGCAGAAATATCAGCCCTGAAGAATCCCAAAAAAAAGCCGATGCTGGTGAAGCTTTTACTTTGAGACTTAAAATGGAAACCCAAGGAGAGAGCGTTTTTACTGACGAGCTCCGGGGTCAGGTTACTCGACCCTACAGTGAACTTGATGATCAGATCATCCTTAAAAGTGACGGTTACCCCACCTATCACCTGGCCAATGTTGTAGATGATCACCTCATGAAAATTACCCATGTGATCAGAGCCGAAGAATGGATTCCATCCACTCCCAAACACGTCAGATTATATGAAGCTTTCGGCTGGCAGCAGCCCAAATGGATTCACATGCCCCTTTTGCGCAACAAGGATAAAAATAAAACTAAAATTTCCAAAAGAAAAAACCCGGTTAGTCTCATCTATTATAAAGAAGCCGGTTTTCTGGCCCCGGCCCTGGTTAATTTTCTAGCTCTTATGGGCTTTAACTATGGAGAAGATATCGAAAAATTCACCGTACCCGAAATGGTGGAAAAATTCTCATTTGAAAAGGTCAGTCTCGGTGGCCCTGTTTTTGACGTAGATAAATTGAAATGGCTTAACGGTCTTTATATCAGAGAAATGGATGAAGAAAAATTGCTGGATTCTATTCAGGAAATTTGGCTTAATCGTGAATATTTCAAACAACTTATTCCCCATGTCCAAAAAAGAATGAATAATCTTAATGACTTTATTGACAAAACCCATTTCTTCTTTACTTCTTCCCTTGATTACAAGACCAAAGACGGCAAAAGACTTGTTCCCAAGAGCAGGGATCCAAAAGAAATGGTAAAATTATTCAATGAAATAGCTGGAAAAATAGACGGCTTGGAATCTTTTTCCATTGCCAATCTCGAACAGATGCTCAGAACTCTCACCGAGGAAAAAGAATGGAAGATAAAAGAAGTTTTCATGCCGGTGAGAATTGCCATTTCCGGACAAAAAGCTTCTCCCCCGCTTTTTGAATCGATGCATTTGCTTGGCAAGGAAAGGTTAAGAGCCCGTTTGCGGGAAGCTGCCAACTTTGTTGAAAAAAGACCTACTTATTTTCGCTGATCTTCACGGTATGGCTTTTATAAATCAAAAACACCGAGGCTGATACCATCATCAGCAATGAAATAAAAGCAGATGTACTCAAAAAAACAGGTGAATCAACAGGAAAATGTAAAAAATCAGCCAGTTGGGGCCATGTTGTTCTGAACACAAACCCTCTGCTGTTATCCCCTCTGAATATTTCGATCACAAATCTGAAAAATCCATACAAAAGCAGATAAAATGCCGCCATTTGTCCATGATATTTTTTGTTTTTTTTAAAAAGATAGAGAAATACAAATACCAGCAAATTGGCAAAAACTTCAAAAAGTTGAGTGGGATAAAGGGGGGGAGTATGGGTGTGAAAAGCCGGATTCACCTGTAAATTGACTGCCATTTCCCCAAAAGCCGCACTTTCTTTGCCAAACCTCATTCCCAAAGGCAAATCCGTAGGTTTTCCATAACAGCAACCTGCCATAAAACAGCCCATGCGACCGAAAATGTGGGCAAAGGGCAGAGCCAGCGCCATAATATCAAGCAAAGGAAGCAGACGAATTTTTTTACGCAGATAAAAAAGAATGATTAAACCAGTAAGCAGTCCACCAAAAAATACATACCCTCCATCATGGAGATAAAAGATTTTTTTCATTGCGGAAACAGAAGAAAAAAACCTCTGATAGTCAATAATTACGAATAGAGCCCTTGCTCCTGCCAAACCGGAAATTATAAGAATTATTAACAGATCTGTATATTTTTCCTTGTCAAAACCCGCAAGAACAAGTTCTCTTCTCATTATCCAGATTGCTGCAAACCCTGCCAACAACCCGAAAAGTCCATATGTGGGAAAAAAATTAAAAATTAATGGATACATTTTGATTCCTGTATTTTGGTCAAGACAATATAATTTACAGTTTTCAACCAATAAACCCCATTTTGAAATGGAATTCATCATAAGTTGAAATAATATCTTTTATTTTTTTGCATAATACGGGAAAATTAAAAAGAAAAAAATTGCTTAATCTATGATACATTGTAAGATTATGTAGTAGGAGGTAAGTTATGAATAATAATTACATGAAAACAAATGGTTCCGACCAGGAAAAACCCCTGTCATACGATAGAAGAGTTCGTCATTACAGTAATTTTCTCAATGAAATTTTTGACAATGAAATTTGTCAACTTTTATCAGATTTTATTGGAGGGAAAGATGGGGGAAGTGAAATCTTGGAATATTAAACAAATGCAACCGCAGGATTAGTAGCAAACTCCGTAATCGGCTCCGGAATAATCGGTAGTACAATTTTGCCCCTGAGCACATTGGGCAGCTGAGGGAGTGCAAATTTGACGGCAGGTTGTTGTATATAATCCTGCACAGGCCAATCCCGGTTCACATTCTATGGAATCCGCACAATCACTACCCTCGGCAAGATTACCTGCTGGAGAATAGCAATAGGGTTCACTAGTTGACATTCCTACATCAATATAACAATGATCTCCAGACAGGGCACAGCCTGAATCATTTACAGGATCACAAAAATTCTGCTGACAGAAGGGATCTCCAATACAGTCGGAATCATCGCAATCCACCATTCCATCGTTATCGTCGTCCATGTAGTTGTCACAGATCTCGGCTCCGGGTTGGCAATGGGGAGCTCCAATACAGTCGGGATCCTCACAGTCAATCAAAGCATCGCCATCATCATCAATTCCATTCCCGCATCTTTCTTCTGAATTACTACAGGCGGGATCTGAAAAGCAATCCTGATCAACACAATCTACATATCCGTCACCATCATCATCAATTACATTATCACAAATTTCAGGGGTACAATCTTCAAAATCAGCACAGTCTGGATCTGTGCAATCTATATATCCATCGCTATCATCGTCAATTCCATTATCGCAAATTTCAGAAGTACAACCTTCAAAATCAGCACAGCCGGGATCATCGCAATCAATCAGATCATCACCATCATCATCAATCCTGTTGTCACAGATTTCAATCAGGCAAAGCTCCGAGGCAGCACAATCTGTATCTTCACAATCAACAAAACCATCACCATCATTATCAAAACCATCATTGCAAATTTCATCTTCAAGATTACATAATTGATGATTAAAACATTCCTGGTCTTCACAATCAACAAAACCGTCGGCGTCATCGTCTGTTTCGTTATCACATACCTCCTGATATTCACATTCTTCTGTACAGTCAAGATCATCACAATCAACAAAACCGTCACCATCATCGTCTGTTTCGTTATCACAGATTTCCGGATTGGTGTTGTTAGTGTTGTTAGTGTTGTTGGTATTATTTACATTGTTGGTATTATTGGTGTTGTTTGATTGACAGATCGGATCATTCATACATTCCTGGTCTTCACAATCAATAAAACCATCACCGTCATCATCTTTTTCATTGTCACAAATCTCATGATTGCTTTCTGATCCAGAATCAAAATCACACCCGTTTGCAACAAGAATAAAGATTGAAGACAAAATAAGAATAGTAAATTTTTTCATTTTAATTCTCCTCACCAGTTATTTACTGTGTTTTCTGCAAAATTTAGTTGTTTAAATAGTTCCCGTCCCAAAAAGGAAGGTCATCGTCTGGCGACGGAATTTTACATCATCTGCTTTGTCATAACTTCTTGAAATAGTAGTGGCTATGTCAGCGAAGTTACTCCGCGCATCTCAATCCAACTTCTTACTCAGCCAATAACTCCATTTTGAAATGGGAAATAACTAATTTTGCAGATTTTTATTGGAATCTGCTCTATTGAAAGTTATCACATAATTGCATATTTTCAACTAGATGATTTATTTTCTGTTATTATAGTATCTGCTCAATTAGAATATTCTTGATTTATTAAAATCCGGTGTTTAATCTCGAGTAGCGTTTACCAACGGTTAATATAATAAAAATTAATAATTATTACAAAATGTTACCATAATACATGCGAAAACTTTTTTCTTTATTATTCAGGCAACGAAAACAAGTCTGTTTCTTGTTGTTCCTTTCGCTCATTCATCTTCTAATCGGACTGATTCTGGCCAGATCCACTTTTTTGTTTAAAACCAATCTTTTTCTTCCGGTTTTTCTGGCATTTTCCCTGGGATTACTGTTGACGTTTTTTGAAGATTACATTTCCCACCCCGTAGCTGAAAACATCAATAAAGAACTGACAGATAAAGCCTTTCTCCAATTTCTCCACCAACCTTGCAATGAAAGTTCTCTGGAAAAGCTTAATTTCAGTCTTTCCAATTCTCAGTGGGCAGCTGAGGCCGCATTTTCACTACTTCGCAGCCTTTTCCGCAGAATTCTGCAATTAGCCGGATTTTCCCTCTATTTACTTTATCTTGATTGGAGACTTTTTCTAATTCTACTGGTTTCTTCCCCTCTGGTTTTTCTTCCAGGTTGGATAATGGGCAAAAAATCAAGTAACTACAGACAAAATGTATTTAAATATCAAAGTAAGTTGGCTGGGTTTTATTCCCAAAGCGCCCAAAATCATGCCACTGTAAAAGCCTATGAAAGTGAGGATTTTTTTCACCAACTCCAAATTTCCAAATTGGAAAATCTGGCCCTAGAAAAAGTTAAACACCGACGCTTTGAATCCTTAAATAAGCCTCTGTCACTGCTTGGGATGGTAATTTCTTTTTCTCTTGTTTTTTTTACTTCAGCTTATCTCACAAAAACCGGAGAAATATCTGTTCAAACCAGATTTACTTTTTTTACCATTATGGCCTTGTTGTATGCACCCCTTTCGGGACTAAGTCATGATCTTCTGGTTATAAAATCAATGCTTGGACAAAATATTCAATTGCCGGACCTGGAAAATACTGCTTCTGATATTGCTCACAGCAATCAACCCAAAGTTAAACCCAAAGCACAAATCAAACTTGATAATATCTCTTTTTCCTACAATAAAAACAAAATCTTTGACAATTATTCCCAAACTTTCAACAAGGGCAATATTTATGCTGTTACAGGTAAAAATGGTAGTGGCAAAACAACCCTTATTCATTTGATCCAAGGTATCATTACTCCTGAACAAGGTGAAATTATTGTGGATTCAAAACCTTGCCAGCAAGGAATCAGCAGCGGATACCTTGATCAGGAGGGCAGTGTTTATCATGACACCATCAAAGCCAACCTTATTTTCGGCCGAAAAGACAAAAAAATAATCAGTTCTGCTATTAATCATTTTCACAACCAGTTTAAATTGCCTCCTTTAAGTCGTTTTATTGAAAATAAAAACATTTCCGGAGGTGAAAAAAGAAAAATTTCCCTGCTCAGGGCCTTGATTTCTGCTACTTCTTTGTTGATTCTTGATGAACCCGAAGATTCACTTGATCTTTCCTCCAAAAACCAACTTCTAAAAATTCTCGGTCAGCAGCAAAAAAATAAACTTATAATTATTATTACTCACAGTCAAAAATTCATGGATTGTGCCGATGAAATTATTGAACTTTCCTGAACCAGAATTCAAAAACACCTTTATTTTGCAAATTTTGCTTGTTTTGGTTTTCACTGCCATTTTTTGCTTGTTTTACTTGATCATAAAAAACCATAACCAAGGTTTTTTTGCTTATGTTCTTGATGATCCTTATATTCATCTCACCCTTGCTCGAAATCTAGTCGATAATTTTACTTGGGGAATTAATCCTGATACCTTCAGTTCGAGCTCCTCTTCTCCCCTTTATACCCTTATTTTAAGTTTGTTTTATTTGATATTTCCCAAAAACCAACTTCATCCATTAATTATCAACTATCTTGCCACAATTGCCTTCATCATTATTCTTTACAATTTCCTCAGATCTGTTTTTAACCAATGGCAAAGTTTGTTCTTACTTTTTGCTATTTCTTTCGTTCTACCCCTTTTGCCACTTGCTTTTACTGGAATGGAACATATTTTTCATCTGCTGATTATATTTCTTTTTCTTCAAGAATTTTCCCAAATAAAAGATAATCACCAAGTTTCAACCCCTGGTAATCATGAAAGAAAAAATATTTATAAAACACCCGATATTAATCTAAAACTGATTTTTCTATCTTTCATTTCCACCGGGTTTAGATATGAATCTTTGTTTTTTACCTTTATTTTTTCCTTCCTTCTCATGGTTAAACACAAAAAATTCAAGTATATCCTTTACTTCATTTCATCTTTAACTTTACCTCTTATTTACGGAATAATTTCATCTTTTAATGGTTGGTATTTTTTACCATCTTCCATTTTGATAAAAACTACCTTGTTCAGTCAAAGTCCGGATCTCAGTTTTTTAAGCAGATTTCTGATTAAACTATTTAATAACCCTGTTTTATCAAGTTTGTTTTTTCTCAACTCAATGGTTATCTTTAAAAAC
>JAQICJ010000173.1 GCA_027858615.1 Deltaproteobacteria bacterium
ACTTTCACCTGTGCCTGCAACGAAGGCTGGTCAGGCGATGGCGTTAACTGTGCCGACATGGACGAATGTGCAGCCGGTACGGACAATTGCGACAACAACGCTGATTGTGCCAACACTACTGGTTCTTTCACCTGTACTTGCAAAGAAGGTTGGGAAGGCGATGGCGTCAATTGCACAGATATAAATGAATGTGCACTCAGTACAGACAATTGCGATACTAATGCTGAATGTACCAACACGCCGGGTACTTTCACCTGTGCATGCAACGAAGGCTGGTCAGGCGATGGTGTTACCTGTACCGACGTGGACGAATGTGCAGCCGGCACGGACAATTGCGACAACAACGCTGATTGTGCCAACACTACAGGTTCTTTCACCTGTACTTGCAAAGAAGGTTGGGAAGGCGATGGCGTTACCTGTGCTGATTTTGATGAATGTGCATCTGGTACAGATACATGCGATCCAAATGCCGATTGTATCAATACAACCGGTGATTATTTCTGTTCTTGTCAAAGTGGTTATACCGGTGATGGCTATACCTGTGCAGATGTCAACGAATGTGCCTCAGGAATTGAAGAATGTGATCCTGATGCCACTTGTACAAATATTGAAGGAAGTTATGAATGTGCCTGCATAACCGGCTACAGCGGAGATGGTTTTGATTGCTATGATATTGACGAATGTGCTGAGGGAACAGATACCTGTGACCCCAATGCCAATTGCCAGAATACAGCCGGTTCTTACAGTTGTTCCTGTCAAAGTGGTTATACCGGCAACGGCTACACCTGCGAAGACATTCCCTGTTACAATCAGGTTGGAGTAGGTGGTTGTGCCACCAATGCCACCTGTGATGGAACTTTGGTTACAGATAATTGTCTTTGCGAAACCGGCTATGTAGGAGATCCCGTCAGTGAACCAGGTTGTGATATATGTGATTCGGTCGGAGGTTATGTAAATGACGGTTCGGGAGGATGTCTCCTGGCTTCTGCACCGGAAGAAGGTGATCTGGTTGTAAATGAATTATTCCTTGAACCCCTGGCAGTACCAGCTGTTGATGGACAATGGTTTGAAATCTACAATACCACCGATGCTACCCTTAATCTTGCCAATCTGGAAATAGAGGTCGACGGAGTTGTTCACACCCTGGCTTCAACTGCCTGGTTCTTGTCTCCGGCCGCTTACATTGTAGCAGGTCCCAATGATGATCCTGGCACTAACGGCGGAGTTGATCTTGATATCACTTTTGTTTCCATGCCCCAGTTGAGCACCGACGGCACCATTACCCTTTCTTTGCCTGGTTCTCCTGCGGTTGTTATTGATGAACTTGTCTGGAGTTCAGATTGGAATCACAATTCCTCCCATTCTCTGGCTTTGAGTCCCGGTGCTCTTGGTGGTGACATGGCTCTTCTCAATAATGATGCTCTCCACTGGTGCCATACCAAAACCAGCAATTTTGGTAACGGGGACTTTGGAACTCCCGGTAGTGAAAATGATTCCTGCACCGTGGATTATTGTCATCTTCAGTACCCTGCAACCACTGAAGTTAACCAGAATACCAGTACAGAACTGATTTACGGCAGAGTTTATGAAGAAAGTTCAACTCCCGGTATAGGGCAGGGTGCTTTTATTTCAGCCCAGGTTGGGTTTGGCAACGAAAATTCTGTTCCAGATGATTCATGGACCTGGTTCAGCACTTATTATAACGGTGATTACGACGGTTTGACCGTTGGCGATCTTGCCAATGACGAATTTGCCGGTTCCATGGATGCGACTATTCTGGGACCCTTTGATTATGCCTACCGCTTTTCTCTTGACGGCGGACTTTCTTGGACTTATTGCGATCTCGACGGTTCCGACAACGGATATCAGTTTGATCAGGCGGGAGTAATGACCGTGCTGCCCGAAGCTCCCAAGTTGTTTATTTCCCAGTATGTCGAAGGTAGCAGTTATAACAAGGCCATCGAAGTTTATAACAATACCGGAGGAAATTACGATCTTGCCAACTGCAGTATCCTGGTATATTTCAACGGTAGTACAGGCTCTACTTCTTCGATTACTTTGAGTGGAATCCTGGTTTCCGGGGATGTTCATGTGCTTTGTGATGATTCAGCAGATCAGTCGCTGCTGGATCTTTGCGATCAAACTCACAATCAGAACTGGTTCAATGGTGATGATGCTGTAGTTTTGAATTGCGGAGGGTCTGATGTTGATGTTATTGGACAAGTTGGATTTGATCCGGGCACAGAGTGGGGCAGCAGTTATGAATCCACAGAGGACAACACTCTCATTCGCGATTGTTCCATAACCACGGGCGACAGTATTGGAACCGATACTTTTGATCCCACTAATGGAGATTGGACAGGTAATGCCCAGGACACTTTCACTGATCTGGGGTCCCATACCACTTGTTATTAAATCCCTTAATCTCAATCTACTTCTGCCAGAGTTGAACTAATCTGATGCCCGATTGGTTTCGGGTTGGCCGTTTCAGTTTTCCCGGCTGGTTTTTTTCATTTTATTGGAGTGTATATGCGACAATTGCTCATTACAATTTTAATGATGGTTTTTTTCCTTTTGCCATCTCAGGCACAGGCTTTTGATACCAAGATGATCAAATTTGAAGCAGGTGGCTATCTGGGTTTTCATCTTTTCGATGAGACTCAGGATCTTTACAACGGCCCTGGCGACCAGGTTCGTGATTTCAATGATGTCCCCCAATCCATGGTTTTGGCAGGTGGATATTTTGGAGTGAAATACCGCCAGTTTGTAGTGGAGGGCTCTCTGGGAATAATTCCTACCAAACTGGAAAACTCAGGTGATTTTGTTACAATTGTCAATCCCTCTCTTGCTTTTCAATATCGTTTTGAAAATCTGATTCCTAAAATTACTCCTTTTCTCAAGGTAGAAACAGGTTTGCTGGGGATGGTAGCTGATTTTCAGGGAACAGACCTCGATTCAATAATCGGAGGTGGAGTTGGTTTTATCTACCAATTCAAGCAAAATTATCAATTAAGACTTGACCTGATTTATTTTGCAACTGACTCCTGGGAAGAGTCATTTGCCAACAATTACCAAGCTCGTATTCATTTCGGATATACCTGGGGAGGAAGTGACGACATGGATGGGGACGGAATTTCCGATAAAGATGATAAATGTCCCTATAAAGCCGAAGATAAAGATAATTTTGCAGACGATGATGGTTGTCCCGATCTTGACAACGATGGCGATGGAATTCCCGACAGTAGGGATCGATGTCCCGGAACTGACAGTGATGTCAGTACAAACTTTGCCAAAACCAAAGAGGATATTGATGGTTTTGAAGATGCTGACGGTTGTCCCGAGCCTGACAACGATGCTGATGGAATTTCCGACAGCCTGGACAAGTGCCCTGGAGTTGATGCCGATAAAGCCGACGGCCTGAAGAAGGTCAAAGAAGATATTGATGGATTTGAAGATGAAGACGGTTGTCCCGATCCTGACAATGACGGAGACAGAGTTTCTGACTTGACCGATCAATGTCCGGGAAAAGATGCCAACAAGGCTGATATGGAGAGGATGAAAGAAGATATTGACGGTTTTGAAGATAAAGACGGTTGCCCCGATCCTGACAATGACAGTGATGGAATTCCTGACAGTAGGGATAAATGCCCTGGAGTTGACGCCCACAAAACTGATGGTTTCAAGAAAGTCAAAGAAGATATTGACGGTTTTGAAGATGAAGATGGGTGTCCTGAAAAAGGAGGAAAACAAGTTGTAATTGTTTTGCAAAAAAGGGTCAAATTGCTGGAGAATATTTACTTCGAATACAATAAAGCCCGAATCAAGCAGAAGTCCCACAATCTACTAAACCAGGTTGCCCTTACCCTCAAATCCAGACCCGATTTGCTTTTACTTGAGGTACAAGGTCATGCCGGTCATATCGGTTCTGAAAAGATCAATCTGGAACTTTCCAAAAAGAGGGCTCAGGCGGTAAAACGCTATCTGGCAAACAGAGGTGTCAGTTCTGGGCGTTTGGTTGTAAAGCATTATGGTTATTCGAGACCACTCAAAGATTGTTCCACTGTAAAGAGCAGGCGCAGGCGCATCAAATGTGAAGCCAAAAACAGACGAGTTGAATTTCACATTGTGAAAAAACGTAAAACAAAAAAATAGCAGTGCCACAACAATTAAACAAAAAGAGATTACAAGGAGTATTATGAACAAAATTGTCGTTTTTTCCCTGTTTTTGTTGATTTCCACCTTTAGTTGCAAAAAAATAAAAGAATCCACTAATAAATATGCCCCTTATAAATTGGCTGTTCAAGGATTGACAAAACGTTACAACAACTCTGCCGTCGATATGAAAGAGGCTGAAAATGCCAAAGATGTGGCCAAAGTGCTGGGTTTTCTTGCAGCCTCTCATAAAATTGCAAACAGAATGTTCCATAAGTTTAAAAAACAATATCCGGAACTTGAAAACTCCAAAAGCAAAGATTTTCCTGAAAATCTGCATGAGATCGTTCAGAATTATCAAAGAGCTAGAAAGAGATTTGGCAAAGAATTATCAAAAAAAATGAAACAATTCAGCAAGGATAAACTGATTAAATCCCAAATGGCACAATGGATAAAAGCTGCAAAAAACAATAAAATTCAATAAAATACAATCACCGGCGTTTTCTTTTGTTTTTGGGATCCCCCCTTGATCTTTCTCACAAAGTTATTATCTTCCTCCTATACATACAATGCATACAAAAAGTAAATTTAATTAAACTCAATAAAAACAAATCGTTTTATTGTTATTAATTTACAAACTTTCTAAGCTTCGAATTTCAGAGTTTTCTGTTATTCGGAAAGGAGAAAATATGAAGTTATCACTTTATTCCATAATCGCAGCCGTAGTTTTATCAATGTTAGGATGTAAAAAAGAAGAATCAGGAGCCGAAAAAGAAAAGGCAGCCACACAGAGCAAGCAAGAAAAGAATAAAGAGACAGAAGAAAAAAAAGGAGAAGAAACAAAAAAAGAAGAGAAAGCAAATACTGAGGCTGACAACAAAGATTATAAACCATTCAAAGTTGTAATCAAAAAGATTACAACAACTTATAAGGAAGCTGTAAATAAAATAAAAGAGGCCGATACTTCTGAAAAAGTATCCGATGCCTTTAAAAAGCTGACGAATTTCCACGTAAAAGTTTTCAAGGAAATTGAAGAACTTCAAAATAAATATCCGGAACTGAAAGATTTCCAATCTGATAAATATCCCAAAAAACTCAAAAAAGAAATAGCCGAGATGAAAAAGGAAATTGACAATTTTACTAACGAAATGACCACGAAACTGAAATCTTTTGGAAAAGATGAAAAAGTCAAAAAAGAACACGAATCCTGGCTCAAAGAAATGAAAAAACTGCCTCTGGAAAAATCAGAAAAATAGAGCTTTGGTCAAGTTCATCCACCTCAACTTCCTTCCACTTCTTCTCATCTGAAAATTATCCATTTCTTCTCATTCAGTCAAAAAACCCCATTCTGGGACGGGAACTTAATAGTTGACAAAAATGGGAAAAACTCAGAAAATATATCAGAAAATATATTAGAAAAGTTTAAGATATAGTGTTTTGATTTTCAGAAGGGATAATTTATGAAGGTACTTACATATTTGTTTTTATTTTTCTCAATGATTGGGTCATTTTCTTGTACTTCACCTCGTTCAATTACGCATACCGGTAAAGTAACTCCCAAAGGCCAGATTCGACTGGGAGCCAACGTCCGGGGCAATATTCCCACAGAAACTTCATCTGCTATTTATGATACTATCAAGGACGGGGTAAATGAGCTTGAAGAGGTAGCCAACGGTGACCAGGGTAAATATACCGAAGAAGAAGGTAAAGCCAAATTGGATAAATTAATGAGAGCTCTCTTGATTTATTCCATAGATCCGCTGGGCATGGGTTTTGATTTTAATGTTCGTTATGGTTTGCTGGACAGATGGGACGCCGGTTACAAATTTGACAGCGGAGTGCATGTACTTGATACCCGTTTTCAATTTGCAGGCCCCACCAGAAATTCAAATAATTTCATGAGCATCAATCTCGGTCCCAAATGGTTTGGTTCCATTGGACTTCAGTTTTCCATGCAGGATTATAATATTTCGCTGCCAGGATTGGATAAACTTCAGGAACTGCTCGGATATGAATTTAAAAAATATGATCTGATGATCCCGCTGGCTTTCAGTTATTCTTTTGCTTCCAAAGATGAAAAATATGGAAGTATGAGCTTCGGGGCAGTCTACAATTATTCCCGACTTAATTGGGGAATGGACGAAGGAGTAATTCAGGATTTCTTTGTGGAATCCATGGAAAACATGGATATTAATGTTCCCCAGGGTGAACGCAATATTCATTCTTACGGGGTATTTTTCAATCTCAAAGTTGGTTATAAATATATTTACCTGGTAGCTTCTCTATCTATTTATTACCAAGATTATGGCAAATACGAATTGTTCGGATCTTCTTCATCCTTTTCCGGATTTACTTTCATCCCCACTATTGGTCTCCTTGGTCAATTCAGATAAACTATTTAGTTTCAGATAAACTATTTAAGTCCCAGAATTCTGGTAACACTCAAGTGGATTTCCCGGGCTTTTTTTCCTCCTCCGTTTCTCAAGGAACGCTTTGAAAGTTCCCAGGCTTTGGGATAATTACCCTTGAGATAGGCAGCATTTGCTTCAGCCAACAATTGACGGGGATTCTTTTTGTGAGAGTGAGAGTTTGTCCGCTTTTTGCTTTTTTTCCTGAAAATCCTGGCTGTTTTTTTCTTTTCGGTTTTTGTCATTGATTTATCTATTTTTTTAACAGGCAAATTGATCTTGTCGGCAGAATTGGTAATTTTGAGAGTTTTATCGGTTTTGATCTGGGAAAAATTCAAAAAATCATAATTATTTTTTCCTACCTGCATTATCCCAAGAAGAAAAATAAGAACACCTGCAGATGTAATCAGCAATGGAATCCAATTACCACTTTCCTGAGTTGAATCAGGTTCATGATTCCAGGTCTGGGTATGAGAAATTCTTGCTGGGACGATCTGTTTGGTGGAGAAGGCAGTTTTTTTCTTTTTGGCGAGGAACAGCTCCAGATCTTCTGAAATTCTCCTAAGATTATCAGGTCTTTTCCGCGGATCATTTTTCAGACAACTTTCTACAATCTCTCTTATTTTACCAGGAAGATCAGGGCGCATGGCATGGATTGACTTCCGGCGGTCATGGATTTTATCATGAATGATGGTTTCTGTTTTATCCCCTTGGAAGGGTGGTGAACCTGTGAGAAGTTCATAGAAAACTGCTCCGAAGGAATAGATATCAACCTTGGGACTGGCATCTTCCCCAATCAAAAGTTCAGGAGCGATATATTCCGGAGTTCCGAGAGTGATTCCCGGTTTAGTAAGATCTTCATCTTCACCCAAAGAGGATTTGGCGATGCCAAAATCAAACAATTTCAGGTGTTCTTCACCTTTATAATCTTTCACGATATGAATATTGTCTGGTTTTATATCTCGGTGGATCAAACCTGCTTCATGGGAGGCGTGGATGCCGAGGCAAAGCTGCGAGGCAAATTTGCAGGCATCATCAACTCCCAAGGGACCTTCATCAATAATATCTCCAAGATTTTGACCTTCCAGAAGTTCCATCACCAGAAAGGGGCGGGAATCAACATCGGTGAAGCCGTAGTCGATAACTTCCACTACAGATGGATGTTTTATTCTCGAGGCAGCTTTGGCTTCTCTTTTGAATCTGATTTCAGCTTCTTTGAGTTCCATGGAAGCATTGGGTTCGAGAATTTTAATAGCCACTTTTTTGCCCAATTCTCTGTGTTCAGCTTCAAATACTCTACCCATTCCTCCTTCTCCCACAGTGGAGATAATTTTGTATTTTCCGGCTATAATTTTTCCGGGAACTATATTTTTGCGACTGTTGTTTTTTTGCCAACTGCGGAATTTTTTCAGTAATGATTGGATATGGTGTTGTTGTCTCTTGATGTCTTCACCAAATATGGATTTAATAAATTTATCCACATCTTTGTTGTCAGTTCCAGGATGGTTGGAAGCCAGATATTTGCCAAGTTGGGAAGCAATTTCACTGCCTCCTGGCCTTTTTTGAGGATCATCCTGCAACATGGATAGAACGATTTCATCAAGTTCAGAGTTTCCTCGGCGGGCAACTTGAGAGGGATGCTGAATTTCCGGATTACTGCAACGATATTTCAGTTCTTTTGCCAGATGTTCTTTTTTTCTGGTTTTAAACAGACGCCTGCCAGTGATCAATTCCCAAAAAATTATACCCAGACTGTAGATGTCACTCTTGTGATCCAGATTATCCCCACGGGCTTGTTCCGGAGAAAGATAAGGCAATTTTCCATAGATTACACCTGGTTTAGTGAATCTTTTGCTCAAAGAGGATAATGCCAATCCAAAATCAAGAATTTTGATTTCTCCGGAATAAGTAAGCATTATATTAGGAGGGCTGATATCACGGTGAACCAGATTGCTGTTTTCAAACTTGTGGGTATAATCCAGTCCCTTGGCTGCTTCCTTGATCAAAAAGACGATTACCTCAAGGGGGAAGGGAACTCTTTTTTCCGCACACCTGTTCCAGATTGCCCGCAAATTTTCACCTTCCACCAACTCCATTGCCATGTAAGCTTCCTGTTTGATCACACCTACATCCAAAACAGAAACCAGATTGCTATGATTCAGTCTGACGGTGTTTTCAGCCTCACTTTGAAAACGCAGGAGCGTATCTGAAGATGATGATTTTGGCAGAATTCTCTTGATGGCACAGAATTTTTCCCAGCCGGATTTGCCGTAAATGGAAAGGTAAACCTGACCCATTCCGCCTTTATCAAGTGATTCCAACAAATAATAACGTCCAAATTGATTAAAAGTATAGTCTTCCATATGAATACATTATCCCACATTGTGTGTGGTGGCAAATTTTTAATGAATTTTCTTACAATTTTCTCATTTTTGTGAGAAAAATAAATAACACCTTTAGTTTTTACAATTTACGCACAGAGCTTATAATTCCGGTTCAACCATAATCCAAGGTTGAAACCACAACTTCTCCTGCAGGAATAATGGTCAGTTCAAATAAAGAACAAAAATACAAAATTGTTAAAAAATTGGATTCCGGCGGAATGGCAGAAGTGTTCCAGGCCGAACTGGAAACGGTAAAGGGCTTCAAAAAAACAGTTGCCATCAAAAGAATTCGTCCCAATCTGGTGGAAGATGATGAAAAATATGTACGCATGTTCATGGATGAGGCCAAGCTTAGTCTATACCTTCAACATGCCAACATAGCCTCTGTTTTTGATGTGGGGATGAGTAACAACAGCTTTTTTATCGTCATGGAGTTCATCGAAGGGTTAAACCTGCGTTCAATTATAGAACTCCTCGATTTTCCAAAATTAAGTATTCCAGTTGCTGTTTATATCATTAAAACTGTTTGTGAAGCTCTTGATTATGCTCATAATCTCACTGATCACGCCACCAATCATTCTTTCAATATTGTTCATCGTGATATCAGTCCTCCCAATATCCTTCTTTCCCGCCAGGGTGAAATCAAACTCGTTGATTTTGGTCTGGCCAAAGCTTCCACTCAAATCGAAAAAAGTGAACCGGGTATTATCAAGGGCAAATATTCTTATCTCAGTCCCGAGGCAGCCGCCGGGCTTGAGGTGGACCACCGCACAGATCTTTTCGCTTCAGGAATAATCCTCTTTGAATTACTCACCGGTACCAAACTGTTTACAGCTGAGACTGCACCTAAAACAGTAGAAAATGTCAAAAAAGCCAAGGTTCCCGATTTAAGCAAAAATTTCCCCTATATTCCCAAAGAATTGGCAGATATCATTTACAAGTCTCTGGCCCGAGATCCGGAAGAACGCTATCAGAATGCCGGTGATATGGAAGAAGACCTGACAAATTTCCTTTTCAGTTACGGAACAGCGATCAGAACCAAAGATCTGATCAATCTGGTTGATGAAGCTCTGGACAAGAAAGTCAAAGAGCCTTCATCCCTCATCGATACCGATTTTTTTGCAGACATTGTAGATGAGTTGAACAAACTCACCTCTTTTGATGAAGATGATGATGTTTTTAATGCGCCGGGTGCCCAACCCATTGATCTGTCCTATTTATCAAGTGATATGATTGCCGCTGTCAAAACTGAAACTGAAAAATCCAATTCAATCAAAAAACCTGACTCCCAGGAAATCGAACTTTCAAAAAAAAATGATGAAAAGCAATTACCAGAGCAATATCAAAAAGACATAGATTCCTCACCTTCTCTTTCTACCCCGATAAGTTTCAAAAAACCCAATTCTCCCCCTGAAAATCCCTATCTTCCCCTGAAATTATTTCTATTTTTATGTTTAGCCGCCTTGGCTGTCTCAATTTTTTTCTTTTTTGGGAACTAACTCCCAGAATGGGGGTTATTGGCTGAATGAGAAGTTTGCCTCAGATGTGCGCACTGACTTTGCAATTAATTCCCCTTTTAAGGTTTAATTGTACACAATCAACAGATGCAAAAGTATGGGAAGGATGGGAATGGAAAAATCAGGAGGAAGATTTGGCGATGAGATGCATGGTGAAGGTCCAGGATTTGCTGAACTTTTTATCTTCGGCTTTTTTAACGGATTTGCGTATTCCTTGGACACAGGATTTAAAATAACTCTGAGTGAATCCTGAGACTCCGGTTACTTTGAATTTGCCTCCACTGATATTGGCCGAAATACGGACACTTTTACGCCCGCTGGAAACAAGACCTTTTTGTCCGGCTTTTTGGAAGCAGCGGATTACATGATATTTAACCGATCCCATCATTTTTCTGACGCCAAGGGGAGCTCCGGAGGGAATTAGACCGGAAGCACTGCCGGTGGCTTTGATCTTTTTGCTCATGCTCATGGGTGCCATGCCGATCATGCCGATATCTGTTTTTCCGGTCATGACTGTCCCGATCATAATTTTTCCTACGTCAGTCATGGGCAGCATGATATTGCCGGTGTTAACCATGACGTCAACTTTGACATTGTTGATTCCGGTGGGAAGGGAGTTGCCACCTCCGCCGGAAGGAACATTTTTGCCGCCGGTATTGCCGGTAGTGCCTCCATAGGCGTTGTCAGCCGTATGAGATCCTGGTTTGAACTGGGCATGGGTGGAAGCGACGCAACTGTCACCTGTACATTCGGCATCTACAGCATCTTCTGTTACGGTGGATCCAACATTGATGTTTTTCAGTCCTTGCATATCGTTGGATGCTATATTTATAGGGCCTTTGGGAACATTGAATTTGTTGATATTCAGACTGCCGGTATCAATTTTGTTGAGTCCCTTCAGAGTATTAGCGTCGATTTTGATGTTGGCTGCAGCTTTGAGATCTTTGTCAGAATCGATCTTTTTGCCGATATTTTTTTCGGTGGTGGGACCGGTGTCTTCTTTGGTGTTGGTAGATTTTTTTGTAGTTGTTTTGACTTCTTTTTTGTCTTCACTTTCACCGGCGCCTTCACCGTCAGCGGCTTTTCTATCGAGGTTTTCTTCGACTTTTTTGTCTTCAATTTTCTCGTCGTGACGGGCAATAGCTTTCCTGATGAGGTTTTTAGCTTCATCACTGTTTGGTTTCCAGTTGGGATCGTAATAATTTAGCATGACAGCTATGGCTGCCCCAGCCATGAGTAAAGAGGCAAACATGGAGGAAGCAAAACCTTTGCCGAGCCAGGTTTTGAAGATAGCTGAAACTCCCCACATGACATGGGGCAATTGGGGTTTTGGCAATTCAGGGGGAGGAGTAACAAAATGGAAAAGAAGGGTAA
>JAQICJ010000265.1 GCA_027858615.1 Deltaproteobacteria bacterium
TTCCGTGATTACGCCAAAGCCGAAAAACATTTCAATCAAGATCTGAAAATTTCCGACAAAAACGATCCCTTTTACAACGACATTCGCCGAGTCAACCGCAGAATCAAACCCAAGGCAGCTTACGAACGCCGTCATCGCAAGAAATAATAATATTTATCATTTGCAAAAACATGGTCTTTTTGGAAAACCAGAAGTGTAATTTTCCACCATCATTAAAACCTGAATTTTTAAAAAGTATAAAATAATATGGGCTTACAGGATCTTTGAGTTGACTGCAGAGATTTTAAAAAAGATTCCGTAAGGGGGTTGAGGATTGATATTTGAAAATATTTGATATGATGATTGGGTGGGGACAAAAAATTCAGTTATTTTTTCAAGTAATTTTCGAAAGCTGCCAGAGAGTAATTACGACCTAAAAAGTTTTTGACCATTGCAGCCGCATCAACTGAACCACCAGGGGCAAGTATTGTTTTGCGGTATTCAACGGCGGTTTTTGTATTCATGATTCCCTCATTTTGAAAACGGGAGAAAAGATCTTTGGCCATTACCAGTGACCACATGTAAGTGTAATACATGGAACTATAACCGTTGAGATGACCGAAATTGGCATAGACGTGAGTACCTTTGAGATGAGGGTAGGGACTGAATTTTTTCTGAATTTTCTTTATTTTCTGCAGAAGATTGAGTTTGGCGGGATCTTCGGCATGGAGAGAATATGAGAGCCAGGCATAAAACATCTGTCGCATCACATGAACTCCCTTGCCAAATTCCTTGGCTTTGCGCATTTTTTCGACGAGTTCGGCGGGAATTGGCTGGTTAGTCTGGTGGTGTTTGGCAAAACCAGCCAGAACTTTGGCATCCCAAGCCCATTCTTCGTAAAGTTGGGAAGGGGCTTCTACAAAATCCCATTCGCAGGTTATTCCTGACTGATTAACCCATTGTTGTCGTCCTGCCAGCAGTTGATGCATTAGATGTCCGAATTCATGGAAAAAAGTTACAACCTGGTTGTGTTCCATCAGAGCGGGACCTTCACTTTTGTCGGGATCTGGAAAATTTGTAACCAGGGCGGCAGAAGGCATCTGTTTTCCCTTGATGCCACTCAAGATAGTAAATTCTGCTGCATGACCGTATTTGCCTTTGCGGGGATTGAGATCAAGGTAGAAACGGGCAATAATTTTGTTGTTGTCATAGACGTTGTAGACTTCCACTTTTTTGTGCCAGACTGGGGCGTTTTTATCTTGTTTGAATTCAAGATCATAGATTTTTTGAGTTGTCTCTAGAATTCCCTGTTTGACCTTGTTGAAATCAAAATAGGAACGTACTTTTTCGGGATCAACCCCATATTTTTCTGCTTTGACTTTTTTTACATAATAAAAGCGATCCCACGAACCGCCAACGGATGCCCGGCGAATATCTTTCTTTTTGCGTTTGAGAATGGTTTTCAGATCGGATTTCATACGAGGTTTGGCCAGTTTGCCTACTTTATTGATGAAGTCAGAAATGGTTTTGCTGGTTTTGACCATTTTGTCTTCAGCAATATAGGACGCCCAGTTTGGATATCCCAGGGTTTTTGCATATTCATGGCGTTTGCTCAGTAATTTTTTGAGGATTTTTTCGTTATCCGGATAGGCTCTGTTGAGATATTTGGTGTAGAGTTTTTTGCGAACTTTGCCGTTGTGTGCATAAGCCAAGACCGGAAAAAGATCGGGATAATCGGTAGTGATTTTAATTTTGCCGTTTTTGTCAGGTTTGTGAGCCTTGATAAAATCAACTGGAAGTCCTGCCAGTTGATTTTTGCTGAGTAGAATGAATTTTTTGTCATTCTTTATATTGCGGCTGAAATTTTGACCGATTTTGACCATTTCTTCTTTAAGAGCTTCCAGTTTTTTTCTGGTTTCGGCGTCTTTATTAACACCTGCTCTTTTGAATTTAAGTAATTCTTTGTTGAGAAATCTCAGAGCCAGTTTGTCGAGTTTTGTCTTGTTTACCTGTTGCAGAATTTTATAGATATCTTTGTTCAATTCCAGTTTGGAATTGAATTTTTTTCCTTTTTGTTCACATAATTCGCCAGCTTTTCGCACCTTTTCATCGGGATGAACGTTAGTAATCAATTCGCTCATGGGCAAAATTGCATCGATTTTAATCAGAATTTCATTGAATTTTTGCAAAATTTCCAGATCCTTCATGTTTTTTGCAACAATCAGATCTTGTTTAAGTTGATCAGCCTGATCCAAGTAATTTTTACAATTTTTTTCCACATCTTCCACACTATTCCATATACCTGGCAATATTTTGACCTTTGTTTCGGTTTTTTTATTATCTTTAACTTTGTCAGTGGCTTGCTTGGAGGTTTTCTCTTTGTGAGGCTGGGGATCTGTTTTCTTTTTGTCTTTTTCACAACCAGACAAACCTGGCAGAGAAGAAATAATTATTAGAATTAAAAGATTGCGATTAAACATAAGGGGAAGCCTTTCTTTTAGAAATAACGAAAAAAATTATTTGTCTGATACAACCTCAGAGTAAATATTGCCTAAAAATAATCCCCTTAATCAATAAATTCAAGGAGATTATTTACATTTCCAAAGGGGAACTCTATTTGTTGGTTTGGGGCTTTATTTTGGGCAGTAAGCTTGGCTCCAACTGTTTTGAAAGGAGAATTGTTCAAAAGGCTCAGGGACAATACTATGAGCAGGATCAGTGATTGATGAAAACTGCTCAAAAAAAGAAGGGAAATAATCAAAACCAGGAAAACAGCCTGAAGGGCGAAGTGTTAATAAGTGTTAATACTGGATGGTAACGTTAATATACTTGGCTTAGCTTTCAACTGTTCCCATCTGAATATGTTCAGGAAGGGATTTTGCCAGTTGCCGAATCTTTTTTAAAACAGCTTCGGAGACTTGAACCGTATCGACATAGGGTTGTTTTAGATAATCTCCAAGTTTTTCCCCTTCCAGTGGTGATGGCTCTTTTTCAAAGTGAGGGATGGGAAGATGTTAATCTTACCCTCAGTTGAATTTCCTGAACTCAAGTGATATTCTGATGTTGACTTGTTTGGAGCCAAATCCGTGGTTGAAATGGAGGACATCAGTTGTGTCTTTTCTAGCAGCCTGAATTTTTATCGTAAAAGATACAATTTTGTTGAAAGGCGATAATGAGTAATAATATAAATTTTTAAGGAGACTTCTGAGTATGAATCCCGAATTTCAACCAATCAAATTTAAACCTGTCGGAATAATCCATACTCCTTTCAAAGAACGAAAGGGAATGCCCATACAGCCTGTCGGAGGCAAGGGAGTCAAAGCACAAATCAGTATTTTTTCTGAATATCAGGCAGGCTTGAAGGATCTTGAAGGTTTTTCCCATATCTATCTTCTTTTTCATCTCCACCGCAGTGACAGGTTTGAACTTCAGGTTTTTCCTTTTCTGGATAAAGAAAAAAGAGGAGTTTTTGCCACCAGAGCTCCCAATCGTCCCAATCCCATCGGTCTTTCCATTGTAAAGCTGGACAGAATTAAAAAAAATATTATACATATAGAAAACGTGGATATGCTTGATGGAACTCCTTTGCTTGATATTAAACCTTATGTGCCAGAATTTAATGATAATGTTCCCATTAAAACCGGTTGGTTGGAAAAAGCCCGAGGCAAATCACGCAGCCATCGTTCCGATGATCGTTTTATCAAGTAGTTCCAATTTCAGAATGGAGGTTAATGACTGAATGAGAAGTTTGCCTCAGATGTGCGGAGTAACACCAAGATAATATTTCAAGAAGCTACGACAAAGCAGATGAAGTGAAATTACGTTCTCAGACGCTGACTTTCCTTTTTGGGATGGGAACTAGTTAAACATATTCATTTCAAACAGGATTTCAAATATGTGGTTTACAATTAAAAATTATCCAGGATTGATTGCAATTATCATGATGTTTTTGTTTTCGGCATGTTTCCAAAAAACACAGCAGGAAAAGCCTGCTACTGGGAACGAGACTGCCCTGGAAAACGAGTCAGAACAGAAGATCCAAATAATTGATACTGCAACTTTAAAAAAAGATTTCCTGGGAAAACCCGAAGTAGTATTTATCGACAACCGTCCTTCTCACAAGTTCAAAAAGCTGGGTCATCTGCCGGGAGCTGTCAATCTTCCTTGGTTCGAACAAGGCCATTCCTCCAATGTTATGACTAAAGAACTTCTGATGAAACATGCCCGAGGCAAAACCATAGTGTTTTATTGTACAGGAGCCTTGAGAGCTTGGCACGCAGCCAAGGTTGCTATAAAATGGGGGGTTCCCCCTGAAAAAATTTTCTGGTACAAAGCCGGTTGGAACAGGTATTCCAAATAATCGGATCTGCTTTAAATCTGTATTTAATTTGACATTTTTTTGGTGATTAATTATCCACAGTGAATAGTTTCCCTTTCAGAATATAAATTCAATATTCAGTTTTTTTTTGAAAGGGTTTAAGGAATTGTCCAAAGATGAAATTAGTTTTTTTTGGTTCACCAGCGTTTGCCCTGCCTGCTCTCAAATTACTCAATGTTGATCACAAAATCGATCTTGTGGTCACTCAGCCCGATCGCCCCAAAGGAAGGGGCAAAAAAACAAAGCCCACGCCAGTAAAAAAATGGTGTCTGGAGAATGAACTCCCGGTTATATCTCCCCGAGCCATTAGAACTTCCGGTTTTGCAGAAAAGTTGGAAAGTTGTGATACTGATTATTTTGTAGTAGTGGCTTATGGCAGAATTCTTACCAAAAAACTTCTTTCAATTCCCCAATCTGGATGTTTGAATATTCATCCTTCGGCTCTTCCGGCTTATCGTGGTCCAGCCCCTGTTAACTGGGCACTGATCAACAATGAAGCACAGATTGGTCTTTCGATTATGGAAATGAATGATAAAATGGATGCCGGTCCCATTGTCAGGCAGAAGTTTTTTCCTGTATCTACTGTTGACAACGCTGGTTCTTTACTGGAGAAAATGGCTCTAAAAGGAGCTGGGTTGCTCAATGAAGTTCTTTTTGAAGAGGAAAAATCCGGTAAAAAGCTTAAAAGAACTCCCCAGAATGAGAGCAAAGCAACTTATGCTCCCTTTCTTGATACAAAGATGGCTGAAATTGACTGGAATCAAAGTGCGCAAAGCATTTGTGGAATAGTCAGAGGTCTTGATCCCAGGCCTGGAGCTTTTACCTTTTATCATGGAAAAAGGATAAAACTGTTTTCTCCCTCTTTGAGGGATTTTTCCGGAAAACCGGGAGAAATAGCAGGTCAGGATCAGTATGGACTTATAGTAAATTGTGAGAAACAGAGTCTTTCTTTCGGTGAAATTCAACTGCCGGGAAAAAGAAGAATGAAATCACAGGATGTATTGAGGGGAAATCCTATTCCTTCCGGTACGATTTTGGGTGCAAGCCCGGAAAGTTGAAATTATGCAGATGAGTACAGATCCAAGGCATATAGCCAGCGAAGTACTTTTGCGGGTTGAAAAATATGATGCTTATGCCAATATTTCTTTTGATGCCATTATTATGAGGGATGATACCCCTGTTAAAAACCGCAATTTTGCCAAAGAACTTGTTTTTGGTGTTCTGCGAAATAAATCCCGACTGGAAAAAGCAGTTACCCAATTTATGAAACGTCCCTTTGCCAAATCCCATCCATTTGTAAGAAATCAACTGCTGATCGGAGCCTATCAAATACTTTTTCTCGATAATATTCCCAAAGAAATTGCGGTGGACAGAGCAGTTGAATTGGTTAAATATGAGGTAGGCAAGGCTCCCTGCGGTTTTGTAAACGCTGTTTTACGCAATTTAATCAGAAAAGGTGAAAAACTTCCCCAAAAAGAAAACCTGGTGGAATATACAGGCCAGTTTTATTCTTTCCCCAATTGGATCGCGTCCATTCTTTACAAAGCTGTTGGCGAAGAAGCCCCTTTGCTGGCTAAAGCATTAAACGAGCGTTCTCAGGTAAATCTCAGAACAAATATCCTTAAAAATACTCGGGTAGAACTGAGTGAAAAGTTACAAAAAGAGATTCCCAATATCAAAGTTCAGGAATCGAAACTGTCTCCTTACGGGCTCAGGGTCAAGGGTTTAAGCGACCCGGTAAGACAACCCCTTCATCGTCAGGGTTTTTATCTCATTCAGGACGAGGCATCCCAATTAGTAAGCATTTACGTGGATCCTCAACCGGGTGAAAAAATTATGGACTGTTGTGCCGGTACCGGTGGCAAATCACTCCACCTGGCTGCCTTGTGTGACAATAAAGCAGAAATATTGGCTGTGGACAGAAGTCAATCCAAAATGGATGCTCTTTTGCAGCGCAGTAAAAGAGCCGGAGTTAATTGTATCGATGTCAGAGAAGACGATGTTCTTGCCTCCCAATTTAAACCGGATTCTTTTGATCGTATTTTACTTGATGCTCCCTGTAGCGGACTGGGAGTTTTGCGCCGTCATCCTGAAGCAAAATGGCGTCTTCAACCTGAAGATATAAAAAACCTTGCCGATATTCAGAGCAGTATGCTCCATAAAATGTCCCCGGTTGTTAAACCCGGGGGGGTGCTTTATTATATTGTCTGTACTTTCAATCCAGGTGAAACTACAGAAATTATCAAAAACTTTCTCAAACTACATCCCGAATTCCAGTTGGAGCCGCTTCCAAGCAACAAACTGGTGAAATGGACTGAAATTATTGATAAAGATGGTTTCTTTTCGATTTTGCCCCATAAACATGATTCTGACGGATTTTTCGGAGCCAGAATGAGGAAAAAATCCTGAATCTTCCTCCAAGGGTTTTAAGGTGAATAATGGAAACTTTAAAAATAGCTCCCTCTATTTTAAGTGCAGATATTGCAAATTTAAGTGCAGAAGTTGAAAGTGTAAAAACAGCTGATTATCTCCATGTTGATATCATGGACGGTCATTTTGTTCCCAATCTCACTTATGGTCCTGGAATTGTCAAAGTTCTCAAACGTATTTCTTCCTTGCCTCTTGATGTACATCTCATGATCGATAATCCGGCAGCTTTTGCCCAGGTTTTTATCGAAAGTGGCGCTGATATTCTGACAGTTCATGCCGAAGTCGAACCCCATTTGCACCGGCTCGTTCATCAAATCAAAGATCTTGGAGCTAAAGCCGGAGTTTCTTTGAATCCTTCAACTCCTGTGTCAGTGTTGGAGAGTATTCTGCCCGATTTGGATCTGGTGTTGATTATGACAGTTAATCCAGGTTTTGGAGGTCAGAAATTTATTCCTTCCATGCTCTATAAACTCAAAAAGTTGAGAACCCTTGTAGATTCTTTACAACCCGAAGACAGACCTGTAATAGAAGTAGATGGTGGCATCAAAATCGACAATATAAAAATTGTTGCTCAAGCCGGAGTTGACATGGTGGTAAGCGGATCAGGCATTTTTAAAACCCCTGATCGTGCCCAAACAATCAACCTCATGCAAAATAGTCGTCTCCACTAAAAAGAGAAAAACCCGACCAGGTCAATTTTTTTCTTTCTATCCCTTTCCATCCTCCTGTGTAATTTTCTACCACTACTGTAATTTTCACTATTGTTATAAACATCAAACTTCAAAAATTTGTTTGTTTGTTTGAACCTGACCAGGTCAAAATCTTTTTTTTCTCCACCTTGTTTCCTCCTGTAGTTTTCAATCTCTACTACAATGTACGAGAAAGTCCTGTTCCCTCCTTTCCAAAATACTCGCAAAAAGCTAATAAAGCACTTCCATTGCAATTTATAACAGGGTTCTGTGTCCTCCCTTCATGAAAAACTCTTAACCAAGAATTTGCCGATATTGCTATCCTTTCCCTGCTTCCATCCCTGCAAAACCAAAACTTTTTTCAACTTTTTTAAAAAAAACGTCGAGATTATTTTTCTCCTTTCGAAAATAGAAGTGAATTTTTTTTACGGCACCACTACGCCCAAATTTCTAACCATTAACGAAAGGATTTAAAATGATTCCCAACCCTATTATCAAAGGAGCCGTCAAATTCACTGCCCGCAAGGTGGACATGGGGCAATTCAGGCTTAAACCAACCCTCAACAAAAGAACCAGAAAGGATGAAATCACTCAAATTGTAGGCTACTGCGTGGCTTGCGCCCAGGAGAAATTCAAT
>JAQICJ010000276.1 GCA_027858615.1 Deltaproteobacteria bacterium
TCTGAAAAATTATTTGATTCAGATAATCATAATAACCCGGAATGGATAAAGAAATACTGGCCTCTTGTTTTAATTTTGCTGTTGTTATTTGTTGCAGTATTTGTCATAAAAAAAATAAAAAGCAAATGAACAAAATATTGGGATGTTTGATAAGAACTGCAAGTTGACACTATTTCATGAAGTAATGACAAAGCAGATGAGGTAAAATGATCTATTCAGGCTAATGCCTTCCTTTTTAAAACGATAATTCCTTGGGACGTCGCGACAAAACTGAACAATTCGATTTCCGCAGGACAGAAGGGCATGTGCTTTATATATAATAATTTGATTAAAGGGAAGGAAAGAGGGAGCAAGTTATGAAGTTGAAAAAATTATTCCGTTGTTTTGTTGAAGGGCAAGAGTTGACGGAACTGGAAGAAAATTATTAACTTCTTTTTGGTCTGGCTTTATCAACTCTGAGGGGACGACCTTTGAGTTCTTGTCCATTGAGCTCATCAATAGCGGTTTGGCCGTTTGCTTCATCTTCGAATTCCACAAAACCGAAACCTCTTGATTTGCCGTTAAAGCGATTTTTGATAATTTTGACCGAACTGAGTTCGCCATATTGCTCAAAAGCTTGACTGAGTTCTTCTTCGGTAAGGTCGTAAGACAGGTTTCCAACAAAAATATTCATGACTTTGCCTTTCTGCATGTTGTTTTTGAACGTGTTAGATCAAAGCCAAACAAACAACATCGAAATTTGGCTTTGATAAAAAAAACGGTAAATTTCCTTTAATTATTTAAAGGGAAAATATGCCGTGGTACTAGTGTAATAATTTTGCAAAATCAACCCTTGCTTTACTTTTTAGGAATAAACGTTTAACAATTTTAATGATTTGAAAAAAATCAAAAAGAGATGATGCTACAAAATGACCGGACTGAAAAAGAACATATTTGAGTTATCACTTTGCATATTTTGGTGAAAACCCGATTTAATATTTATTTGTTAAAATTTAGATCTTCAAATTCACTTTGTCAAAGAAAAAGTGATAATTTTGAGTTTTTTGAATTAATTAAAAAGTTATATTCTCGATGTTAGAGTGGTGATCTAGTTTTTTTTTGCGATTTCAGTTTGCCAGAATCTTCAAAAAACATTAGTAACTTGAAAGAAAAGGTATTTTTTATTGGTACTGTTCTTAACCAGTCAAAAAAAACCATTTAGTTATGGAGAAAAAGTTTGAAAACTATTTGCTTCTTTTTGTTGTTTTCATTATATTCCACGCTCGTACGAGGGTACGGGAATTTTATTCGGAAATTATTCCCTGATGCCTGTTTTTAAAATCATAACAATTTCCCCAATGCTGGGATTATTCGAATTGTTGACCGTTATTTCCATATTGTTTTCAGAGTTGTTCCCCTATACTGACAATTCTTCTTGTTCTTCTTACTTCAATTTGGAGCTCGGTTATATCTTCTATCCTATTCAGGAGAGTTATTAATGTTAGATATTTTACGCAGTAAAACAAATACCATTGCTGTCTATGTCATCCTTGGACTGATTATTCTCACTTTTGCCGTCGGCTTCGGGCCTGCATCTAACAAGGTTGAAGGATGTTCCGGCAAATCCAATGTTCTGGCAACCCTTGATGGTAAGGAGATCAAGCTCGAAGATTGGTTTTATTCCATGCATTTTATCGGTTTATTTACCGGAAATAACGATTTTCACGCTATGAAAGTCAGACGCATGGCTATGGATAAACTTCTGGAAAGAAAAATTCTGCGCTCCCTTGCCCATAAGAATGGCATAAGATTTACCCGTAAAGACGCTGAGGATATGATTCTTTCCAATCGAGTAATAATTTTTGGCATGGAAATGCAATTGTCTCATCCGGCTCTCGGTGGTTGGCCCACCCATCCTCAAACCGGCAAACCTCTAGATTTCAACTATACTTTGTTTAAAAGATTTGTCCGTTCAATCCGCAATTATAATGATGAAAATCAGTTCCTCGATCAACAGGTAGCCGAAATGGAAGCCAAAGCCTATAAAGATGCTTTTATCTTCGGTCAGGGTAATTCTTCAAAAGAACAATGGATTAATTATCAGAATGATTATCTAGGATTAACCTTTAAAACTGCTGTTTTTACTCCTGATGATTTTATTGATAAAGTTGAAATTAAAGATGCCGAAGTAGAAAAGTACTTAGAGTCAAAAGAAGGTAAAGAGCAGGCAGAAAAAGAATTTGAAGCAAATAAAGATAACTACCTGAATGCTCCTGTGGAAAGGCGAGTCAGAGTCCTGAAAGTCAGTATAAATGTCGATGGCTTTTTTGACGATATCAAAGCGGTTGAAAAGAAAGATCTTGCTTCTTTGCGGACAGCAGTGCCCAAGCATTACCAACTTTATACCTGGCTTGAGGAGCTTTCCAAAAAATTGACACTTGAAAATATGGCTCAGGCTCCTGTAGATATGGGTAAGGACAAGGCAGTATTCAAAGATTTCAAATGGGTTGAAAAAGAAGATGAGATGATCAACCAGGATTTGCTGGTCAAAATTTTCGATGTAACTCCGGGAAAAGAGATCCACGGACCCTATTTTATCAATAAAAATGTTTATTTCTTCAATGCACATAAGCAAAGAGGCGGCAAGGCCAAAAAAGAAAAAGCAGTAAAAAGAGCAGCCAGAGCTTTGTTGACAAGTGCAAAAAGTGTTGAACTATGTAAAAAGAAGGCTGAATCTGTTCTTGAAAAGCTAAAAAAGAGTAAATCCCCGGAAAGCATCAAAGAACTTCCTGAGATGCTTACAGAAGGTCCCGTAAATCCCATTTCGCCTGATGAACAAACAATATCCAAGGATATAGCTTCCCAGTTGTGGAAACTGAAAAAAGCAGGTAAAGTTTTGCCAAAAGTAGTTAAATCCCCAGGTAAAGGTATCCCACTGTTCAAAATTTATCTGCTTGAATCTCGTTCTTTGCCTTCCCGACAGGATTTTCAAAATCTTCAGGAGGAAAAAAACAATTCAAGTATTACCATGAAGGCTTTTTATGCTCTAGATAACACTCTCAAGGAAATTTGTCGTAATTTTGTAGAACGAGGAAAATTGAAAATCAAATCTACCCTGCAGCAGGAGCTCAATTACAAAATTCCCA
>JAQICJ010000284.1 GCA_027858615.1 Deltaproteobacteria bacterium
TAGAGGCAGAAGCAATTTTGCCTTCTTTGTAGATTATTTCTCCTTGTGCCCTCTGATAGGATTTTCGGTTATAATAGGCGAGCAGTCGGCAATACAACTCTTTACTGGGATAAAGGTGATCCCAGTCAAAAATAAGGATAAGGTTATAATAGCTATGTGGACTGAATGAAACTAGATCCGGAAAATTATTAATGAATACTTCTTGATCCAATTTAGGCAATTCCTGATATGCTACCCGGGGATGCAGGTAGATGTTGTCACGAATTAAGGATGCATGTTCAGAATACATATATAAATCTGCCTTTAAACCAATTATTAATTTTTTCAGGTCAGAAGCCCGGAATCAAAAGATTCTAAATATATTGGATTTTACCCTAAAGTTAAATTTTTTACAACAAATCTGAAAAAGCTCACGATTCTCCCCTGCTCTTTAATTGAAATTATTTAATGCAAGTCAAATACTAATCCCTGTACAACATTGCCTTGCCCAGGAGTGGTAAAACAGCAGCTCTAAATCTATTGGCACTATCATTATCGTGTTCAAAATAGAGGGTGATTCCTTGTGGAACAGTATCTGTTGTATATCCAATAAGTGTACCGTCCGGTTCAATATAAAAATGCTTGTAAGAGCTGGTCAGATTAAACAAAGTGGAAGGTGGGTTAGAATTGATAACCGCCTCTCTGGCATAAGACTTTATGGAAACATCATTCAGGTTCAACTTCATGCTTCTTGGCAGTCCAGTGGTTCCATAACAAGTCCCAACACACCATTCCATGGATTTTGGGGCAAATCTGAATTGCACCCTTAATCTGTTGTTTATTGCTGCTCTGCGACCTTCATTCAACAAAGCCATGAATTTATAAACTGTGCTGCGTACTTCATTTTCCTCTCTGGCTCCACTCATACTTGCCATTCCAATTCCAGCAATTATAGATATGATCGCCAAAACTACAATGAGTTCCACCAGGGTAAATCCTGCAATCATTTTGTTTTTCATATTGTTCCTCCAAGAATTGGTTTGTTGGGAACTTTAACTACAACAATCAGCCTTCTTCTGCGATAATTATCGATGGCTGAAGCCGGTCTGTCCTCAAGTGCAGGTCTGCTGGTTCTGATTTCGCTGTTGGCTCGTGAAGATCTGATAATGACACTGATTCGCAAAGTTCTGATTCTGCTGTATTCAGTTACCAGCAAATCCCTGCTGTTAATCCATATGTCACCGGCATCATTAGGTGTAGGTGAGGTATCAAGATGAAAAGCTATTTGCATATCCTCAACTTCAAGAGCAAGGGGAGACCAGGTATAGGTTGATTTTCCGTTCTGTAATTCTCTGACCCCATGCATTAAAATTGGAGTTTTTGGATCGGATTCATCAATACGAAGTGCCTGAAAGGGAAATTGGCCCAAGCTGGTAATGGATACGGTCTGAGTGGGATAATAGGTTTTATTGTTATTAATTCCGCAGCCAGGATGCAGGCTGTTATTGGGATTCATACAATAAACCCCTCCCTTATAGTTCCAGAGAAAATATCTGGAAGTTGGACTGCTGTTTAAAATCTGGTTGATTCTCATCAGACAACTGGAATTCCCAATATTAATGGCCACAACATCTCTGACCATGAAGCCTTCTGTTGAATACACCCTGGCCCCAGTATTCAATTTGAACCAGGAATTGACAGAAGTAATATCCACCGAGGGCGGAGCTACAAATTCAATCCAGTCAGGATCATTATCGGTTCCTCCCAGTGAATTGTCAGCTATGGGAGGATAATCATTTTTGTTGTGCACCATGATTGCAGGAATATATTCGTAACCGCCAGAGCAGTTTTGCAATGCGATGTTCTGAGCAAGTCCTGCTCCAGCCGTCTGGATGGTTCTGCGCAGATAAGATCTTAAGGCATCCAGGTTGTTTTGCATATCTGATACCGATTGCTGACTAACAGTAGAAGAATTGAAAACCATCTGAACCCCGAAGGCACCAGCCAATACAATACTGCTTATAAAAACAGCTATGAGGAGCTCAATTATTGTGAAACCAAAGGATTTATTGTATTTCTTCATAAGCATTACCTGTATACTGTTGTTTTGAGGTAGACACGGTGTGTACGCGGGGGAGATTCATCGCCTTGCCAGGAACTGACTACTTCAACTTCGTAAGTATTGGGCAAGGTCCCCAGGATAACTCCAAAAGATGGAGTAAAGGTGACCCCGTGGCCATCACTGTTCTGATCTGGAAGAAGCCCCAGAGACAACTGACAATGCTCCAGGTCGCCACCATTTGATGTACATGAAGAGAGACAGCCGGCGGGAGAACCACCAGAAGACAGACAAATCAGAGTCTGGTCGGGAACCTCTTTGAGAGCTTCCATGTGATCCTGCGCTTTGGAAATTGCAGTTGAAATTTGCCTGCTGATCAAACTGGTGGAAGACGACACTGTTACAACTTTGAACAAAGTAAGAATCCCTACAAATAAAACAGACAGGGACACCATGACTTCAATCAGTGTCATTCCGTTTTGCTTCGAAATAGTTTGATCTCTGTAACGATTAATAATTTTCATGGTTAATCCTCTTTCCAGTACATTTCTTCGACTCTTGCACCTGCAGCTCCGTCACTGGTATCATTATTCCATTTGTCGCCGCCTAAGACTTTGGTATCACCACCAAGGCTGTTAATGAACAGATGTTCGTCATAAACCATGATGCCGGAAACAGTATTACCGGGAGCTGAAACCGGTGCATTGGTAAGCACAGGTAAACCATCACTGTCGGCTTCCAGTTGGAAGCTGTAGATATGCCCAGGATTGGAAAGATCCTCATCACAAATGTCGGCCTTATCTCCTGTGGATGTTCCCACATAAACTTCGTCTCCACTGATGAAAGCATCAGCCCAGACTTTTTCATCACTGGGGAATTCATATTCAAAAAGAACTTCTCCGGTTTGACACTCACCAATACCCGAAGTGTCAACTATTCCATAAAACTTGTAGTTGGGGTTTACCACATCATTCAGATCAGGATGATCCGAAGTGCCAAAGTACAAAGCTACGACATTCTGACCTGTACCCAGATCTTTGGCAACTTTAACTGAAGGCGTTGTAAAAATCGGTTTGCCCACATCAGCTACCAAACATCTATTTCTATTGTTGCCATGGAGAGAATGACTCCAAATACGACCATTTGTATCTGCTATATAAATACGATCGGTATAACCATCCCGATCATAATCTACTGCTACTGGACTGCCCCAGACCCCTAAGGTCTGAGCTCCTTCTGAACCACTTCCAACATTGAATTTAACATTGCCATAAGGAAGATTGTTGCCGTCATCTGCATCAATAATAAAAAGATAAACATCTCCATAGGTATCACTCATTCCGGAAGTTGTTACCACTGCCCAGGTTTTACCCTTGCCCCCGTATTTTTCGGAATTAACCCAGATCACAGCAGGAGGTGAATAAGTACCGTTATATTTGCTTTCAGTCCAATCACTGTCCCACATGGGTTGGGGATTGTGCGGGTCCGTAACATTGATGGCGCTGATATAAGGATGTTTGGCACCGTGCGCATAAAAGGCTGCTGTCGTCCAGTTATTTTGATAGAGCAAATCAGTTAGAGCGATGGAACCGTTGATCTGAGCCCAGGGATGAGTTTCGGGATAATAATCTTTAACATAGTTATTTTTGAGATTGTTCAACTGAGAAGGAGGAATCCAGGCCCACAATTCACTACCATCACCATAATCGCGGCTGGCTCCGATTTTCTGGTAATAACCTCGCTGCTCGGCTTGAGAAGTTGAAGGATCATCCCCCCAACGAAATTTGCCGGCGTAAAAAGCATGCAGCATTCCATCCTGCGCTCCAATCAGAGCAATAGCATCCCTTTCGGCTCTGGAAGAATTGCTTTTCCAGTTATTGTAGGAAGTCTTGATTGCCGGATCAATTCCATTGCCGTAATTCCAGGCGGGAACACCAGGAGGAACAACTATGGCACCTGTGGAACGATGAATAGCTCCTAAAGGCCAAGCTCTTCTGGGTACGGAACCTGGGTTGGATCCGATTGGGTATTCCCAACCTCTGGTCCATTTGATAATCTGGCGGGAATCTTCATTATTGCTGTAACCATCACCATTCAAATCATAGACTTTTTTGCCGTTGTGTTTGATACTACGCTGGGTATTTGACAAAACTTCATAAAGGAGCCAGGTATCATTGCCTGCTTCGACGTTCACTTTTGTCATTCCATTTTGTGTATGAACATTGCGATTGGAAGGATTGGTGTTGGCCAGAACCTGACCTGCATCCCAAATTTCCTTAACATTGGTGGTATTCGGCTGTCCCGGATCATAAAGTTCATAAAAATAGTAATGTCCCCGGTTGCGAGTATCTCCTCCGGTGATAGTCCATGAAGAAGAAGGTGTTTCCAGAGTTCCCTTGTACATTCCGTTGGCCAAAGGCAAAGGAGTGGAATAGGAATAATCTCCACCTTCCAGTGCCTCATAACCAATATCCAGACCTCTAACTTCCGGTTTGCACTGTTCATTGGGACTGATAATTTCTACTTTCCAGCGCAATTTGGCTCCGGTATAACCTAGTGCTGCCAAATCCACGGTTACAGTATTCTGTCCAGGAGGAAATTCGATCATAATCCAAACGGGATCACCACTGGCATCTTCGTTTACCGAAATATAATAATCAATCCTGGTTTCAGGCTCGGGGGTACAGGGAGGAATGGGTATATAATCATCTTTGGTAAGTTTTACTTTAGTAATGGTAGTATTATCAAGTTCACCTGAGGGAATCTCTGGTACAACCAGATTGGATACGATCTCTCCCCCGTTCTGCCTTTCCACCATAACAACTATATCATTATAATCATTGCCATTATTAAGTTCTCCTCCGGGGCCTCCATCATAAAGCTGTTCAAAACCTAGAATCCAGCGAGTTGGATCACTTGAGGGGGCACCGAGAAGAACGTGAGTTCTGATGCCGTTTTCTATGGTGTAAAAGTTGCGCACCTCCGGCTGGGGAATACTGAGATAATTATAAGCAGAGGTATTCAACCGATTAAGAGCTGCCTGATCCAGCCAACCCAGAACACCGCTGCAGGTATTGCCCGGATAACCCCAATAAGTTGTAAAAGAACAACCAAGATCGATACTGCGCTGGAAACTTCCTGATGATTTATAGTCGGGATTCAAAGCTGATTTGGAAAAATAAGGCATGGTCATGGTGCGTACTGTATCGTAGTAATAACTGTAGTGCTTTCTCATACCCAAACTACCATACCTGGCATGATAATTACGATAATAACTGTTAATGAAGAAAACAATTTCGGTACCGCTGTCAAAGGTACCCATATCTATCTCCCTGTCCAGCAGATTGATGGAACCATCACCATTGACATCGTAGTCGGGAACCCCATCTGAATTGTAGGCTTGATCGCTGACAGGAGGCACAATAAAAGAACCCCACTGCCAATGAACAACAGGTATATAAGAGTAATTGTAACAAGCTCCGTAACCATAATCCCAACTGCGGCAGGTTACGGTGGAATAATAATCATAATCATCGTCAGTCAGCAGATAAAGCCATCCGCCACCTGTATCAACCAGATATTCCAGATAATTTGAAATATGAGGATAGGTACCGCCGTCACTGAAAGAGGAGCCATTGAGATTATAGTAATCATATCTCCATAATTTTTGTACTTTGGACCAATTAGAGAGCCAAGGATAGGGATCATAGGCGGGAAAAGGTTGCACCAGTTTGGGGAAACTATAAACGTAATTGGTGCCTCCCGGTTTTTCATACAATTTTTCAAACCAGTCATAGACTCCGTTGTAACCACCGGTACCATCTACTCCGGCATCCTTCAGGATTCGCCTTTCATAAGCACAGACCTTAGAAGAAACACAACCAGTTCCACTGCACCAGCGACACGATTCACCCATATCGCAATCATCATCGCTGGTACAGGGACGGTCAGTATAGGTATATCCGCTGGCTTCAGTAAATTTCTTGACTCTGTCGTCCCAGAGAAACCAGCCCAGAGATTGTGATTGATCGGCTGATTCATAAACATATTTTACTTTCAAATCCTGTTTGGTCCTGATGAGAATTCGATTGGTATCACCCAGAGCTCGTCTATCAGTATTGAGCACCAGATTTCCACTATCTACATCTACACTGAGAGAGCTGGAAAAATCAGTCTCACTGAAACCACTGGTATATGTATTTCTGTCCAGATGAGAATAACAATGTGAATTCTGCAGAAATAACAAATCTGGCAAAATTCCAACGGTGAGAGAAGATGAATGTGCAGGAAATACAAAAGAAAACCAGAAGATGTTTGTTATCAGTAGAAATTTAATATTTTTCATATCTACGGCCCTTTCCCAGGCAGTGATTATTGATTGAAATTCCGCATACCCAATTAAAGCAAAGGCAGCAGGCAGAGTTGAAAAAACTGAAGCTTATTTCCTGCCCCGCCATTTGGATATTTTTTTAATTGTTTTCAATCGTTCTCTCATTCTTTTCATTGTTCTGTAAAGTCTTATTCTGGTACGTCGCAAAGGCTTCGGTTTTAAAATAGGCTTTTTGGGAGGATTGTTCGCCCTGCGATGGAAATAGTAAAGCAAGTCATCTATTTCCCTCTCGGAGTGAAAAGGTCCGGGATTACAATTTACTTTGGGATGAATCGAAGAAGGATTTATCAACCAGCGCTTGAATTCTAATTTGTTCATTTTACCCAGTTCCAAGGCCAGATCTGTCCCTCTGCGCAACCGGGTTCCATCGGATTTGGAAATATCACCCAGTCTTCTCCACCACATTGCACAACGCCACATCTTGCGTTTGTATACAACAGAACCGCTTTGGTAGCGGCCTCTGTGGGCAGTGGTAGTTTGAACAACAGGAGCCAGAATAATTAGAAAGAGAAGAATTCTTTTCATGACAAACCTCTAAAATGAAAAACTGTTGGAAAAATCAACTGCGTTGATATCTTTTGATGAAAAACTGGCCTGGTCGGTCCCGGCATGACTCTGAGCACTGTAGCCGTAAGTAGAGGGAATCCCCTCTTCCCTGTAGACCTGAACCTCAATAACCGTAACAGCCAAGACTATCGGGGTTGAAGAGCCTGGATCAAGGATCTCTCCCCTGCCCCTGATTATCACCTTGCCATCATTGTCTATATTAAGATCCAAACTAGGATCATCCAAATTGTTGGAATAAGTAAAGAGAAGACGGGATTTTACTTCAGGCAATCCTGTACTTGCTCCTCCATAGGTATAATCGACATAAGTTCCCGCAGGGACAGGAGGAGAATTGAGCAAAGTTGTCCATTTATTGAAGGAACTCCAATTTGAATTCATAACTGATTTAGCTTGGGCAACAGCTGCTTCAGCGACATACCGGGATACAACCTTTTCCCTGTTCTGACCTACACTGCGAACATTAGATCTGGTCGAAACCAGCATGGAGGTAGCGGCACCCACCATTGAAATCATGATCAAAAAAACAACGATCATGGAAAAACCCGATTGACTTCTGACTGTGCCCTTCAGGAATATTGTTTTAAAATATTTCAACTTTGCAAACATCACTGGCATTTTTTCCTCCATTGGCTTGAATTGATTCTTATTGAACAAGAAGACTCAATTCCTGATTCATCATTACAAATAAACGCAATTATTATTCCTCTTTTGTTTAGATTAATTAACACATTGTTATTACTACCTTAAAAAAACTTAACACATGTTTTTATCCCCTTTTTTCTTATCAGTATCAACCATTGTAACAACGAAATCGGAAATTTTTTCCGAAGAATCAGAAAATTTTGCAGCAAAGATGGAAGTTAAAAAAGAAGTTCTTCCATGTTTTTGCCAAGAATAAGCTTCTTGGATTTATGATCCAAACCTAGCCTGGACAACCGATTCAAATTACCCCCAAGGTTGTTTTTACCATAGGGTGTATCTGTTCCGAAAATAAGTTTCTCCGGACCCAATTCTTTTACTGCCCTGAGCAACTTCCTGTCACTTACCAGTTGGTAGGTGGAAATATCAAAAAAAGTTCCTGAAGGAAGCCCCTTTTTAATTGCCAGATCAAAACCAAAGAGATGGGCAATAATTAACTTGAGTTCTGGCAATTGACTCTTTAGTTGCAATAACTTGAGAACTTCTTTTCTGGAGCCGAGATGAATAAAAAGAGGAAGTTTTTTACTGATTGCCCATTTGGCTACACTCTTGAAATATTCTGATTCAACTGTAAACTTCTCCCAGCACTGGTGTAATTTTATTCCTGCAAAACCGTAATTTTCATATTGGCGATCAAGGTAAGAAAAAACAAGATTTTCCGATTTATTGGTTAGCTGGGTTGAAACCATTTTTCTGGTGAGCCAGAAGAACTGAATAACTCTTCCCCTGCTTTGGCTTGCCAACTCCCAGACATACTGATTACCAACAGAAAGATCGTTTTCAACCTGAAAAAATTTAACCACCCCCTTGGTAAGCAGATTGGAGTATTTGATTAAATTAACTGAAGGCAAAAACTTGGCCAGTTCCGGCAAAGGATATGATTTAGGGTTGTTCAATTGTCCCGGACACAAAACAACACAGTCAAATCCATAAGTATCCAATTGGCTTTTAATAGAGCTAAGACTGAGATATTCTCCACAGGCATGGCCATGACCGTCAATTCTCATTTTATATATCCTTTCTGAACAATCATTTATGTCGAAAAAACTCTTACTTTTAAATGAAACAGCATTTCCTTGGATAATCAAGATAAATCTTCATCCTGTATCTATAGAATTCCTCAATTCAAACTGTTTTAACAATTCAACTCTGATACATTGCCCCAAACAAGCTCCTTTTGTTGTTAAAAATAACGAATTATTTTTGATTAAACATTGTAAATCATTAAACTATCATTATATCTATACTGATACAATGGCAAGATATATCTTCCCAAAAACAGTAAATAATGAAGAGAATTCAACAATAAATCAGATCCTCAAACTGGTGGAGCAATATTTCCGTTCACATACTACCAGTTTTAATGCTGTTAAGATCGTCAAAAACCAACTGACTCCTTTCCAATTTGCCGTACTTGAGAAAGTTGCTGCCCTTCCCTTTGGCACCTTCCAGACTTATGGAGAAACAGCAGGCAACCTGGGCAACTCCAACAAGGCAAGAGCTGTTGGAAATGCTCTGGGAGCAAACCCCCTTCCCCTGATAATTCCTTGTCATCGTATTCTTTCAAAAAATGGTATTGGAGGCTATTCTTCCGGACGAGCAATTAAACAATGGTTGCTCCGCTTTGAAGGCATTCCTGGGAAATATTTATTTTAATCTGAACTGATAATTTGTTGTCTGACTTTATCAGAAAAATCTTTTTGTGCCAGACAACAACGGGTTTACTGTTCTCAGAAGAGGCAATAATCCTTATTTCCAAATATTCATCAAATTTATCAAGTTTGACAGAAATTTCATTGTGTTTGGCGGGATTGATTATTTTTTCTGATGTTGAAATAATTGGTGAATTAATAACCATAATTAAGATACTGTAGGACTATAGTTAGGTCCCTTCCCAAATAAGGAAGGCAACCATCTGGAACTTGGAATTTGGATTGATATGCTTTGTTTTAACTTCTTGAAATAGTATCAACTATGTCGGAGAAATTACTCCTTGCTTCTGAAACAAACTTCTTATCCAAAGTCAAAAAACCCATTCTGGGAAGGGAACCAAGTATAAACAAATTCGTTTTATACTTGAAAACAGACACTAACAAAACACAGCATTTTATAAAGAAATATTTTAAAAATTATAACTATTATTTATAAGAACAGGTCGCCTTCTGCCATAAAGGATTTAGAGGGAATTCAATATAATCTTCTAAAGATTGAAACAATATCCTGATTGAACTTCAGTCAGTTCTTTGCAGCCTTTTTTGGCAAATTCGATCATTCTCAATAATTCTGTTTCATCAAAGGTTTTTCCTTCGGCTGTGCCTTGAACTTCAACAAAATTTCCCCTTCCATCAAACACAAAATTCATATCCACATCAGCCCTGAAATCTTCACTATAATCCGGATCAAGAAAAACTTTTCCATCTATAATGGCACAGGATACAGAAGCTACCGATTCCTTCAAAGGCAACTCCTTGATTTTTCCTGCAAGCATTATTGCTCGAATCGCTTGGCTTAAAGCTATGTATCCTCCAGTTATTGAGGCAGTTCTAGTGCCTCCATCGGCCTGAATCACATCACAATCAATGGTTATGGTTCTTTCACCGATTTTTTTCAAATCCACTGCAGCCCGCAAACTTCTGCCTACCAGACGCTGAATCTCTTTCTCTCTGCCTCCAATGCGCCTTGACTTGCGATCTCCAGTTGAACCCGGAAGCATGGCATATTCTGCCGTAACCCAACCCTGACCTTCTTTATTAAGCCAGCGGGGCACCCTCTCATCTACAGAAGCACTGCATAGCACTTTGGTTTGCCCAAAACTTATCAAAACTGAACCTGCAGGATCTTTCTGAATTCCCGTTACAACTTTAATTTCTCGCATTTCATTGTTTTTTCTTGTTTTTCTCATTTTTAACCTCGAGCATGAATTTAATAGAAAAGTGGCAGAAAGTAATTTTTCAAATACTACCAGAATAGAAATGAAAAAAAAGAAGAAGGTTTTTATATTTTATTCGTAGTCTTGTTTATAAAAAAACGGAAACTAAAAAGTACTCAAAATATATTTACTTTTATGTTATTCTTTTTCCATTCAGAAAGGAACAATCATGAAATCAACTAATTTTATATCCATTGTAATTCTTGTTTTATCCCTGTCTTTCGCCTGTAAACGAGAAGATAAATCTCCAAGTTCTTCTTCATCTTCAAAATCTTCAAAAACCAAAATCTCCGACAAAAAGTCAGATAAGTCAGAAACTCCTGGTGAAAGTAAAATTACATCAAAGGACGAAAAGGAAACTTCTGGTTCCGTCAAAACTGATAATGCCGCCAAACCTCCGTCTTCTGCTAAAAGATCTCCTTCGAAAATGAAAAGGTCCAGAGGATCCGTCAGCGGATTGAAAAGAAAATTTGGCAAAGCCAGCGCAATCAGATCTCCCAAACCCAAAAAAAGAAGAAAGGGACAAACTGAATTTGATAAAAAAAGATTCAATCAGAATTTCAACACAGAAAAATATGATCGCATCTATGAAAACCCTTTCAAACTCGTGGGCGACTCTCCCCTTTCAACTTTCAGCATTGACGTGGACACTGCTTCCTATTCCAATATGAGGAGATATCTCAAAAATAGACGCAAACCCCCAAAAGGATCGGTAAGACTGGAAGAACTCATCAACTACTTCGATTACAAATATGATTCGCCGTCAGCCAATTCCAAAATTCCTTTTGCAGTAAATGCGGAACTGGCAACCTGTCCCTGGAAAAATGGCCATAAACTTCTCAGAATCGGGATAAAGGGAAAAACTCTGCAAAAAAACAAACTCCCCAAATCCAACCTTGTTTTTCTGCTTGATGTATCCGGCTCCATGAATTACGGGAAAAAGCTTCCTCTTTTGAAAAAGGCATTTACTTTGCTGCTGAACCAACTCAACAAAGGTGACAGAGTTGCAATAGTTGTTTATGCTGGCGCTTCCGGTCTGGTTCTGGATTCAACAACCTGCAATCAGAAAAGCAAGATTCTGCAGGCACTCAACAGTCTCAAAGCCGGTGGCTCAACCGACGGCGGCTCTGGAATCAAACTTGCCTACAAAATCGCCCTTAAAAACTACATTAAAAATGGCAATAACAGAGTTCTCCTCGCTACAGACGGTGACTTTAATGTGGGAGTCACCAACCGCAGCGAATTGATAAGAATGATCACTGAAAAGGCAAAAAGCAATGTTTTCCTTACCGTTCTTGGCTTTGGCATGGGCAATTACAATGATGCTCTTCTTGAAAAAATCGCCAACAAAGGTAATGGCAACTATGCTTACATCGACTCCTATAATGAAGCTCGCAAAGTTCTTTCGCAGCAATTGAGCGGCACTCTTCACACTATAGCAAAAGACGTCAAAATCCAAGTTGAATTCAACCCAGCCAAAGTTAAAGCCTATCGACTGCTTGGCTACGAAAACAGAGTCATGGCCGCCCGCGATTTCAACGACGACAAAAAAGATGCCGGCGAAATTGGCGCCGGACACATGGTAACAGCTATTTACCAACTGGTTCCAGCTGGAACCAAAATCAAAGTTCCCGGCATAGACAAACTCAAATATCAAACCGATCGCAAACTTACCGGCAAATCCCAAGGCAATGAAGTAATGACCTTGAAAATGCGTTATAAAAAACCCAAAGGCAAAAAAAGCAAATTAATCAAATTCCCTGTTTTAGATAGAACTGTTCAATTCTCCCAGTCCAGCAATGACACTAAATTTGCAGCCTCTGTTGCCGCCTTCGGAATGTTACTGCGTGATTCCAAATATAAGGGCAATGCCTCCTTAAATTGGGTTGTATCAACTGCACAAGCAGCACTTGGAACTGATAAATTCAATTATCGCAAAGAATTTATCTCCCTGGTCAAAAATGCCATGGAAGCCAAATAATATATAATGAACCTGCCCTCCCTGCTTTATTCTCTCATCTTAATTTCCAATCTCCTTTTTCCTGTTCTCAAAGACAACATCTATTATCAGCCCTTTTCCAGCTCTCCCGTTGATTCTGAGTCAGAAGCAACCTATGGAGTCAGCAAAACCAGAACACCGGTATTCAACTCTCTTTCGGCTTTACGGCAATTGAGCAGCAACAACTATCTCAACCAAAATCACTTGTTTACTGCTGTCGAATTTGCAGCTTTCCCCGGTACTGTTTTCAAACTCGGTAAAATTACAACAACAGATAAGGTCAAGCTGGTACAAGTTGAAACAGACGAATATGAATGCAATAATTGCTATCTTCCTCTGGAGTTTCTGGATCTTTATTCAGTAAAACCGCCTGCAAGAGCCGTCCCTCTTTTCCCCCCGGGTAAAATTCTGGCAAAACTCCAAACCCTGGCCAAAATATCTACTCGTTATTGCTGGGGCTGCAATTTTCCCGAAGGAATTCCCCGCCTTGTTGAATTATTAAAACTGCCAGTTGAAAATTCAAAGCCAAATCATCATCAACTGCAAAAAGGAGTAGATTGCAGCGGGCTCCTCTATTACGCCACTTACGGGTTTACTCCCAGAAATACATCTCAATTGCTCGAATTTGGACGCTCACTCCCCATCTCCAACCTTTCGGCCCGCCAAATCAAAGCACTCTTGCAACCTCTTGATCTTATCCTCTGGAAAGGTCATGTGATTATCGTACTTGACCAGAACACCCTGCTCGAAAGCGCCAATAAAATATCTGGAAAACTGATTCAAAAAGTTATTCAATCTTCATCAATTGAAAGATTAAAACAGATAATGCACTCAAGAAAACCCGTTGATAATTATCACGGTTCTCCTCTTGCCTCTAAAAATAAATTCGCCATCAATCGGTGGCATCCCTGGATAAATTAATTTTTTTTCAATAAATCCCTTCTTCTTGTTTTCACTAAGTTTATTTCAAAATTTTGTATCAATCTGGCCCCAAAGATTCCCCGTCTTAAATGAATTCAAGATTGACAACCTTACATATGTTAGGTACTATCAAGAGAGTCAAACTGTTACAAATCAAGCAGGCGTTTGTCCGGCAGCTTATTACTGTTTTCTCAAACTGAGGAATAAAATGGCAGATATCAAAACAGGAACTTCAGGTTACGATTATCTGGACTGGGTCAATAATTTCTACCCCCAAAGCATCTCCCGCAAAAAGTTTCTTTACTACTATTCCAACAATTTTTCCACAGTAGAACTCAATTTCACCTACTATCGCCTTCCCCAGAAAACCCAAATAGAAACCTTCATCAAAAACAGCAATCCAGACATGGACTTTTCCATAAAAGGCCACGAATCCATGACTCACCGACCCAACCCAGCTACCTGGAAAACAAATATACAAGCTTATATTCAGGCAGTTACTCCCCTGCTGCAAAGCAATCGTCTGGCTGCAGTTCTCCTCCAATTTCCCTATAGATTTCACTACGAAAAAGACAATCGCCTTTATCTGGACAAATTGCTCCGAGAACTTCAAGAACTGCCACTGGTTGTAGAATTCCGCAATCCCCATTGGCTCAATCGCCGCACTTTCGAAGGACTGCGTCAGCGCGAAGTTGGCTTTTGCATTACCGATGCTCCGCGCATCAAAGGCGTTCCGCCCACGATCGACATAACTACTTCCAAACTGGCTTATATCAGGTTTCATGGTCGCAACGCTCAAAACTGGTGGGATGGCAATGCCTCCTCCCGTTTCGATTATCTTTATTCCCAAAAAGAATTGAGCAGTTGGATTTCACGTTTGAAAACCCTTGTTAAAACTGCACAGAAAATACGTATTTATTTCAACAACCACCGCAAAGGACAAGCCCCCACAAACGCTCAGATGTTAAAAAATATTCTGGAAAAAGCAAAGATTACCCCATAACAATGTATCGCGAAATAATCCACATCAATTTCACCAGTTTCATGGCTTCTCTCGAGGCTCTGCAAGATAATTCCCTTAACAGAATTCCCTTTGTGATTGCGTCAGTCAATACTCCCCGTATTTTCATTCTCGACCCTTCCCGTCTGGCCTTCCAGGAAGGAATCAGGCGCGGCATGACCCTGAGCAAAGCCCGTTTCATCTGTCCGGATATCAAAGTTCTTCCTCCTAATCCTTCTCTTTACCAGCAGGCAGGACAAAAAATTTTCAAACTGGCTTCAACTTATTCTCCCCTGGTTGAAAACTGTGGTTCAGGCAATATTTTTCTTGATATCACCGGCACTCGCACTCTTTTTGGCATTTCCATCGATACTGCCGCCCGACTCAAACTCGAATACCAGAACCATTTCTCCCTCGATCCAACTACAGCTCTGGCTTCCAACAAGCTGGTTTCCAAGGTGGCAACCAGAATTCTCAATCCTGCCGGCTTTGCCTCTATTCCACCCGGAGACGAAGCCAATTTTTTGAAACCGCAAAAAGTAGATTATCTTCCCGGGGTCGGCTCCTCTACCAAAGCTCGGCTTTACCTTCTCGGCATCCGCTATATAGGCGAGTTGGCCAGTCTCAACCAACATCAGGCATCCCATGCTCTGGGCAATTCGGCATCCGGGCTCCTCAACCGGGCCCGAGGCATCGATCCTTCACCGGTAAACAACTCTCTGGTCCGACAACCATCTATTGTCTTCTCCAAACTGCTCAACAATGCTCACGACGATCCCACTCTCATCAAAGCTCACCTGCGCCTGATTTCAATAAAAGCCGGATTTGAATTGCGCAAATATGGCTTAGGAGCTCGAAAATTCAAGCTCAACCTTCTCTACAGCGATCACAAATCTACCTCTCGGCAAAAAACAGTCCACTGCAACATCAAAGCCGATGATAAAATCTTTAAAATCGGTTGCCATCTGTTTGAGAAGGCCTTGAATCGAAGAATCAGCATCAAAAAAATCACCCTTTCCCTTTCCCGTCTGCAACAAAGCAAATCTCAATATTCTCTGTTCAAAAACCACAATCACCAACTCAAACTACAATCAACCCTCGATCATCTGCGCAACAAATACGGAATAATCGCTGTTCTGCCGGCATCAACCACTATCCTGCCCAACTTGAACAACCAAAATGACTACCCTGCTTAACAATTGTTCCAACTACTCTCTTCTCTGGGGCGGCAGCCCAATTGAAGCACTTGTGGACAAGGCCGTGGAAGAGGGATATAAAGCCTTTGCCCTTACCGATCTGCAAAACCTGTATGGAGTCCACAAATTCTTCAGTTATTGTGCTGACAAACCAATTACCCCCATTATCGGCACCACAATCTTCATAAAAAAATATAGATTTATCGTTCTCGCCCGCAATCTCAATGGATATTCCAATATCTCCAATTTCATCACCCGCCTCAACCTCGAAAATGCAAACGTGCCCTCTTTGCTGCACCTGTTTGATCAAAATAATATCATTCTCTCGGACAATCAGAATTTACTCAAAATACTCAGTTCATCTCCCCGGTGCCACCCCTTTGTCTACGCCGCCCTTTCTCCCCATAATTACAATCTTTATCGTTTTGCCAAAAACACAGGAATACCGGCAGCTGCAGTTCCTCCGGTTTTCTTTGTCCACCGCTGTGATTTCACCTTGCATAGAGTTTTGCGAGCAATTGCACTTAAAACTACAATTGCCCGTTTGCAACCTGTCGATCTTGCTTCTCCCCAAAACTATCTTCCGGCTTTAGATAACCTGAAAACTCAGTATTCCTTTGCACCAGAAGCTTTATCAAACTCCCGCCATATCACTGGGCTGTGTCATCTCAAACAGATCAAATTCACTGATATTTTTCCAGCCTATCCCGTTAATAACCCTGCAGAACATTTGCGCCAACTTGTTTTCAAAGGGGCTGAATCCCGATATGGAGAACTTTCCGAAACAGTTATCGCGCGTATTGATTTTGAACTTGAAATTATCCTCAAAAAAGGTTTTGAACACTATTTTCTCACAGTAAAAGATATCATCAGCAAAGCTTCCAGAATTTGTGGCCGGGGAAGCGGTGCTGCAAGTATAGTTGCCTATTCTCTGGGAATAACCAATGTCGATCCAATCAAGCACAACCTTGATTTCAAGCGCTTTCTCAACCTCGATCGAGAAGATCCTCCAGACATCGACATTGATTTCGCTTGGGACGAAAGAGATCAGATAATCAACGAGGTGATTTCTGCTTTCAACTCCAAATACTGTGCCATGGTTTGCAACCACATCCATTTCAAACCTCGAAGTGCTCTGCGGGAAACAGCAAAAGCTTTTGGCATGACCTCCTCAGAAATCAAAACAACTGTCTATAAATTAAGAAAAATAGACACCTGGTTCTCTCATGGATTTCGCAAATATAGTCCCAAGTTGCTTTCTCTTCCCGCCCCCTGGCCTCAAATTATAACTATAGCTCAAAAACTCGAATCCTTTCCTCGCCATACAGGTGTTCACTCCGGGGGATTGGTCATTACATCCAAACCTCTGAGCAATTATGTGCCTTTGAAAAAGGCAACCAAAGGAATAAATGTAATAACCTGGGAAAAAGATGGAACTGAAGATGCCGGTCTTATCAAAATTGATCTTCTGGGAAACCGCTCTCTGGCAGTTATCAGAGATACAATTGCCAACCTCGGGGAAAATGAAATTGAGAATCCTTTTACTACTATCACTCCCCTTGATGATAAACCTACGAGAAAACTTCTGGCCAGTGGCCATACCATGGGAATTTTCTACGTAGAATCACCGGCCATGCGTCAATTGCAAAAAAAAACCAAAGTTGGCGATTTTGAACATCTGGTTATTCACAGTTCCATTATCAGACCAGCAGCAAACAACTACATCAAAAAATATATCCAACGGCTAAAGGGCCAACCCTACCAAAGTATTCATCCGGTTCTGGACAATCTTCTCAGCGAAACATTCGGCATTATGTGCTATCAGGAAGATGTATCCCGAGTGGCAGTCAAAATTGCCGGATTCTCCTGGAAAGAAGCCGATCAACTTCGCAAAATTCTTTCCCGCAAAGATCGACACCAAAAATTATCAGAATTAAAACAAAAATTTATCAAAGGAGCTGCTGCTAATAACATCGATCTGCAAAGCAGCCAAAAAATCTGGAAAATGGTTCTTTCCTTTCAGGGTTATTCTTTTTGCAAACCACATTCAGCTTCCTACGCCATGGTTTCATTTCAATCAACTTTTCTCAAAACTCATTATCCGGCTCCTTTTCTGGCGGCAGTTATTTCCAACCAGGGAGGCTATTATTCCACCCTGGGCTATATCAGTGAGGCCAGAAGAATGGGAATCACCATAAAACCTCCCCACATTAATTCAAGCAGATATAAATTCCATGCTTCCCACAATACTATTCTTGCTGGTTTCATGGCAATCCCCGAACTTTCCAGCAAAACCATATCCAGAATTCTTGAATCACGCAAAAACAGAGGGGTTTTTACCTCTCCCCAAGATTTCATCAACAGGATAGAACCACCACAAAATGAAATAGAAGTCCTTACAGCAACTGGCACCCTGAATCCGCTTTTCCAACACCGCAACCAAGCCATACAATTATGGGAATTGCTTCTCAACAGAAAAAACAAAAAAATCAAGCAAAACAACACCCTCTTTTCTGAAAATTTCCCTCGGCAACAACCTGCTATTCCTGTTTTTTCCAATAAAAATCCCGATAAACATTCCACCCAAAAATTATTTTTCCGCCATCTCGGCTTCCTTTGTGATGATCATCCCCTTGTTTTTTACAAAAAACAGCTAAATAAAATCGGTAGTCTGATCAAGGCTATCAACCTGCCAAAATTTGTTGGAAAATTCGTCAAAACAGTCGGCTGGCCCATAACCTCCAAGTTGATAATCACCTCAAAAAAACAACCTATGGAATTTATAACCTTTGAAGACGATACAGCTATCTATGAGACCGTTCTTTTCCCCAAAGCTTTCAGTAAATATAAACATCTGTTGATAGCATCAACTCCCTTTATTCTCCAAGGTATTGTCCAAAATGATCAGGGAGCCATCTGTCTCAATCTCCATAATATCTATCCCCTGAAATCCGTTTTTTAATGAACTTGGTAAAAATTTTGGATTGAACTTAAAATTTAGATATTTTCTTTTTTGACCCAGGTCAAGACCTTGCCTAGAATACGAAAATCTTCCCGAACATCGACATTGATGGGACTGTAAGCCGGATTTGAAGCTATGAGTCTGACCACGTCTCCGCTGTAGGATATTTTTTTAACGGTGGCTTCTTCGCCCAAAAGAACAACAACTATTTCTCCATGCTCGGCTGCAGGTTGCTGGCGGACGACTACAATATCGCCATCATCTATACCACTGCCGATCATGCTGTCGCCTTTTACCTTCAAACCAAATATCTTGCCTCGTCTGGAAATATCAGCCTTAACTCTGACTTTTCCCGAATAGTTTTCAGTTGCGAAAAGAGGAAGACCTGCCGCTATTTCTCCTATAACAGGAATTTGAGTAAATTTTGCACTATTGGTTTGAACTATTGAGGAAGCAGGTCTTTTGAGAACCTCAATAGAACGGGCCTTATTCTTCTGTTTGTTGATAAACCCCTTCTTTTGCAATCTATTCAATTGTTCGTGGACTGAAGGAGCCTTGATACCCAGTTCTGCGGCCAATTCCCTGGTTGTGGGGGGATACCCGTTTCTTTTGATGAGATGAATAATAGTGTTGAAAACTCTTCGTTGACCTGTAGTAAGGGATTTTTTTGCTTTACTCATATAACAGAATCCAGGCAGCAGTTTAAAGGTAGCTATTATTTGATTTGAATCTAATCCTAACATTTGAAAGGTTCTGTGGCAACTTTAAATTCATCTAAATATAGAACTAAATACCTTGATGCCCGTCAAATAATATCCCTTCAACGTCAAATCAGGTCGGCAAATTGTATAAAATTTGGAATGTTTGAGTAGCAGATCTCCGTCTCCACCCGTAGCAATCCCGATGGGTCTTGTCTTGCATGGCGCCATTATTTGTTCTGTCAGTCGATCCACCATACCGATAAAACCGTGGAGAAGTCCGCTACCCAAAGCTTCCCTGGTGGATTTACCTATGTGGATATCCTGAAAATCCCGGGGAGTTACCAAGGGCAGATTTGCCGTATAAGCAGCCAAAGCATGACTCATCATATTCAATCCTGGGGAAATCGTGCCCCCGGCAAAAACCTTTCCAGATACAAGCAAATCTACGGTTACTGCTGTGCCGGCATCAACCACAACTGCACTGTTCTCGGGCCACTCATGGGCAGCAGCAACCAGATTGGCAATTCGATCGAGTCCGAGAGTGGATTTGGATTTAATGTCCAACTCTATTCCCCAGGGAGAATTAATCCCGAGCTCAAATACAAATATTCTGTTCAAATTGTTGCTGGAATCCGAAGGTAATCCACTGAAACAATCTGCAAAATTCTTTTCTCCCCTCAAAGCGGTAAGTTGCTCCCTGATAATTTTCATGTTTGGAGATGAAACTCCACCCAAAATATAAACTGCCGGCAATTTATCCCGATGTTTTGACAACAGCCGAGTCAAGTTCTGTTTAATTTGCAGATTGATATCTGTATCATTGATTTTTTGAGCAGTGGCAAGTGTAGACAGTTTGATTCTTTCTCTGGCGATGATTTCTCCAGAAGTGTCAAAAAAACCAACTTTTGAATAGGTATTTCCAATATCAAAAACTACAGCTTGGGGAATATGGTTCATTTTACAAAATAATAAATCAGCCCTGCAATCGCAAGTAGCCAAATAATCATGATGATTACATAAATAATTTTTTTCTGGGAATTATCGGAAGCAGAAACATTTTTAAAATTTATTGCTCCTTGGGTATCTGAAGTCTGGATTGGTGAAGAAGTGTTATCTTGATATGGATTTGAAGCAGAATTTGAGAAATTCAGATTATTCATGTCAAGAGGAAGGGACGAATCTACAGGTGCCGAATTGGATTGGGAGGCTGAACTAGCTGGTACCCCAAGGGAAGGTGGGGAAGGAAGAGAATTTGAAGATGATGATGCAGGTGGCGGTGGAGAACCGGAGGGAGGAGGAGAAATAGAATTGTCTGGGGTCCCTGAAACAGGAAAAGAAGGTGATTTTGAAGGAGATGGTTGGGAAGCTCCACTTGCTTTGGCTTTATTTTTGAAATCCGGTATTTTTTCATCTCCAGGTGTCCAGAATAAAGTTTTTTTAGGTTTTGCTTTGACGGGAGCTCCGCATTGGGGGCAGAATTTAAGTTTCCCCTTGATTTCAGTTTTGCATTTTTGACATTTCATTTTCTTCTCCTCTGATCC